>CAMSTW010000018.1 GCA_947063855.1 uncultured Dorea sp.
GATAACTAACAATTATCCTCTATTCATAATGGATGGAGTTCCTTTGGCGAGTACACTATGCGGCAAGATCAAAGTGCAATATACTGAAACCCTCTAGTTATGAAGGCACATTGTTGAAGAAGTAAAAATTGTTATTGCTCAAAAAAATCGGTATTGGCATATTTATAACAACTTAATGACGGTAATAGCAAAGCAGCGGACATAATCAAGGAATCAGTGAACCCATTCAAGAGAAGGGTTCACTGATTTTCCTCGACAAAGCCAGAGGATAAATATGATTTTAACATTCATTCAGATGCATAAAATTCCGTGGATGTTTGGTTGTCAGGATATTGTTCTGTTTTGCCATGGAAACGTTTGTATATATTTCAGTCGTTTTGATTGAGCTGTGGCCAAGCATTTTTTGTATATACCGGATGTCAACATCAGCTTCCAGCAGTAAAGTGGCGAAAGAATGGCGGAACATATGCGGAGTGATATGCATATCGATCATTGCCAGTTTTAAATATTTTACGATCATAGCCCGTACAGACTGCTCTGAATACCGCTGATGAAGCCGATTGATGAAGAACCATCCTGTGGAGAGAATATCTGTCTGGAAGGCAGCATAATATTCAGATACTACCTTTTTAACGTCATCATTGCCGATCTGGATTAGGCGTTCTTTAGAGCCTTTTCCATAAATGATTATTTTGTAGGATACCAGATCCACTTGCTGTAGTCTTAAGGCGCACAGCTCTGAGATCCTGACGCCTGTGGAGAAGAGCAGCTCAATGATCGTGATGTCACGAAGAACTGCATTGTATTGATAGGCAGTATCTGCAAGCGATTTTTGCTTATACATTGTGGAGATAAAATCAGCAATCGTAGCTTCCGGTATTGTACGGGGCAGTATTTGCGGTTCCCTGAACTTTACGTTGATCTTGTCAAATGGATTCAGGGTAATAATCTCTTCATAAACCAGAAAGTGGAAGAAAGCTTTTAGCGCAGCGATCTTTCTCTTGGTAGTCCGGGGTTTATACTGGTCGTGGAGAGATGAGATATAATCATTTATGGCGGTTTTATCTTCAAAATCAGGATATTCCAGCATAAATGCCTGAAATTGTGCCAGATCGATACGATAAGCCTTCAGTGTTTTCTTATCCAGTTTTTTAATGGATTCACAGTTTTTCATGTAGTCTGCAATTAAAGTTTCTAATCTGCTCATAAATGGATGCTCCTTAGTTTTTATACTAATTATGAGTATCCATCTATGAAATGTCGATGATTTTATTCTTCATGGAAAAATCTGCCAAGTATAGTTGTCCTGGTCTTTTGGGGAACGCAAGGGACGGTCAAGCTTTTCTAATATTAGTAGTTATCAGATTGGATAATGTAGTGTATAATGAAGATGTGACAGCCCTACAGGAAAATCAATCGCTGTTACCGGTAAAAGGAGGAGTGGAGAATATGGGCATATATGTGAATCCGGGGAACCGGCTGTTTAAGGAAGCTGTGAATTCGCCTATCTATGTAGATAAGAGTAGATTGATCGATTATACAAACAGTGTTTTAAATACACAGAGGAAAAATATATGTACAAGCCGGCCGCGCCGCTTCGGCAAATCCATGGCCGCAGATATGCTCTCCGCTTATTATAGTAAGGGATGTGACTCAGAAGATATATTTTCGAAGTTGGAAATATCGCACGAAAATAAGACAGTATCTGCGAAGGATCCGGAACAGGAAGCGAAAAGAATAGAGGCTTACAGAGTAAACCTGAACCGACATAACGTGATCCGGTTTGACGTGCAGAGATTCCTTTTTGATGAATCTCATGTTTCTGTTTTTATCAAGAGAATCCAGGAAGTGGTTATCAGGGAATTGGAGTCGGAATATGGCGGATGTGTTGACTATGTACAGGATTCATATGGATTGCCGGGCGTACTGGAACAGATTTACGCCCATACGGGAGAGGGATTTATTTTTATTATTGACGAGTGGGATTGTGTGTTCCGGTTGGCGAAAGAGAATACGGAGATACAGAAGAAATATCTTGATTTTCTGAGGGGGCTTTTCAAAGGTTCAGAATATGTGGAATTGGCATATATGACCGGGATATTTCCGATTAAAAAGTATGGGGAACACTCTGCTATTAATGTGTTTGACGAATATTCGGTAACGGATCCCAAAAATCTCAGCGAGTATTTTGGATTTACAGAGAAAGAAGTACAGGAACAATGCAGGAAGTACCGTGTGGATTTTGCCGAGATGAAAAGATGGTATGATGGATATCAGTTGGGGAATGCGCATATCTATAATCCGAAATCCGTTGTGGATGCGCTGACATGGAAAAAATTCAAAAGTTATTGGACTGGTACGGAGACCTATGAAGCGTTGAAGGTCTACATTGAGCGGAATTTCGACGGATTAAGGGAAGCAGTAGTGGAGATGCTGGGCGGCGGGCAGTGCAGGATTGACACGACCATCTTTCAGAATGATATGACAACTTTTTATACGAAAGACGACGTGCTGATTCTGTTGGTTCATCTGGGATATCTGACCTATGACGAGCAGAGCAGTACGGTCTGTATTCCCAATCAGGAGGTTGGGCAGGAGTTCGTGCGTGCGGTAAAAGTCGGCGGATGGGGCAGGCTTATGGAAGCCTTAAACCGTTCGGAGGAGCTCGTAAAGAGCACATGGGCAATGGATGCAGATGCGGATATTATGCGAAACCCATCAGAGAGCTTCCAAGCGGAAGGGGATTTGCCGATATCGTCTATCTTCCAAAGAAAAATGTAGATTGTCCGGCATTGCTGATCGAGTTAAAATGGAATAAGTCTGCCGAAGGCGCGATCAGGCAGATCAAGGATAAAAAGTATGCGGATTGGGTAGAAAGTTATACAGGAGACATCCTTCTTGTGGCAATTAATTATGACAGGAAGAAAGATGTCCATGAGTGTATAATTGAAAAATTGGTGTTATGATGTACACAGCTTTGAGGGGGAAGGTGTGATCGTTCCAGGGAAATGACAGGCCGGATAAGGCACAGACTGAAATGTCTGTACTTATCCGGCCTTTTTTCATCCTGTTCACAACATATATTTCAAAAACAGGGAATGCATAAATGCGGCAAAAAATTCGTAGAGTATCCCACTCTACGTAAAAATACCGCCGGCAGTTGTCTCTACGGACCTTCTGCCGGCGGCTGACCACATTTCTGACGGCGCATGAGTGCCTAATCGACACATCAAACGTCTGCTTCATATATTCTGTCGGGCATATCCTGCCCATTCCCGCATACTTCTCACAGCGTGCCAGATAACACATCTAATTCCAGGATATCATCTCCGACAGCCTCTGCATATTCGCCTGCTTCAGCTGCATGGAGGGATGTACATAACGGTTCATCGTAATATTCACACTGGCGTGTCCGAGGATCTCGCTTAAGCTCTTCACATCGAAGCCCAGCTCGACGCAACGCGTGGCGAAGGTATGCCGGAGCGCATGATAGTTGGCGTCCTCGATGGCACAGCATTTCAGGAGCCTCTTGAAATGATTCTGCATCGTCCTTGGTTCCACCCATCTCTTCTCACTTCCCGTAAGGAAATATCCGGACGCCGCCCCCCGGACAGACTCGATTATCTGCAGCAGTTCATCCGGGATCGGAATCGTGCGGATGGAACATTTACTCTTAAGCGTGGTCACGATAATCTTCGTCCTGGGCTCTCTGGCACGTCGCTTCCCACTGCCGGCATTGTCCGTATCACGGCTGCTGCCCCCGCAGTCCACCTGGATCCGCTGCATGGTCCGGTGTATATGTACCGTCTTATCCGGAAATGAGATATCCTCCCACCGCAGCGCGCACACCTCGCCCACGCGGATCCCCGTAAACAGGCACAGCAGAACCCCCACGTTGCGGATGCTCAGATCCATATAGATGTAACTGCACAGAGCCTGCTGTTCCTTCATACTGAGTATGCGCATCTCCTTCGTACTCTGCTTCACCATGACGGTCCTGGTATCACAGGGAACCGGAAGCTTCCGCCCCGCATAATACCGGAAAATATTCCGGATCAGAGACAGCGCGTCCGACACCGTCTTAGCAGACAGCCCCGTCCCCTCCTGTCCTCCCGAGACAAGCATGGCCTTACAGCACGCCTCCAGCACATCCTGCGTAATCTCCGCGAACCGCATCTCCCCAAGCTCCGGCCGGATGTAGGAATTCCAGAGATTCCAGTATTTCCTGTAAGTAGACTCCTTGGTCAGCGGCCTGATATGGCCGAACCAGTTCTCCGCCAGCGTGCCGAAATACATCTGCCGTCCATCCTCTAACTGTCCCGCCGACGCAGAACGCATCATCTGCACCGCATTCTGAAGCTTCAGCCGCGTCTCCTTGTACGAGCGGGCGTACACGTAGCCGTACACCGCCTTCCCCGCCGCCGTCCGTTCCTTGATATAACGCCCTTCCCACCTTCCGTCTTTCCGCTTGTAGATATTCTCTCCTCTTTTGGACATATCAAAAATCCCTCCTTTTCTGTGACTATTATTTTGACGGCTAATAAGGAAAAACGATAGTCAGAAATTTCGCTTTCTACCTTATCAGATTGCATTTACTTTCCGAAAGATAATTAGAGAAACTGATTTCCCTGTCGGAATTCTGTATATTTTTCGCCGGAATATGTATAAAATGCATCAATATGTATCACAGACGGAATTTTTGCATATGTTAATTTTTAGAACGTTGACAAATGCATAGGCATTTTGTACAATGAATATATCATTTTATGGTTACGACGGCTTCGTAGAGTGGGATACTCTACGAAAGTTTGCGCGCACACGGTTTTCCATATCGGAACGGACCGTTACGGCGTGAATGACGCTTCAATAGATAGAAGGATAATGCATGAGGGAGGGGCAGCTATGGAGAAGGAATACGAAGAACAACGGATATGGAACAGTCCCAACATCGTAACGTTGTGTATGGACTCCTATAACAAGGAACGTCAGGACGGACGTCTGTATCACCAGTACACGGATCAGCCGGTACGGTTTGCGTCCCTGCTCACGGCTATAGAGCAGATGGACACATTCTACGACGATATCCAGTTTCCCTTCGCCTCCACAGAATCCAGAAGCTTCTTTGTAGACCGGAGGGCCAGAGAGGCCGCTCTGAGAAGAAGCAGGCGGATTCCCGAATTGCCGGAATATAAGCGAAAGGATATGAGGAAGATGGCGACATTTGACGATGTGATCGAGAACAGAGGGACGGATGCGACCTTCATCATCCGTGTACAGCACAGACAGCACTCAAGCTGGCAGGGTGAGGTAACATGGGTGGACGGACAGAAGAAGGAATATTTCAGAAGTGCATTGGAACTGGTCAAACTGATCGACGGCGCGCTCGGCGATTCCGATGGTAATTGATTATGGAAGAGATAGAAGCTATAGAAGCAACAGCAGAGATGACGCCGGAAGCAGCGGCAGAAGACAGGACAGCACCGGAAGCGAAAGCGTCAGGAGCAACAGATATGAGAGATACGAAAGAAGAAGCAACAGCAGACATCCGCTTCGAGATGCTTGGTTCATTTTCCTACTCGGCGCACAAGAAGGCGGGGAAGAAGACACTCTCCTTCCTGCAGTACCTGATCATGAACCATGCACGGAACATCTCCGCGGAAGAATTGATCGACGTATTCTGGGCGGACAGCAACAGCAGCGATCCGGCCAACGCACTGCGCAACATGCTCTTCAAGATCCGGAACCTGCTGAAGGATATGTTCCCGGAGCACAACGACCTGCTAAGGACACTGCAGGGATGCTACGGCTGGGATCCCGAGGTACGGATCGAGCTTGACACGGAGCAGTTCGAGAGAACCTGCCTGGACGCGCGGCAGTGCGTCGGCAGGGAGTGCCTGTCACTCCTTCGGCAGGCCATGGCGCTCTATAAGGGCGACCTGCTCCTTGGAAATGACAGCGAGTGGGCGGTCACGCCGAGACAATATTACAGAACATTATATCTGGACGCCTGCAAGGCCCTTCTCCCCATGCTTGAGACGGAAGAAGAATGGATGGAGATGATCGGCGTCTGCAGCCAGGCGTACCAGAGCGATCCATATATGGAAGAATTCACAGCCTATCAGATGCGGGCGTTTATCGCCATGGGCCAGCCGGAACAGGCGGTGGAGAAGTATGAGGTTTTCCGGAAACGGATACTCAAGGACCTGGGGATATCACCGTCAGAACGGGTGGAACAGCTCTACACACTGGCGATGGGGCTGCGCAGGGAGGACAGAGGAGACGTAAGAGAGATCTTCCGTCTGGTAAGCGAGGGGAATTCTAATAAGAGAGCCTTTTTCTGCAGCTTCGGGATGTTCCAGAGCATCGTCGCGCTGGAGAAGCGCCATCTGGAACGGTCCGGACAGATATCCACACTGGTAATCGTCAGTATCGGGGACGATACGGCGCCCACCACGGATGCGAGAAGGCTGGAACGCATCCTCCAGGAGGGGCTTCGGACCGGAGACCCGGTGGCAAGGCTGACGGCAGGCTCCTACATACTGATGCTGACGGGGACCGACCCGGAGAATGCGCAGATCGTAATCAGCAGGCTCGACTGCACATTCCACAAGACTTACCGGCATTCCAGCGCCCAGTTATCCTTCCGGATCTCAGCGCTCAGCCCGTAGGCTGTCCTACCGGATCTCGGCGCATAGTCCTTGATAGAGCGGACGGAGGCCGGACCGGAGGCAGACGAAGAATAATATAAAAAAACAAAAGTTAAGATCAAATATTTCCCAAAAATAACAGCCCGCTAATACCGGCTTGATATAGTAAATCTACAAACAGGAGAAAAAGGTGGTGTTAACATGATGCTCCGAGGGAAGATGATTCCCTGTCACAGCCGTGAAGCAGTTGTTACCGTACTGTCTTACTGCAACGGGAAAATGGACGGATATCTTAAGCATCCGCGGTTAGATGGGGACGCGAAGATAGAGAGCCTTACGCAGTTGGTCCTGCTTCTGAATAGTCTGCTTGATCTGGAGGAGTGCCCGGGGAACCCGCTGCCTTTTATATCTCCGGTGAGCGAGGGCAGGGAAGACGCCGCAGTCTTCCGCATCCAGATTCTTTTTCGGGAGCATCATACATGGCAGGGAAAGCTGATCTGGCAGAATGAGAACATGGAGGTCGTATTTCACAGCGGCATTGAGTTACTTCAGTTGTTTGACGAGATTCTTGCATGAATGAAGGGGTTATGATGCGGCAGATAAGGAAGGAATAGTTATGGCAGATAAGGAATTAAGAAAATTGAATCGCAGGGAGCTTCTTAAGATGCTTCTTGTACAGTGCGAAGAGACGGAGAGGCTGCAGCAGGAATCAGACGAGATCAGGGAACAGTTCGACACGATGGCGGAGAGCTATGAGCGTCTTAAGAAGAAATTGGATCTGAAGGATGCACGCCTGAATGCGAAGGATGCGCAGATCGCAGAATTGAAGCAGCAGATCGAAGACATGAAGAAGTCCAAGGCCATCGAGCTTGAGGAGGCCGGATCCATCGCAGAGGCGGCGATCCGGATCAACGGAGTCTTCGAGGCGGCGCAGAGAGCGGCGGAGCAGTATCTTATGAATGTCCGTGAATTAAGCGAACGGGAAGCCGCGAAGGAATCGGGTAAGAAGAAGCTCAGAGCCCACACGGCAGTGAAGGCGGAAGAGAACCAGATCCCTTTCGAACCGGGAAGGATATCAGGGATCAGGAAGAAGTCAGGCCCGCCAAGGACCAGGCAGGTAGTGAGCATGGGGTTACAGAGTAAGACACCGGCAGAAGGAAGCGAGGGCAGTCATCTGATGATGCCGGCAGCTTCGGGTGATGTTCATGGCTAATGAGGCGCCCGAGACTTCTGAGGAGCTTAAGATCCCGTCGATAGAGAGCCTCAGAGAAGAGCTCGCCAGAGAAGAATCGAAGCACGGTTTCCGTAGGACACTCTGGAATATAGCGGGGGTACTGGTGGTGATTGCAGCCATATCGGCGCTGATGGCAACCAGATTGTTCGTACTGATCCGCATCAACGGAAACAGTATGGAGCCTACCCTTGAGAGTGGAGAGATTGTATTCCTCAGGCAGACGAAAGAGATTGAGATGGGGGACTTGGTGGGGTTCTATTACGGAGGAAGAATACTTCTGAAGCGTGCCATCGGGGACGCAGGAGATTATATAGATATAGACCAGGAAGGTAACGTGTATGTCAACGGTGAGAAGATTGATGAACCGTATCTGGATAAGAAGGATCTGGGGAAATGTGAATTAGAATTCCCCTATCAAGTGCCAAGGGGGATGATCTTCGTGCTGGGAGACAACAGGACAGTATCAATAGACAGCCGGATCAAGTCAATCGGATGTGTGGAGAGAGACCAGATAGTCGGCAGAGTAGCATTCAGGGCGTGGCCGCTGGCGCGCATGGGAATTATGCACTAGGAAGGTGAGAAGATGCAGGAACTTGTGAGAGAATATTTAGGAGAGTTAAGAGGTAAGCAGAAGAAGCGCAGGCGAGTCGGCATGATCGTTGCGGCATTTGCGGTTATCATAGTCGGCGGCGTCATCTGGGGCCTGATACAGTCAGGAATTGCCATGACGGGCGAACCCAGATGCGGATTGGAAGAGCACACCCACAGCGACGCCTGCTATACGAGCACACTGGTATGCGGACAGGGAGAGAGTGGGGGGCATCAGCACACAGATGCCTGCTATGAGACACAGAGTACACTGGTATGCGGTCTGGAAGAATCCGAACCGACAGAGGAGTCCGAGGGACACGTACACGGCGAAGAGTGCTACGCAACTGAGCAGGTGCTGGTATGCGGACAGGAAGAGAGCGCAGGACACACGCACACAGACGGATGCTACGAGAATCAGCAGACATGCGGTAAAGAAGAGCATATCCACAATGATTACTGCTACATCGACACCAACGCAGACGTGGAAGACGCAGCAGCCTGGGATGCACAGTACAAGGATGTTGAGTGGAAAGAAGCCTGGGGCGAGGATCTGGTAACAGCAGCGAAGGCACAGGTTGGATATAAAGAGAGTACGAAGAACTACACGGTTGCAGAAGACGGAAGCCACAAGGGCTATACCCGTTACGGCCAGTTTGTCGGAGACGTTTACACAGACTGGGATGCACCGTTTGTCAACTTCTGTATGCACTATGCGAGACTAGAAACGTCAAACCTGTTCCCGAACGAGAAGGTAACAGCAGAGTGGTATGACAAGTTCGTTCAGGCTGATGAGAACAATCAGAACTACATTACCGCACCGGAAGGATATGAGCCGAAGGCGGGAGATCTTATCTTCTTTAATAAGGAAGGAGAAGAGACGGCGTTCCAGATGGGAGTAGTTTCTTCCTATAATAATGAGAAGCATGAGATTGAAGTAATTGAAGGAAACAGCGGTAACGAGGTTAAGGAAAATAAATACGATGCAGGAGATGAGCATATCGCTTCTTACTTGATGATCAGTGAGCTTGAGAAGGCTTACAAGGATAACAAGGAGGAGAAGGCTCCGGCAGAGGAAGCAGCGCCGGAAACTCCGGCAGACGAGGCGGTAACAGAAGAGACGCCGGAAGAGACAGCCGAACAGGCAGAGACTCCTGCATACGAAGAGAAGTATGAAGACGATACAATCGTAATCAATGTATCGGCAGCAGAGGGAGTTGTTCCTGAAGGGGCAGAATTATCTGTTACACCGATCGAGCAGAAAGAAGTAACCAGGGAAATGTCTGACGAAGAGGCAGCAGAGGTAGAGAAGGTCAATGAACAGTATGAACTGACGAACCAGAAGCTGTTAGAGGAGAGTGAGAAGAAGCAGGAGACACTGGAAGGATTCCTTGCATATGATATCTGCTTTATCGTGGACGGCGAAGAGGTAGAGCCAAGCGGTGACGTTAAGGTGACTATGGACTTCAAGGAAGCCACCAAGCCGGAAGGAGTATCCGAGAATGCGACGGTTGCGGTAAATCATCTGAAAGAAGATGAGAATGCAGCGGATGGAATTAAGGTTGAGGATTTAACGGAGAAAGAAGATACTACGATTGCTACGGCAGAGGCGGATGCTTCGGTTGAGAAGGTAGAATTGGTTACAGATGGATTTTCAACATTTGTAATTACTTGGATATATGGGAATGACGATTGGGAGCAGGTTTATTCACCTAAAATGCAGATTGAGTATGTTGATCCTGATAAAAAGCCTATACCATATAATGGGGATATAACGTTTACAATTAATAAAGATTCTGTTGTGAATTTAGAAGAGAAGATTTCAAATACGATTAAAGTTGGAGATGACTACTATAAATATGATGCTGTTAATGTGATTAAGCCAGAAACAAATGAAGAGCATAGTGTTGTAAGTGTTAAAGTTCAAGAAAGAGAGTGGGGATTTGCTAAAGTTATATTTTGCGATTTGGCTGGAAATGATTATTCTTATGGGGCGCAGGAAGTTGAGGAAGGGCGTGTTAAATTACAACTGATATATCATAAAGCTGGTGCCATATTAATAGAAGATGATATTGTTCAAAGCGGTAATATAAAAGTTGAAGGCGGAGAGTCAATATTAAATCAAACAGAATATCAAAATAAGACGTTTAGGTACGTATGGAAGAAACAAATAAATGGAATGTCGTATGAAGAGGTACAAACAATTATATATGAAAACAAAATGACCAATATCAGTGATGATGGTAAATCGCTTAATATTGCGCTGGATAAGGGAGCATTGAATAGTGAACGAGAATCTGTAAATTACAAAGTTGAATTACAGATATACGATAATGAGGGTAATAAGATTTATTCTGTTGAATCGGATCCATTTCCAGTTAAGTATTATAGTGAAGTACAAAATGGAGGTTTTGAAAATCCGCCGTTGATACCGGATTCTAGTAGGTTCCATTGGGTGTCCGCAGAAGAAGTGGATGGTTGGCACACTACGGCATCGAATAATGAAATAGAAATATTATGTCCGGTGCCGGGAAGTAATTTGGTCTTTCCTGGGATTAATGGATATGGTGAAAATGCAATACCTGCTGCAGAGGGTAAACAATTTGCAGAAATAAATGGTCATGAAGTTCATGGCGCATTATATCAGGATGTGCTTACTATTAAGGGTATTCCGTTAAATTATTATTTTTCTCATAGAGCACGTGCAAATGCTGGTGTAATACCAGGAACAAATAAAATGTATGTAGTTATAATGCCGACAAAGGCTGCGCTCGTTGGGGGAGTAAACGGAGGAGTAATAGACACAAGAGCCGAAGTGCTGAGTGTAGTGAATGGTTTAGAAGCCGATTCTAATAATGTAGAAGAAGGGATATACAAAGATGGAATATATGTGAGGCTGTTTACGACAAGGACAGAATGGGTAGATTATCAGGATGAATATATTCCCACAGATAGTTTAACTAGATTCTTCTTCGTTAGTGCTGAAGAGAAAGATCCGACAATGGGAAATTATCTAGATAATGTTTGGTTTGGTCAAGATATACCAGTACCTAGCTCAAATAAGTTTAATTTAAGAATTGAGAAAACTGTTGCTAATTTAAGTTCAGAGAGTCTTGATGAACTAAAAAACAAATTGTACTTTAGTATCGAAGTTAAAGATTCTGAAGGGAACCTTGTTAATGATACGACAAAAACCAGTAATTTGCTACAAGGAAAAGTTGTAACTTTAAAGGCAAAGAATATGACATGGGTTCCTAATGCGGATGGAACTGTCACAGGTACTTTCGATTATACAGATAATCAGATAGAAGGGACATATACAATCTCTGTAGTTGAGAAGGAAGAAAAACTAGATGGTTATACTGTAACTTCCACAAGCGAGAATACAGTAACTAGTCTTGGTGGAAGTCAGGTAAAAACGGAAGGTAGTACTGATATAAAAGTTGGAAGCAAACAAGCGGTAGAGGTCGCTTTTAACAATGCTTATGAAGTCGAACAGACTGAGCCAGATAAAGTGAAAGATATACTCTTTACAAAAATCTGGGAGGATTTTAATAATGAGTATGAAAAACGACCAGAAACGCTACAGGTAAAGTTGGTTGGCAGTATAAACGGGGTGTCTCTAACACCAACTCAATTAGAAGAATTGAAAGTAGATGTGAATTCGTTAACTCAAACGATTACTGGTAAGTCGGGGTGGAGACATACATGGGTAAATATTCCTGTGTATTATGGCAAAGATAAAACTCTTATCAATTGGTCAGTAGAGGAAATGCTTACAAATGAAGATGCGGCATCCTATACACAAAAGCTGACAGAGGAACCAGAAGAATTTGCTTCATTATTAGATAATGGAGATTCAGATACGGAGGATAAAGAGAGTGAAGAACTTTTTATTACAAATGTTCTGGATAATGATGAGTTAAGAGATTGGAGAATGGTAAAGCATAGTTCAAGTAGTCGTGAGAAAACACTAGATGGCGCGATGTTTGAATTAGAGAAAAGTTCACAATCACTTCTTGAAGTAAATAAGACAAATGTTATTGCAAAAGGTGAATCAGATTCAAACGGTAATATTGAGTGGGAACCAACAGATTCGTCAAAGAATTGGGAAACTGTGAAAAAGGAGTTGAACGGAGAATATATAATCCGTGAGACTAAAGCCCCAGTAGGATATTCCCTTAGTAATACAGCATGGAAGATAGAATTTGTTAATGGTATTCCAAATATAAATGGAAATCAAAACAATATAGATAAAGATAAAGCAGATGGAAAGATTGTATTCTATATTGGAAATACCGCTTTATATGCACTTCCAGATGCAGGCGGTTCCGGAGTCTACTGGTATATGTTCAGTGGCATCCTGCTCATGGCAGGGGCAGCACTGATAACATATAAAAAAAGGTGCAGGGAGGTGCTGAGAAGTTAAAGTATGAATGAACTTTTTAGCGGCACTTACACCGCAAAATGAGTGCGTGATTAGCACTAAAAAGTAACCCGTGTGCCATACACGCACACATAACCAATCAAAAACCATAAAAGGGAAAAGGAGAGAAAAAAATGAAGAAATTCAAGAAGATTTTTGCAGTGTTATTGACACTGGCTATGGTTTTAGGAATGAGCATGACATCATTTGCAGCACAACCTCAGAAGACTGATTCAAAAGAGGTTACAGTTGAGGGTGTTGATGACACAACACTTTATGCATATCAGATTATTGATGCAAAGTATGAAGGAGCAGGATTCGTAGGATATGAATGGACTGATTTTTCTGGTAAAACTGGGGATGTAACGTTTGATGCATCTGGAAACGTGATTGGATTGGATAGCGACTTCATTACCAATCTGGCAAAAAAAGCTGGAAATAGTGAAAAGAATGAGTTCACAAATGGATCTAAGTTAGAAGTTGGAACATGGATGATTCTCGCCGTTCCAAGTAGTAATAATGAGACGGTTTATAATCCGATGATTGTCAGTGTTTATTATACTGTAGACGGCGTACAGGTGTCTAGTGTAGATGCTGCTGCTGATAATTGGGACCTTGGTTCAACAGGAGCATTTGCAAAGTCTTCTGATATTACTGGAACAGTAGACAAAAAAGTAGATGCTGATGATAAAGATGCAGCAGTAGGAAGCGTTGTTCGGTTTACACTTACAGGAACAATTCCTTCATACAGTGCAGAATATGTTGATCCGGTATATACATTAAAGGATACGATTGTCAGAGGATTGGAGTATAAAGTAGATGATGAGCATCCAATTACAGTTAAGGTGGGTGGAGTAGCTACAGCTAAGGCAAATTATAACTTAACAGGTCCTGCGAATAATACTTTTAGTGTTGCATTCACTTCTGCCTATATTAGTAGTCTTGCAGCAGAAACAGATGATGCTCGTGCAGTTGAAATCACATATTATGCAACGGTTACAGAAGATGCTATTACATCAGCAGGTCAGAATAATGTAACGTTAGAGTATTCTAGAACACCAGGTGAAGATGGGACAGCAGAGACAAACCCGAAGACCGAATATACTTATACATTTGGATTCGATGGTGTACTTAACAAAGTAGATGGAGATGGCAAGATTCTTGAAGGAGCAACATTCACACTCTACGACGATTTAAGTTTTGTAGATGAAAATGTGGTAGATACTTACACAACAATAGACAGTAATTCTGATAAAATCGTATTTAATGGATTAGATGCTGATAAGACTTACTATTTGAAAGAGACAGCGGCACCAAGCGGATATACAATTAATGAAACAGTTTATACAGTTACTTTCGAAAATATTGTGTATAACAAAGGGACTGCAACTTATGATGTAAAAGTAACTTATCAGGATGCACAAGGAAATCTAGTTGAAAAGACTGCTACGAATATAACTTATGGAGAGTCAGCTACAACACCTGCTGACAGCGTTGTTAACCTTACAATCGGTTCACTTCCATCAACCGGTGGTATCGGTACTACGATCTTCACAATCGGTGGATGTGCGATCATGATCATCGCAGCAGCATTATTCTTCGCAAGCCGCAGAAAGGCCGCAAAATAGTCTAAGCCGATAAAAGAACAAGAATTACTTAAGGGCAGACCAGAAGTAAGATAAAGCCATACAAAAAGAGGACACATATTTTAGATTTCCGGGGCGATACGCCATCGCCCCGGAATTACCAACAAGAAACAGCAACAATCAGAGCGATTAAGTGTTCAGGCAACACAGATACAACAACAAGGAGAGTCCGGATGAGAAAGAAAACGAGTAAAATTCTTATATCGATCTTATTTTTAGCCGGCTTGTCCTTGCTGCTGTATCCATTTATATCCAACCAGTGGAACAATTACAGACAGAAACGTTTGATCAGCAGTTATGATGAGGTAGTAGCCGAGAAGGAAGCGGCGGGCCTGATCGATTATCCCGCAGAGTGGGAACAGGCGGCAAGCTACAATAACGCCTTACTTCCAAGCATCCTTCCGGATTCCTTCGCCGTAGCGGAGGCGTCGGAAGAGGATGAGGGCTACATGTCCTGTCTCAACATTGCCGGGGACGGCATCATGGGAACGGTGGAGATTCCGAAGATCAAGATCAGTCTTCCCATCTTCCACACCACCAATGATGATGTCCTGGAGATGGCGGCAGGCCACCTGGAAGGAAGCTCCCTTCCAGTGGGCGGGGAGAACACCCACGCAGTCATTTCCGCACATAGAGGACTTCCCAGCGCGGCGCTGTTCACGGATCTGGATAAGTTGGAAGAAGGAGACCATTTCCTCCTTAAGATTTTAGACGACACCCTCTGCTACGAGGTGGACCAGATCACGGTCATAGAGCCGGAGGAGACGGAGGCGCTGGCAGTGGAGCAGGGGATGGATCTGGTAACACTTCTGACCTGTACCCCCTACGGGGTGAACAGCCACCGATTGTTGGTACGGGGACACAGAGTTCCCTATGTACCGGAGGAGATCAAGGATGAGAACCTGCCGCTGAGCAACATGAGCTTCCATACCAGCTATCTGTTATGGGTGATTGTGGGGATACTGATCACGGTCGGATTCATACTCTTCTTATATAAGAGGGAGAAGAAGCTGGCGAAGAAGGTGCAGGAGACGAAGCTTCCGGGAAATGAGGCAGATGCGCCAAAGACACCGGAGGAAGCGCAGGAAGGCGTAAGAGACGGGGCCGGGGCGCAGGATGAAGCGCAGGAAGGTATGAGAAGCGGATCCGGGACGCAGGATGGAGCGCTGGAAAAACCACAGGGAGAGTAGAGAGACATGAAGAGGAAGATCACATCATTTCTATTCGGGCTGCTGTTCCTGGTGGGATTCGGGATACTTGCCTATCCGACTATCTCCAACCAGTGGAACACCTACCGCCAGTCGAGACTGATTTCCAATTACGACGACGCGGTGAGCCAGATGACGGAAGAGGATTTCGAGGATGCATGGGCGGCAGCCAGAAGCTATAACCAGACATTTTCACAGAACAGTATTCGAAGTGATGTATTCGGCGTCGAGGAGGCGGAGGATATCCGCCAGACGGCGTACTGGCAGGTCTTAAACGCCGCGGGAGACGGCATCATGGGATACATCACGATACCGAAGATCAATATCAAGTTAGGTATCTATCATGGAACAGACACGGATGTGCTGGAGACAGGGGTAGGCCACTTAAACGGCACGAAGCTTCCGGTGGGCGGCGAGAGTAACCACAGCGTCCTGTCGGCACACAGGGGACTCCCAAGCGCGAAGCTTTTCACCGATATCGACCAGATGGGCAAGGGCGACAGGTTCTATCTTCATATCCTTGACGAGGATATGGCTTACGAGGTGGATCAGATCCACCCCATGGTCGACAAGGATGATATCGACGCGCTGGAGGAGGCGCTGAAGGTAGAGGAGGGCGCGGACTATGTGACTTTATTTACCTGCACGCCCTACGGCGTGAACAGCCACCGGCTGTTGGTGCGGGGGCATCGGGTTCCTTATGACGGGGAGCTTGAGTCGACGCCTGTGGATTCCATGGTACAGGCCATTCAGAACTATTATATGTTATACCTGCTGCTGGGCCTTGGAGTGACAGCGCTGATCATCCTCATCATGCGCCGCGTCATGGGGCCTAAGAAAGGGAAGCAGACCGAAGTGCAGCAGTTTGTGCAGGAGCAAGAGGACCGTAAGGAGGGAAAGAGTTGAAGATAAGTAAGAGAGTAAGAAGAGGATATGCGTTGGTGCTGGCATTACTGCTTGCGCTGCCTTGCCTGACGCTGTTACCGGCGCAGGCGGCAGATGCGATTGAGGTAGACAGGAAATGCAGCCTTACGGTATCTGTGGAGGGTAATTATGACGAGGCGTTCGAGGCGGACTTAAGCGAGATGCAGATTCCGGTCGGTCTGTACCGGGTGGCAAGTGTGGACGCGGTGGGCAGATATACAGGCGTTGGTTCCTGGGCGTCCATGAAGTTCGACAGCATCAGCAGCGCGACCACCGCAGAGGACTGGACGACGCTTGCCGAAGAGGCGTATGGGCTGATCGGCGATAATCAGCCGTCCGCACAGGAGAAGATCGAGAAGAGGCCGGGGGAAACGGCTTCTGCGAAATTTGCCAACCTGGATACCGGGATGTACCTGGTGGCGCCGGAGACGACGTTTAACACAGACTGCAGCTATGAATATACATTTACCCCATACTTAACCGCGCTTCCGGGAAATGCATATGCACAGACGGGTGCAGGGGATGATTCCTGGAACTATGGGCCGGTCATCGGCCTTAAAGCGGAGCGGGTACAGCAGGAGGGCGCGCTGAACATCAGCAAGACGCTGGATACCTATAACGAGACTCTTGGGGCGACGACCTGTGTGTTCCTGGTAGAGGGACGCGACGACGCGGGAAATGTGGTTTACAGCAATGTGATCAGCGCGACGCTTGAGGGAGCCGGAAGCACCGAGACGGTGAAGCTTACGGGTATCCCGGCGGGGATTCGGGTGACGGTGACGGAAGTTTACGCGGGGAGCAGTTACCAGGCGGTCGGTCCGGATACGGCGGAGACGGTGATCGTATCAGAGGCGGCTCTTGAGAATATTGACGGGGCTTCTGAGGCGTCGGTTTCATTTACCAACGCATATAACGGCGGAAACCGCGGAGGCTATGGAGTGACGAATCATTTTAATCTGGATGAAAATGGTCTGTGGGACTGGTCGACAGACCTGCAGGAATAGGAAGGAGTTGCGACGGGAATGAAGTTTATGGAAAAATATGGAAAACTGATCGCTATGTCGGCCGCGGCTCTTTGTATGACGGCGGCGTTGACGATCGAAAGTTCTCTGGCTTATTTTACCACTTATGTGTCGGCCGGAGGAGGCGGCGTGGTGAATCTGGGCAGCAGTACGGTGATTGATGAGGAAGTGGAGGAGATGACGAAGCTGATCACGATCACGAATCCGTCCGACAGGAGCGACTGCTTCGTGCGGGTGAAGGTGTTCTCCGGCACAGAGGTCACGGCGGCGGTGAGCGGCGACGGCAACTGGCGCCGCGGGGAGAACGACTACTGGTACTATACGCCGGTGCTTCCGGCGGGCGCGTCTACGACGGTGCTGAATGCGAAGATCAATGTTCCAGAAGGGTTCGACAAGGATAACTTCAATGTGGTGGTTGTCCAGGAATGTACGCCGGTGGTATATGACGAGAACGGCAATGAGACTGCGGATTGGAATACGGTGATCGGCGGTGAGGATGACTGGAAGGAGGCTGGTGAATAATGAAGAAGGACAGAAGAGCCTCCAGTGAAAGCTCTGGCGCACGCCGCGCCGGAAAGGGCGGAGGAAACAGCCGTAAGGTGACTTACGGGCTGCTTGCCCTGGCGGTGGTCCTGCTTCTTGGAAGCACTATCGGAAGCACCAGGGCGGCGCTGACCTATTACAGTGAGAATTATACGGCGGAGATTACCGTTTCCCAGATCGGCGTAAGCCTTGTGGAGAATGGCAAGGTGGTAAGCAGCCGGGATTATGAGAAGAACGAGTGGAAGATGGCGAACAACGCAGGGGAAGGCGCTGCGAACGGCGCGCTGCTGAAGGGGATGTTAAAAGACGGTGAGAAGCTTGCCCTGAACAAGAGTTATGAGGAGAAGCTGAGTGTAAGGAACAGTGGAACCATCGACGAGTATGTGCGGGTGCGCATCTACAAATACTGGACGCGTAAGGTCGGGGAGAACAGTTCCGAGAAGGTAACGACCTTGTCCCCAAGCCTGATCAAGCTGAACCTTGTGAACGAGGGGCAGTGGATCAAGAATCCGGATGATGTGCAGGCAATCGCAAATGGCGGCGAGAAGGAGTGTATGGAGCTTTATTACAAGGGCATCCTGCCATCTGGAAGCGAGACGGCTGTATTTGCAGATTCTATCATGATCGACGGCCAGGTGGCTGCCGACGCCGAGATCATCAGAGACGGCAAGACCATCAAGACGGTGTATAAATATGACGGCGTAGAGTTCCATGTGGATGTGGAAGTGGACGCAGTGCAGACACACAACGCTCAGGATGCGATCAAGAGCGCGTGGGGCGTGGATGCGGCTGCCCTTGGGATTCTGTAAGGGAGGATTGAGAGAATGAAGAGAAGATTATTGGGTGTATGCCTGGCAGGGATTCTGGTTCTCGCATCCTCTGTGACGGCATTTGCCGAGGACCGGCAGGGAGCGTCCGGCTGGCAGGTGAGCTTCAACGGGAAGAAGATGAGCAGTAACTTTACCACCGCCAACATGGGCGACGAGATCAACGCCATGCAGCCGGGAGACTCCGTGGAGCTTACGATTACTCTTAAGAATGATTTTAACGGCGAGGCGGACTGGTATATGAAGAACCAGATCTTAAGCACTCTGGAGGACGCCGGAGACGCGGCGGGCGGCGCTTATGACTATCTGCTGACCTACACGGACGCGGCAGGACAGACGACGACACTTTACTCCAGCGAGAAGTTCGGCGGAGACGGAAGATATAACGGCGTGGGCCTTCACGGCGCGACAACGTCTCTGGATGATTATTTCTACATGGACCGTATGGGTAACGGCGATAGGGGCGTTGTGAAGCTTAAGGTGGCCCTTGACGGTGAGACGCTGGTGAATAATTACCAGAATACTTATGCGAGACTGCAGATGGACTTTGCGACGGAGCTGGTTACGCCCGGGACGGGTACGCCTGGCAGCGGTAATCCGGGCGGCGGCAGCGGAACCGGCGGGAACCGTGAGGTGATTAAGACCGGGGATCAGTCTCAGATCATGCTGTATGTGCTGATGATGCTGGGTGCGGGATTTGCGCTTTTGCTGATCGTGTTCTTAAGGCTTAGAAGAGAGCAGGAGGAAGCGGCATATGAGACTGGCGCGGGTGGATTGAGAGTGTATTATAAGGATGCATACGCGGATGACGAAGACTTGTATGAGGGAAATGAATCAGGTATGCGCAGTTCGGATATAGGTATGCACAGTGTGGATGCAGATATGCAAAGTGAGAATGCAGGCATCCGGAATATGGACGCAGGTATCCGAAGTGAGAATGCAGGCATCCGGAATATGGGTGCAGACATTCGAAGTGAGAATGCAGGCATCCGGAATATGGATGCAGGTATCCGGAGTGAGAATGGAGTTAAGCGGCCGACTGGCAAAACTGGAGGCGGCAGAAGAAGGGGGCAGAGATAGTATGAAATGGTTGAAGAAAATACGGGCCGGACTGCTGGCTCTGTCCATGCTGACTCTTGCGGCAGGGCAGACGGCCCTGGCGGCAGATGATACGGCATATACGTATACGATCCGGCTGTACGCCGGGAATCAGGGAGTGCTCACAGGCGCGGGAATCACTGCGGCGGGGAGTAACGCAAAGATTGAGAAGATCACCGGGAAGAGTGGTCAGGTAGAACAGATCGTGGTCAGCGGAGTGGCATACGGCGAGGCGGTTTATATCAATCCTAATGATGCGGCGAAGGTGACGGATGAGCGTTATTATATCAGGGGCGTCAGGAGATCCGGAAGGGATAATTCCGAGGCCGTGGCATCCACCGGAGCGGTTGCGGCGGATATGGATTATGTCATCGCCTACGGCGTCAGCGGAGAGATGACGCCATACACGATCAATTATCAGGACGCGGCGGGCAACACCCTGCTTCCAAGCGACACTTATTATGGGAATATCGGCGAGAGGCAGTATGTTTCGGCCCGCTATGTGGACGGATACCAGCCTCAGGCATATAATATGGTGATGACTCTGTCGTCTAACTCGGCGGAGAATGTGTTTAACTTCGTATACACACCAATCGAGACTCCGGCAGAACCTGAGACTCCGGCAACAACCCCGGCCACGACGCCTGCCACGACTCCGGCAACAACGCCGGCTGCGGCTCCGACGGCAACGCCTGCGGCGGATGCAGGAGCGGATGCGGGAGTTCCGGCGGAAGGAGTCGGCGGTGATGTGGCAGTGCCGGATGATGCAGTTCCGCAGGGAAATGTTCCTCAGAATGTCGAGGATAAGGATGAGGAAGTGCCGATGGCCGAGAGCGTGAAGCAGGCACAGCCGGGTACGGTGATGGGTTATCTTCCTGTGTATATCGGAATCGGCGCGGCGGCAGTGCTGGCGCTTATGGGAACAGCGCTTTATCTGAGGAAGAGACGGAAAGCGGCTGCAGTTAAGGTGAGCAGAACGCTGCCGGATGATGAACGGTAATTGAATCGAGGACTTTGCGTATGAGGTGCTGGGAAAGAATCCAGAAGAAGAATGGCAGGAGCGTCGAAGCTCTTACGTATGGGGCTTTGGGAAAGATCCCGGAAGAAGAATGGCAGGAGCGATGAAGCTCTTACGCATGAGGCTTTGGAAAGGATTCCGGAAGAAGAATGGCAGGAGTGTCGAAACTCTTACGCATGAGGCTTTGGGAAAGATTCCGGGAGAGGAATGGCAGGAGCGATGAAGCTCTTACGCATGAGGCTCCAGGAAAGTTTCCGAAAGATGACAGGCGGTGAATCGAAGACTTTGTACATCAACTGTCGGGGGACAGACCAGCGATATATTAGGTTGGAGATGTGAAAAAATAATAATAAACTTGGATAATGGCGGTGGCAGTAGTCACCGCCAATCTGAGTGTAAGCGGAGAAGCGGGATGAGAAGAAAAAATCAAAGAAATCATGACGAGAATCATGGCGGAGATTACAGCAGAAGTGAAAACGGGAATCCGGGTGGGAATTCCGGCAGGGATTCTGGCAGAAGCCGAGCCGGAAAAGTCTGTAGTGTGACGGGGACTATATTGATTGTGCTTGTAATCTTGCTGTGCTCTCTGCTGGTTTTTCCGGGAATGATCGGATTCCATATGTATAACGTGCTCAGCGGCAGTATGGAACCGACTGTACCGGTGGGGAGCCTTTTGTATGTACGGGCCGGGGAGCCGGGAGATGTGGAGGAAGAGGATATCATTGCGTTCTACGGGTCGCTGGAGGATTCCGGGATCATTACGCACAGGGTTGTGAAGAATAATCTGGTGTCGGGTACATTTATCACCAAAGGAGACGCTAACGAGAAGGAAGATCCGGAACCGGTCTTCTATGATAACTTTATCGGTAAGGTGGCGCTGTCTGTTCCTTACATGGGCCGGGTATTGACGATTATGACTTCCATGGAAGGGAAGATTGCGGTGGCCTGTGTAGTCGGAATCGGCGTGGTGCTGAATCTGATTGGGGGAAGGCTTAAGGAGAGGGGAGAAGATGCATAGGAACTGTCTAACAATATCATAAATTATTCTTGGACAGTTCCTTGTATAAGGTGATGTATTAGCGGCACTGTACCGGCGGATGCCGGATGCAGATCCGGGATATGGGATAAAGGCTGGGATGAAGAACCCGGTCTTTACTTTTTGAACTGGTTTAGATATTCCTGAGCGGTCTGTATGGAGACATTCAGTTTCCGCTGCAAACGTTCTAAGATGTCATCCTCGGATAGATGAACCTCATAGCCCAATTCAATAATCCCCTGAGCGCGGCCTTCAAGTATGCCTTCTTCGGCAATACTCCGAAGAAATGAACTGGTACATGAATCCATAAACATATGATCTGCTCCTTTCTCAAAAGCATTAAGGCTGCTTACTGAGCCGTCTTTTTGAAGTTGTTTAGATATTCCTGAGCCGTCTGTATGGAGACATTCAGTTTCCGCTGCAGACGTTCTAAGATGTCATCCTCGGATAGATGAACCTCATAGCCCAATTCAATAATCCCCTGAGCGCGACCTTCGATTTTACCTTTAGCGATGCCTTCTTCGGCAATACTCCGAAGAAATGAACTGGTGCATGAATCCATAAACATATGATCTGCTCCTTTCTCAAAAGTATCAAGACTGATACGACTGTTTGTGGCGCCGGCGACCGCCGTGATAACGGACTTATCCGGCTTGTGCTTATTATCGTATAGTATGGCCTTCTGGCGAGCTTTATTCCGGGGAATATCCTTATTAAGCAGAATCGCCAGAAGATTAAAGAAATCCACGTTATTCGTATTGTGAAGAACCAGTTCATTCTTTCTGGCTTCGACTAAGATTATCTTGTAGTCATTCACATACGCTGCAATCTCCGCTGGTATGCGGAGCATGTCATGCAAAGAGGTCGCGCCGTCCCACTCGTTCTCACCGTAGTAGACTACCACAGTAATTACAGGTGTGAACTTATCTGTCTTCTTCATTCTCGATAGAAATTCGTCAGGTTCCATCCCGTCGGAGGTCTGATATTTCTGCGCGTTACTGTCGTACTGCTTCTTGTAT
Organism: uncultured Dorea sp.; assembly: GCA_947063855.1. GTDB lineage: Bacteria > Bacillota > Clostridia > Lachnospirales > Lachnospiraceae > Sporofaciens. Next base: position 23,237 of record CAMSTW010000018.1, read on the forward strand.
GCAGCATAATCATAGCCCATGACCCGCATAGGCATGGCATAGTGGATATGTGCCTGTGATTCCTTCCCCAACATAACAAATTCAATGCCAAAGGCCGTGGATTTCTTTCGTATCTTAATAGTATCTCTGGAAGCCTGGATGCTCTCGGTGTATTTCTTGTGCTCTATGATAGAGGATTCTTCTGTATCTAAGTCTTCTAATTCATCTGGCCGTATAATCTGCTTACCCTGAAACAGGACTGCATTAAAGAAGTCAGCAAATCGGTCATTGTCGCGCCAGTAGTTCTTTAATGCAATGTCGGGCTTTAAATGCTGTGTGGTCTTTGCCATATAGATCCTTTCTGTCTATGAGTTAAGTATACTATCGAATGGTGTAGAATTCAAGGATAAAGAGGGGGTGAGAAAAATATGGTTATAGATTCGTTACTTTCTTCATCCCGTGAAAAGTAACTAGATTCTTAATGCAGAATGCCAGGATGGCTGTTGTGAAAGATGTAGAGAATAGCTTTAAGCTATGGATTAAGTATACGATGGAATAGTAAGGAATTCAAGAATAAAAAAACGACAAATGTCGACACCAGGCTTCTGTGGATTTTTATATCATCATAATATGTAGAAGCTTGTCGTATATTTGACGCGTCTGACGGATTGCTACAGAAGTCTGTCATATATCTACTGTGCTACTTGTGGAAAATCTATGCAGGTGCGTTATGAGAAAGTCGGGTAATAGCTCCTTTTTATTCGGAAAAGTATTTCTCACAAAAGTCTTTTGCTGTCACGATTTGAATGTTTTCAAACTGCTCTATTACAAGGAGGTCTTTATCTCCACTGACAATATATAAAGCATGAGAATCTTTTGCGCATTCCAGGAATTTGTTATCGTCAGGATCACGGCATATTTCAACATGAGTAACAGGTTCGATAATTTCCATAGTTTTAATTAGCGGGCTTAAAATTGTTCTATTAATATGCCCTTGTTTTCTGTCAATCATTTCCTGCACAATTTCTTCATATTCGTTAATAATTTCTGTCGTAGCGCAGGCTGTTATCTTCTGACAAACAACAGCACGAAGAATTTCTCTCGGAAATCCGCCAAAAAACACACCAGAAATCAAAACATTTGTATCTATCACAATTCTCATACTCGTTTCTTCTTTCTAACTGATTTGATTATATTATTAACATCATTTTCATTATACCCAACAGACTTTGCCCATTTTTGTGCCTCGTCGAGTGAGGCTTCAAATTCTTCAGCAGAAGGAAGCTTTAAAGTTTTGAGCATGATAACATCCCCTGAAGTATATGCAACTAGTTTATCACCAGTATCAATCGACAGGAGTTTTCGGATACTGACTGGCAATGAAATCTGTCCTTTGGAAGAAACTGTCAATATTTGTGTATTCATTTGCTTACGCCCCTTTCCGGTAAGAATTTCTTACTTATATTATGCCATAATGTAAAAATATATGCAAGAAAAATTGAATTCACCACTTGACAATGTGATACCATAACCAGCACCACAGAGGTTTCGCCAGGGCGGACGAACACGAAGGTTAGGAGCGACACACAGGAATATATTCATCTGAACGAGAAGACATCTCTTTTTGATCTGGCATTTCGAGTCAGGAATCCACAGATTTCCACAGAAGATATACAGATTAACTTACATATAGACGTAGAGCCGCAGAAGACATACAAGACAGACTATCCCATTGAGAAGGGGGGAATGTACTATCTTGCCCGGCGTTTATCCTCCCAGCTGTCTCTGGCCATGAAAGGGACGGATTATAACCAGTTATCCAAATGTTACAGCATCTGGATATGCCGGGACGATATCCCCAGGGAGGACCAGTACAGCATATCGGTGTACGAGACGGTCAATACAAAGAGCAAGGTTAAAATCATCTTACATTATAAACTCCGCCCTACCGCATAAACTTATTGATCACATGCAGCACTCCGCCCTCGTCGTTGGACTTCGTCACATAATCCGCCGTCGCCAGCACGGCCGGCTGCGCGTTCGCCATGGCGACGCCAAGTCCTGCAGTCTCGATCATGGTAAGGTCGTTATCCCCGTCGCCGCAGCAGATCATCTGGTCGGCCGTCAGTCCGACCGCACTCAGCAGGCGGAGCAGGGAATGGGCCTTGTCAACGCCGGGCGGCATGATCTCCAGAAAGAAAGGATCCGAACAATAGACGGACACATAAGAATGGAAATACTCAGACACTTCCGTCTTCACACGGCTGATGATCTCAGGTGAGCCGGTGACAAGAATCTTGTTAGATTCCTCCGGCACATGGGCGGGGAAATCATCCACCTGAACAATCGGCATATGGTTAATATCAGATTCCAGCTCCGTATAAGAGTTCGGCTGTATCCCGGATATAAGAGTATCCGGAGTATAAGCCACGATATCAATCTTGGAATACTTTTTCACGATATAGAACAAAGGCTGCGCAACATCCTCGGGGAGCAGCTTCTCATAGATGGTCTGACCGCTCTTGCAGTCAGTGATCCGGCCGCCGTTGAAGGAGAGAATATAACTCCCGTATTCGTCCAGACGAAGCTGTCTGGCAAGCGGAAGAACGCCCTTTGTAGGACGTCCGCTTGCCAGGACCACTTTCTTCCCCTTCTCTTGTATATCAATCAACGCCTCTAACGTAGGTCTGGATATCTCCTTCCTGGAATCGGTCAGAGTGCCGTCCAGATCCAGAGCCAGAATCTGATAATCCATAGAATCTCCATTCCGCCGCTCTTTTGTTGCGGCATAAATCATATTACTGTAAATCCAACTCCTTAAGGGCGTCTACAATCTCCGTAAACTGCATCCCATGGGAAGCCTTCACCAGCACATTGTCGCCTTCCCGGATCAGCTCCTTCACAGCCCCAAGGAATTCCGTCTTCGTCTCAAACCATACACTCTGCGCGGCAGATCCGTATGTCTTCGCGCCGTCTGCCAGATGCTTAGAGAGCGGGCCCACGCCGCACACAAGGTCAATCCCCTGCTTTGCCGCATATTCGCCGACCTCCCGGTGCAGGTCGCAGGTCTTGTCTCCTAACTCACCCATGTCGCCCAGTATGGCAACTTTGCGTCCGATCGCCATATCCAGCACATCAATAGAAGCCTTCATAGATACCGGGTTGGCGTTGTAGCAGTCATCCAGGATAATAAGCCGTCCGGTCTTAATGATATTGTTACGTCCCGGGATAGAAGGAAGTCCCTCTATCCCCGCACGGATCTCATCCGTGGTAAGGCCAAGCTTGTAACCGACAGCCGTCCCCGCCAGCGCATTGGATACCATATGGATCCCGGGCAGAGGAACGATGCAGTCAAAGGAGGTGTCGTCCGGAAGATAGATGGTGCAGGCCGTTCCCTTAAGACCAAGAGGCCGGATGTTGTCTGCACGGAACTGGTTATTCTCACCGAGTCCGAAGAAGAGAGGCGCCACGCCCTTGATGGGGGCGGTATGGGACAGCAGATCATCGTCGCCGTTCAGGATGATGGTTCCGCCGTTCTTCATATCCTGGATCATCTGGATCTTCTCGCGGTAGATGCCTTCACGGGTCTTGAAGAATTCCAGATGCGCCACGCCGATATTGGTAATCACGCAGATATCCGGACTTGCCACGGAAGACAGACGGCGCATCTCTCCGAAATGGTTCACGCCCATCTCAAGGACAGCGGCCTGATGCTCCTCATTCAGTTCAAATATCGTGAGAGGGAGTCCCCACTCATTATTAAAATTCCCCAGTGTCTTGTGCACGCGGTACTTCTGCGCGATCACAGAGGCGATCATCTCCTTGGTACTCGTCTTCCCGGCGCTTCCTGTGATGCCGACAACCTTGATGTCGAAGGAATCCCGGTAGAGCTTGGCGATGTCGAGAAGCGCCTGACCTGTGGATTCTACCAGAATATAGGGATAATCCGTCTCGCCCAGATCTTCATGGGATACGACGCACAAAGCGCCGGCCCTGACTGTATCCGGGATAAACTTATGCGCGTTGACCTTCACTCCGTCGATTGCGACAAACAGATATCCGGGCCTGACCTTACGGCTGTCAATCACGACTCCTTCCACCTCTCTGTGAAAGAGCTCCATGCTGCCATGGTAGGTTCCCTGGCATGCCGCGGTAATATGTTCCAGTGTAAGGTTTCTCATGTAATATGCGCCTCCTTAAGCCTTAGTATGTAATGAAGCTGTCAATGCAAGCTGGTCGGGATATCTGACCCGAAAGGACTCTTCGATGATCCGTTCACATAAGACGTCATAGGCAAGCCCTGCCTCCCGCGCAGCCTTTGGAAGCAGGCTCGCCGGCGTCATCCCCGGCAGTGCGTTTACTTCCAGACAGTAGAAGCTGCCGTCCTCGTCGTCTACGATAAAATCGGCTCTGGAATATACATCCAGCCGCAGCGCCTCGAACGCCTTCTCGCCCATACGCCGGATCTGTTCCTGTGTCTCCTCATCGAGGGAACGGGGCGGGCAGATCTCCTGTGCGCCGCCGTCCTGATACTTATTCTCATAATTAAAGAAACCGTCTTTCGGAATGATCTCGACCAGCGGAAGAGCCTTGCCGGCAATGATACCGCAGGCAAATTCCCGCCCCTTTATGTAAGGCTCGACGACTACCTCTTCCTCGCCGCCGATATCGAAGGACTGGCGGATGGCGTCCTTATATTCGTCTTCCGTATGTACGATGTATACGCCGATGCTCGAACCTCCGGAACACGGCTTGATGACCAGCGGGAGATAATATCCAAGCTCGGCAAGAGGGGTATCCTTTGTCTTACGTGTCAGAGAGGTCCCCCTTGGAGTCGAGACGCCGGACATCTTGAATATCTGCTTTGCCACAAGCTTATTCATGGAGACGGCGCAGCCAAGGGAGCCGGGACCGGTATAGCGGATGCCGAGAACGTCGAAGGTGGCCTGTAATTTACCGTCCTCACCGATGGAACCGTGCAGTCCCATGAAGGTGATATCGGCCATGCGGCACAGTTCGATGACATTGGGGCCGATCAGGGAAGGGGAATCCCCCGGACGCGATCTTCGAAGAGCCTCAAGATCCGGCGCGGTGGTCCGAATACCCTCTGCAATCTCAAGTCCCGCGCCCGGCAGGTCAAACACTTCGTCTAACTTATCCGCATCATAAGGATATCCGAAAAAGACATCCATCAGGAAGGCCTGGTGACCTTTTTCTCTCAGCGTCCGGCAGATTCCGGCGCCCGAGATCAGTGATACGTCACGTTCCGGGCTTAAGCCGCCGGCTAATACAATAATCTTCATATAAAGTCTCCTTTTTCATTTTCTCAGGGAATCATTCTCTTTGGCAGACCATCCGGTTTTCAGGCAGTCTGCCGGAGTTGCTGTACATCACAATCGTGCGCGGCGATGGATCACTCAGCAATACTCATCTGATTTAATAAGGCAGTCTTCACCTCATACAGCTTCGGGGACAGGTCGACATAGACCCTGTGTGGATAGAACAGACGCTTGGTCTCCTCCCACAGCGTTCCCTTCTCCTGACGGCAGTACGCCGCAATCTCCTTCACGGAAGGCGACTGGTAGATGCATTCTCCGTTCCTGAATACAGGAACAAGGATCTCCCGCATCGTATAGGAACCGCCCGGAAGCTTCGTCTTCTTCCATGTCTCGATGGGGTCGAACAGAAGCATATCCTCGCCGGTGTCAAAGGTCTCTCCTGCGAAGCAGATGAGGTCTGCCTTAATCTTCCCTGTTGCTTTATCATAGATTCTATAGATTGTTTTGTTACCGGGATTCGTGATTTTCTCCGTATTTTCGGAAATCTTAATCTTAGGAACGAACTCCCCTTCTTCATTCTGGATAGCGGCAAGCTTGTACACGCCGCCAAAGGAAGGATTATCCTTGGAGGTGATCAGGTTCGTTCCCACGCCCCAGGAATTGATGGCGGCTCCCTGCACCTTCAGGTCGTGCAGGAGATACTCGTCCAGATCATTAGAAGCACAGATGGAAGCATCCGTAAACCCGGCCGCATCCAGCATCTTACGCGCTTCCTTGGACAGATAGGCAAGGTCTCCGCTGTCCAGCCGGATGCCGTACTTCTTGAAGGGCTTTCCTGCGTCGCGGAACTCCTCGAATACACGGATCGCATTGGGGACGCCGGACTTTAATGTATCGTAGGTATCAACCAGCAGTGTGCAATTGTCAGGATACATCTCGGCGTAAGTCTTGAACGCCGTGTACTCGTCGGAAAAACTCATGATCCAGCTGTGGGCGTGGGTGCCCATGACGGGTACGTCAAAAAGCTCGCCGGCCAGTACATTGGACGTACCGACACATCCGCCGATGATCGCGGCGCGGGCGCCGTAAAGTCCTGCATCCGGTCCCTGGGCGCGCCTTAAGCCAAACTCCATGATCCCGTCTCCGTTGGCGGCAAAGACCACACGGGAGGCCTTGGTGGCGATCAGAGACTGATGGTTGATAATATTCAGGATCGCCGTCTCCACAAGCTGCGCTTCCATGATCGGTGCAACGACCTTAAGAAGCGGTTCTTTGGGAAATACAACGGTCCCTTCCGGGATGGCGTAGATATCCCCGCTGAAATGAAATCCGCTCAAATACTGCAGGAAATCTTCCCGGAATATTCCAAGACCCCGCAGATAGTCTACATTCTCATAGGTAAAATTCAGATTCTTGATATAGTCAATGACCTGCGAAAGGCCGGCACAGACTGAATATCCGTTGTTACACGGGTTCTGACGGAAGAAAACGTCAAAGATAACTTTCTCATGCTGCCCTTTCGCGTAATAGCCCTGCATCATTGTCAGTTCGTACAGGTCTGTCAGCAAAGTAAGATCCTGTTTGTTCATGGCTTTCTTATGCTCCTTTGATTGTAATCTGTCTTATTATATCACTTGTATGAGGAAAAGTAAAAGAGAAAGTGAAGAAGATGTAACCTGTAACAGGCAAAAAAAGAAGTACAGTAGGATATACCTGTACTTCTTTTCGCTATAATGCAGACAGCACACTAATGGAACATAATCATATAAATAATCTGGAAGGTGATCATGATCAATGCAATCACAAACTGATTGCGGATAACCGTAAACCGCTTCTTCATGTCAAGAAGGGCTACCGGCACCATATTGAAATTGGCCGCCATAGGCGTAAGCAGTGTACCACAGTAACCGCAGGTAAGCGCAAGCATACCGATCAGCACCGGATCAGCGCCGTAGGACAGTACGAAAGGAGCTCCGATTCCGACTGTCATCACCGTGATCGCCGCGAAGGCATTTCCCATAATGATCGTGAACAACATCATGCCCAGTGCGTAGATGATGATTCCGACCGTGATATTTCCCTTCGGAATAATCCCGCTTACGATCTTGGCGATCGTCTCGCCGACGCCTGCCGCCGTGAATACGGAGCCAAGACAAGCAAGAAGCATGGACAGCATACTAAGAGGTCCGACCGTAGAGATCATGCGCTCTGCGTCATTAATAATCACCTTCGGCTTGTTGGACGGAAGGAGTATCATCAGAAGGATTGCCGATGCAAGAACGCCAAAGCCGACTCCTACAAGAGCGCCCAGATCGGTAAATACTGCGAATACAAGGGCGCCTGCTCCGATTACGAATGCAGGAATGAAGACCTTCATGCCGATCTTGTCAAAATTAGCCGCCGTCTCTTCTGTCGTCATCTTCTGTACATTACCCATCTTGACCTTCTTAAGGACGGCGGGAACGCACATGATAACGATAAGAAGCCCCACCCCTGTCGCGGGAATCCATCTTCCGAAGGAAATAATGGCGCCAAGGATGATCCAGAATACCGCCGTTCCGATGCGGGAAGGATTCTCATTGTCTCTTAAGTTCTTGATGCCGGTATAGATTGTAACAAATCCTGTAATTATGTATATGATTTCAAGTATCTTGTTTCCCAATGTAACTTCTGCGTCTGTAAAAAATGCCATGTGAATTCCCCTTCCTACTTATTTTTCGAACCGTAGTATTTCTTGGTCAGGCGCTTGTCTCTGATATTATAGTAGACAATTGCTACGACGATCGCAACAACCGATACCGGGATCTCTGCTTTCGCAAGGTCTACAAGTTCTACCTCATATCCCAGGCCGGCCAGTGTTCCCTGTACGAGAAGGGCGCCGCTTCCGCCCACAAACAGTACCTGGAAGAAAAAGTTTCCGACATTCTCCGCGCTGGAGGCCATACCCTTGATCTGTTCCTCATGCTCCTCATTGAGCTCGCCGTATTTGTTCTTAACGGCGGCGGTTGACATAGGCATGATCAGCGGCCGTACGAAACCGGCAACACCGCCGAAGCTGATGTTAAACGCGGCAAACACGGCTCTCATGATCGCATACGCCGAGACAATGGCGCCTGCCGAAGCGTTCTTGATCTTGCCGATCAAAGCTGCGGCGGCTTCCTTAAGCCCGCTTCGCTCCAGGGTTCCGGTAACGATCAGAACCGTAAGAAAGATGGTAATATTCCGGTTGGCGACAAAGCTTGAACCCAGCGTGTTCAGAAGCCCTGTAACGCCCAGTCCCCCTGCCAGCCCGGTTACGATCATGGCAACGATGACAGTAAGGATGTTGTCAAGCTTCAGCGCAAAGCCTAAAATAACAACTACGATGCCTATTAATGGTAAGTATTCCATATCTCATTCCCTCCTGAAATTATATTGTTGATACATTATAATAATATTTTCTTTTGACTGTCAATGATTTTTATCAGCTTTTGTTAAGAAAATCTTAAGAAAATAATGGAACGCCCGGGATGATGCGTTCGGGCTCGCTATAGTTCCAATCGTTCAGTTCTACACGGATCCTTTCGGTTATCACCGGCGTGAGGGGAGGGTTATTCTTTCCCGGGGTCTCATCCGTGGGACGATATCCCAGTTCCTCCACAACCTCCTGTCCCCCGATTACCTTCCCAAACGCCGCATATTTGCCGTCCAGCCGCTCTGCCGGACGGTGCATGATGAACCACTGGGTAGCGGCGCTGTCAAAATGTGTGCCCCGTGCCATTGAGATTACGCCTGTCTCGTGCTTTAATGGATTCTCGAATCCATTTTCAGAGAACTCTCCTTTAATGGAGAATTCATCATTTTCCTGACGGCAGTCTCCCGTAAAGGAGCCGCCCTGCAGAACGAATTCCTTCACGATGCGGTGGATGGTGCGTCCGTCATAGCGTCCGCTGATGGCAAGTTGTATGAAGTTGTTGACCGTATTCGGCGCAATCTCGGGATACAGCTCTACTGTAATGGTGCGTCCGTCGTCCAGATTGATTGTTGCGATAGGGTTCTTCATGTGTCTTCCTCCTGATTCTGTTATTTTGTGAAATTGGTATGGTGCGGCAGACTGTCTGAAATGCTCTCAAGACAGTCTGCCGGCGGCTGGGGAAAGAATCTGTCACACCAGCGATCGGTTCCGGTTGATCGTCTCCTGTATGATATTCTGGCAGTGGGCCGCGATGCGCTTCTTAGCTTCCTTATCCATCTCGCGGGGATAGATGGGCTTGCCGTACTCGATCACTACATGAGTCTTCTCAATCCTGGGGATATGGTTCTCGAACATGGTGTGCGTGTTGTTCATACTGATGGGAACAATCGCGCAGCCCGCCTTCTCCGCGATCTTGAAGGAGCCGCTGTGGAAGGGAAGCATGCTGAGTTCCTCCCCGTCGTTGCGGGTTCCTTCCGGGAAGATACAGATGGAGATCCCGTTCTTCACATAATCGATTGCAGTAAGAATCCCCTTAAGCCCCTCCTTGGGATTGTCACGGTCAAGAAAGATGCAGTACAGCCGCTTCATCCAGTCGCGAAGTACAGGATAGCGCAGCATCTCCTTCTTCGCCACATAGCCTGTCAGCCGCTTACAGCGGGAATAGGTCAGCAGTATGTCGAAATAACTCCGGTGATTTCCGATAAAAAGCACCGGTTCGTCAGGCACATTCTCCTCCCCGATCACCGTCACGGATACTCCGGTAATCTTAAGGATCCCCTTAAACGCCCACTGGACAATCCGCAGACACTGGTAATCGCTTGCCTCTCTGTTGAACTTACTGTAGATCCATTCTATTCCCAATACCGGAAGTCCGAAAAGCAAGAATGAAAATAAAAACAGAACTAACAGAATAAACCGAATCATTTTAGGGTTCCTCCATTCTAATGTCTTCCATATAATACCGTAATCTCTCTTAGAGCCGCCGCCAGTTCGTCTCTTAATACGCCGTCCCGAAAACGCCAGTCCCAGTTGCCGGAGGCGGTCCCCGGTGTGTTCATCCTGGCCTTGGAGCCATAGCCAAGCAAATCCTGCAGAGGGAAGACGGCATATCCGGCGATGCTTCCAAGAGCGGTACGGATCAGGCAGGCGCCCAGGTCCGCGGCGTTCTCGCAGTGCGTATACTGGCAGACCTTGTGCTGGCATTCGGGACGAAGCGTCAGATACCAGCCAAGAGAAGTGTCGTTGTCATGGGTGCCTGTGTAGCAGACACAATCCGGAGTCGTATACCGGTGAGGCAGGTAAGCGCCCTCCTCCGTCGAGTCAAAGGCAAACTGCAATACCTTCATTCCGGGGAAATGGAACGCCCGGCGAAGCGCGTCCACCTCCGGCGTGATGATGCCAAGATCCTCGGCGATGATTGGAAGGTCGTCGCCAAGGGCGCTACGTACCGCCTGAAACAGTTCATACCCGGGTGCGGGAATCCATTCTCCGTTGATTGCGGTCTTCTCACCGTAAGGAACGGACCAGTAGGCTTCAAATCCCCGGAAATGATCGATCCTGAGGATGTCAAGAGACCGCATCTGATGTTTAATACGGGAGATCCACCAGGAGAAGCCCTGCTCTTCGTGGGCTTTCCAGTCATACAGAGGATTGCCCCATAACTGGCCCGTGGCAGAGAAATAATCCGGCGGGACGCCGGCGACCTTAAGCGGGAAGCCCCTGGAGTCAAGCTGGAACAGACTCCGGTTCGCCCATACGTCCGCACTGTCCATGGATACAAAGATCGGGATATCGCCGATGATCCGGACGCCATGTTCATTGGCGTAGGACTTGAGCGCAAGCCACTCCTGATAGAATATAAACTGTACAAACTGATAGAAGCCGATCTGTTCACTTAAGGTATCGCGCAGTTCTTCCTTGAATGCATCTTCCGGTATCCGGTAGCGGTCCTCCCACTCAAGCCAGCTTACGCCGTTGTTCACGGACTTGCACGCCATAAACAGTGCATAATCGTCAAGCCAGTACGCCTCCCGGCGCGTGAATCTTAAGAAGTCAAGATACAGCGGCGGCCTGTGATATCCGATATTCTTAAAACGTGCATAGGCCTTCTCAAGCAGAGCCTGTTTCCAGGGGATGATGCGTCCATAATCAATATGTTCAGGGTCACATTCCGGAACGTTGTCAAGCTCCGGACGCCGTATCAGGCCGAGAGATTCCAGGTGTGCGGGGCTGATCAGAAGCGGCTGCCCTGCGAAAGCAGAGAAGCTCTGATAAGGGGAATCTCCGTATCCGGTGTGAGTCAGAGGAAGGATCTGCCACAGATGCTGTCCTGCCTTCTCAAGAAAATCTACAAATTCATAGGCTGACTTTCCAAGATCTCCGATCCCGTAAGGCGAGGGAAGGGAAGTGGGATGCAGCAGAATCCCTGAGAGTCGTTCGTTATTTCTCATTGTAAATATCTCCTTTTATATAATACGTCCCATTATACTACAAAATTGGAATTTTTCATAGAGTTGCTGTGTATGATGTAGAGAGAATATATAAGAAAAGAGTTCGCCCGTGTGCAGCCGGCCAATAACCGGTCCGGCAGACAGTCTGGCCGCGGTGCAGCTTAAAGACAAGAGGTCGCCATGAAGAAATCCATGCTTTTTCTGGCGCTGCCGCTCTGTCTTATGATATTGACGGCATGTGCTGTAAGCAGGACAGATGAGAAGAAAATAAGAGATGTTGAGTTCACCGTAATTGACAAGGAAGATATACCGCAGGAATTCTTAACCCGGATTGAGGAAGCGAAGGACGGACAGATGAGGCTAAGCTACGGCGATAAGGGCTGCCTGTACGCCGCCAGAGGCTACGGAGTCCAGGAGACCAGCGGATACAGCGTGACAGTGAACCGGTGCTTCGAGACGGAACATAAGATACGCATAGACACCAGCCTTCTGGGTCCCGGAAAGGGAGAGAAGATATTAAAGAAGAAGACTTGTCCCTACGTGGTGATCAAGATGGAATATACGGATAAGCAGGTAGAGATTGATAAATAATGTAACTTTTCAGGAGTACATTTCGCATGGAAGCCATAAAAAGAATAATCAGCAGGAGGTCCGGGAATGGAATATGTAACCAAACAGATGCAGACTTACAAAACGGGAAATGTCATCACAGACCAGTTTTATATTGATGACGACTACAATGTGCCAGACGCCAAAAGCGACGTTAAGAAGGTGATCCTGGGAGAAGGAAACCTCATGGTAGAGGACATGAAGGTGGTGGAGAATTACATAAGGGTGGCCGGAAAGCTTCATTTCAAGGTCCTGTATGTGACGGATGAGGGCGAGACACGGCTCTCCTGCCTGGAAGGCCGGATTCCTTTTGAGGAAATGATTTATCTGGAGAAAGAGCCGGTGGGGAATCTGTTCGTACAGTCGGCAAGCGTAGACATGACCGTTACGGCGATTCATTCCAGGAAGCTGAGTATCAAGACTCTGGCAGACCTGTCTGTCTGCTCGGAGGGAAAGCAGGAGGCAGAGCTGACCGTGGATGTCGAGAGCGCGGCGTCCCTGTTCAAAAGATTTGAAAGCAAAGAATTCCTGAAGGTATTTACAACGAAGAAGGATACATACCGGATCAAAGAAGAGGTGGCGATCAGCGGGACGAAGGAGAACATCGGCACACTGCTCTGGACGGAGGTTACAAGCCGTAAGCTGGATACAAGGATAGAGACGGATGAACTGAAGATCCAGGGAGAGCTTCTTCTGTTCTGTTTCTATGAATCCCTGGACGGGAAGACAGACTGGATCGAGCAGACGGTTCCGTATGAAGGACGTATAGAATGTTACGGGGCGCAGGATAATATGTACCATCAGATCTATCCGGAGCTTATGGATGTGAATATTGATGTGAAGATGGATGAGGACGGGGAAATGCGTCTGATCGGCGTGGAGGCTACGCTCGAGGTCCGGCTGACGGTATATGAGGAAGAGCGGCTTGAGCTTCTTGCAGACGCCTATTCTCTGGAACAGGCATGTACGCCCCGGTTATCCGAGGAATATCTGGAACAGCTTCTTATGCAGAATCATTCGAAATGCAAGGTTGCGGAACAGTTGTCACTGCCGGAGATCAAGGACGACATCCTGCAGATCTGCCACAGCAGCGCCAGGATCCAGATTGAACATACAGAAGCGGCGGAGGGAGGACTGCAGATTGAAGGCGTGCTTCACATCAGTTTCCTGTATGTGAAGGCAGACGACGCGATCCCCTTCGATACCTGGCAGGGGATGGTGCCGTTTTCCTACCTGCTGGAGAGCAACGAGACCTCGCCGGATATGACCTATGGGCTGACCTGTGCGGTGGAGCAGCTCTCTATCGGGCTTCTGGGGACGGATGAGATCGAGGTCAAGGCGGTACTGGCCTTCCACAGCTTCTTAAAGAGACCGGTCGTGATCCGGAACATTAAGGAGATTGAATTCACGCCGTTTGACATGGAGGAGGTTGAGAAGCGTCCGGGCATTATCGGATATATCGTGCGGGACGGGGATATCCTGTGGGATCTGGCGAAGCGGTACAACACCACGGTGGAAGGAATCAAGGAAGTGAATGAACTGGAGTCGGATGAAATAAAATCCGGAGACAGGATATTGATTTTTAAGGAAAATGTGAGTATACTATAAGGACACTGTATACAAGATACAAGGAGAAAACATATGGATAAGATAGACTTGAAAGCACTTGGGAAGATTAATCTCGGACTGGACGTACTGGGACGGCGGGAGAATGGCTATCATGATGTGCGCATGGTCATGCAGACGATCTATCTCTATGACCAGATCCGCATAGAGAAGACAAAGGAGCCGGGGATACAGATTCTTTCGAATCTTTTCTATCTGCCGGTCAATGAGAATAACCTGGCGTACCGGGCGGCGGATCTGCTGATGAAGGAATGCAGGATAGAGAGGGGGGTGAGGATTACCCTGGATAAGCATATCCCGGTGGCGGCAGGTATGGCGGGAGGCAGTTCGAATGCGGCGGCCGTACTCTTCGGGATGAACCGTATGTTCGGTCTTGGACTGACGCAGAAGGAGCTGATGGACAGAGGGGTATCCTTAGGGGCGGATGTCCCGTACTGCATTATGAGAGGAACCGTGCTTGCGGAGGGGATCGGGGAGGAGCTTACGCCCCTTCCGCCCATGCCGAAATGCTGCGTGCTGATCGCGAAGCCGCCGGTCAGTGTGTCCACCAAGGCCGTGTATGAGAAGCTGGATTCCCATGAGATTGAAGTTCATCCCGACATAGACGGGATCATAGCGGGACTTAAAGCGCATAATCTGGACGAGGTGGCCGCATGTATGGGGAATGTGCTTGAGAATGTTACGATAGAGGAATATCCGGTGATAGACGATATCAAGAAGGTCATGATCAGGGAAGGAGCCTTGAACGCCATGATGAGCGGCAGCGGGCCCACGGTCTTCGGCCTGTTCGACGATAAGAGACGGGCAAGGCAGGCGGCGTTTAGGATTAAGGAACGGCAACTGGCAAGGCAGACGTACGTGACCAGCGTACATAATGCGAGGAGGAGATAAAGGATGGAACTGAAGGTCAATATGAGTGAATATCTGCCATTGAGGGATGTGGTATTTAATACGCTGCGTCAGGCGATCCTGCGCGGGGAACTTAAGCCGGGCGAACGGCTGATGGAGATACAGCTTGCGAACAAGCTGGGCGTCAGCCGTACGCCCATCCGTGAGGCGATCCGCAAGCTGGAGCTTGAGGGGCTTGTGCTTATGATTCCAAGGAAGGGCGCCGAGGTGGCAGATATTTCCGAGAAGAGCCTGCGGGATGTGCTTGAGGTACGAAAGGTTCTGGAAGAACTGGCTGTCCGGCTTACCTGTGAGAAGATTACGAAGGATCAGATCAGGGAGCTTAAGGAGGCCGCGGAGGAATTCAAGAAGATATTGAAGAGCAGTGATATCACACAGATTGCGGAGGCAGATGTGCGGTTCCATGACGTCATTTATCTGGCTACGGACAATCAGAAGCTGATCCTCCTGCTGAACAATCTGAGGGAGCAGATGTATCGTTACCGTATCGAGTACCTGAAGCGGCCGGGGGTCTATCCGCAGCTGATCGCGGAGCATGAGGAGATTATAAGGAGGATTGAGAGGAAGGAGAAGGAAGAAGCCTGCGAGATTGTGTGTAAGCATATTGATAATCAGGTGGAGGCCGTGATGAATTCCATACGAACAAAGAATACTTAGGGGGACGGGCTGTATTCATTGTTCGAGGGACGGTGGCTGGGAGCTCCCCCTCCTCTAAGCAGCCTGGGCAACACTCCGGTGAACTAACCGCTAACTCCGACTAAGAATCTCAGGAGAGCCTTCGATCCTAAGTCTCCGTAAGCGGTGGATTTCACCTCCGTTAAGGACGCCCTTGAATGGCTGCTTAGAGGAGGGGGAGCTCCCAACCACCTGTGCACTGGAAATGGATTTACAGATGTACAGCCGTGTGGAAGGGAACTAGAAAATCCCGGGGTGCCAGTGTACTGGAAATGGATTTACAGATGTACAGCCGTGTGGAAGGGAATGGGGAAATCCTGGGGTGCCAGTGTACTGGAAATGGATTTACAGTTGAACAGATGAGTGGAAGGGAATGAGGAAATCGTGCCTGTGCGTTGGAAAGGGATTTACAACCGCACAGATGGAAAAATTTGGGACAGGTTGTATAGGATGGAGTGGTTATGTCAAGACTTCTGATAGATGACAGGGATGCAGAGGGAATGTTCGGTGATGTTGGACGGAGCATTTCGGGGCGTTCCGGATTATAAGGAGGTCTTACATATGGGATATGGGAATGATTATGGGATTCGGGATAGAATACGGCAGATGGTCTGCGGGGTATTGGCGATCTGTATTGCGGCGTTGCTGACCGGGGTGCTTGTGCAGAGAGGGATCGACCGGGTTGACGCGAAGATGGAGGAGACGCAGAAGGCGCTTGCGGGGGAGGTTTTCCGGTTTCATGTGCTGGCGAACAGTGACAGTGAGGAGGATCAGGCTGTGAAGCTTAAGGTCCGGGATGCGGTGCTTGCATATATGGAGGAGAGCATGGAGCAGGAGCTTGAGGACAAGCCGGATGCGCCGGAGACGAGAGCGTGGGCCGAAAGTCATCTTGAGGAGCTTGAGGAGACTGCGGACCGGGTGATTGAGGAAGCAGGATATGATTACGGCTCTAAGGCGGAGGTGGAGACGGTCTATTTCCCGGATAAGCTCTATGGAGATGTCTTCTTCCCCAGGGGAGATTATGAAGCGCTTAGGATCAGGCTTGGGAAGGCCGGGGGACATAACTGGTGGTGTGTCCTGTATCCGAATCTGTGCTTTACCAATGCAACATGCGCCGTCGTCAGCGACGAGGGGAAGGCGGAGCTTAAAGAGGCCCTGACGGCCGAGGAATATGAGATGGTCACTGCGACTTCGGATTTTAAGATAAAGTGGTTCTTCTTTGGAGATCACGCAAGTGAGGATTGAATGATATAATAGTATTAGACAGCAGACTTGTACTATGTTATATTATTTATGGCAGATAAATGTGCGGATTATATGTATGGATTATTTGGTAATGAACGGAGATAAGAGATGCGGTATCTTTCAGTGACTGAGACAGCGAAGATATGGAAGATTTCGGAACGCAGTGTAAGAAACTACTGTGCCCGGGGGCGGGTTCCGGGGGCGTTTCTTGAGGGCAGGATCTGGCGCATACCGGAGAGCGCAGAGCGGCCAAAGCGGGCTGACAGACAGACGGCGCGGCCTGCCGCCTTATTGGATATTCTCCGGGATGAAAAGAGGAGCAGGTATTCCGGCGGTATATACCATAAGACGCAGATTGAACTGACTTACAATTCTAACCATATCGAAGGAAGCCGCCTGACCCATGACCAGACCAGATATATTTTTGAGACAAACACGATAGGCGTGGCAGATGAAGTCCTCAATGTGGATGACGTGATCGAGACGGTCAATCATTTCCGGTGTATTGATCTGATTATCGAACAGGCAGAAGCGGCGCTGACTGAAAAGTTCATTAAAGAATTGCATTTGATTTTAAAATGTGGAACCAGTGACTCCAGGAAAGAATGGTTTGCGGTAGGTGATTATAAGAAGATGCCTAATGAAGTCGGGGGGATGGACACTGCATTGCCGGAAGAAACCGCTGAGAAGGTGAGGGAACTTCTGGACGGATATGATTCCAGAGAAGAGAAGACTTTTGAGGATATTCTGGATTTTCATGTGAGGTTCGAAAGAATCCATCCTTTTCAAGATGGTAATGTAACACAGAGACACCAGCAGAAAGCGGCGTAACAGCGGCAGACTGCTTTGTACATAAAATTGAATAGCGTATATGCCAAAGGACATTTCATCTTCTATTTAGGTGGATGTCCTTTTTTTGTACCCATTTTCAAAAGAAAGGAGATTCACATGGGATTAAACGAAATGGAAAAACGGCTGCTTTTTCAGGTTGAGGGTGACTATCAATTCAAAGTCCTGAACGAGCTTTACATGACCGCCCAGTACACAAAGAATCCCGAACAACGGAAGGCAGCGGAAAATCTGATGGCAAAGCTACGGGGCCTGACCGATACCGAGTGTATGGACATCGTTCGGGATATACAGAAGAATTACCGTCTGCCCTACCCGGCCCGGACGATTGGAGAAAAAATTGCCGAGGCCAGGCAGAAATCCGGCGCGAAGAAATTGAAGGGGCACGACATCATGGCGCTGGAACGCTTCGACCCGGAAGTACGCCACATGATTGTCTTTGATGTGCTGTCTTATGATGCCCCTGTCGGTGACAAGGGCGATAAGATGCGCCTGTTCCTTACAGATGCCGGCTATCAGAAATTCTTAGACAGCCAGGAACGGGGCGAAGTGAAACTGAAAAACCATGCGAAGGTCTCAGGCGGGCACCTCCACTATGACCACAGGGAGCGCGCCTTGTAACGGAAATAACCGGAGAAAGGAGGCTGTGAAATGGCTGTATTCCGGGTAGAAAAAACGAAGGACTTCACGATCATGTGCAACCACCATCTGCGCAATACGGAACTGTCCTTAAAGGCAAAGGGGCTTCTCTCCCTCATGCTGTCGCTGCCGGAAGATTGGGACTATACCACAAAGGGGCTCGCCCATATCTGTAAGGACGGTGTGGATTCGATCACTACCGCCCTGAAGGAGCTGGAGCGGCACGGGTATCTCACCAGGCAGCGCCTCCGCTATGAGAACGGGCAGCTCGGAGATATTGAATATACGATTCATGAAAAGCCTGTAAACGCTGAAAAACAGGAGGATTCACCTAAACGGGAAAATCCAAGACAGGTAAATCCAGGACAGGCAAAACCTGAACAGGGGGAACCTGGACAGGAAAATCCCGCACAATTAAATACTAATCCATTAAAAACTAAAAAATCAAAAACGGATATATCAAGGACCCATCAATCAATCTATCCGGCAGAGCCGGAGGCGGTAGGCCGCCCGGATGGGATGGATCGGATTGAGCTGATAGACGCTTACCGTGAAATCCTGAAAGAAAATATTGAGTATGACTGTATGGTCTCCCGGCATGGGAAAGAACGCTTAGACGAGACTGTGGAGCTTATGCTTGAAGTGGTCTTATCCAAACGGTCATATATCCGTATCGCTGGGGATGATTTTCCCAGGGAGGTGGTAAAGGGCCGGTTTCTGAAAATCAATTCCGGCCACTTGGAATATGTCTTTGACTGTATTGACAAAAACACTACAAAAGTCGGGAATATCAAGGCATACCTGCTGGCGGCGCTGTATAATGCCCCGGCAACAATGGACAGTTATTACCGTGCCGAGGTCAACCATGACCTGTACGGCTGTTAGGCGCCTCCGGGCGTCTTTTTTCATCACAGGAAGGAGGCGGGGCACGATGAAAAGAAATTCTGTGCCGGCACGATGCCCGGCGTAACCAAAGAACAGATTCAGGCAGCACGGGAGGCGGACCTTTTCGCATACCTGCAATTCCATGAGCCTGGGGTACTGAAACGGGACGGGCCCAATTACCGGCACAAGGAACATGACAGCCTGGTCTATGTGACCGGGAAAAGGTACTGGTACTGGAACAGCCGGGGCCGGAGTATCAACGCCCTGGATTACCTGATTCAGATTCGGGGATATGGGCTGGTGGATGCGGTCCATACGCTGGTAGGCGGGGAAATCCAACAGACACCGGCCTATCGGAGTACAACAGTAACAGCCCATGTGCAGAAAGAACCGGAGAAGAAAACATTTTCCCTCCCCTGGGCCAGACGGTGCGCCACATCCGCCGTCTCCTATTTGCAGCGGCGTGGGATCAGCCCTGATGTGATCAGCCGGTGTTTCCGGGAAGGGCTGTTCTATGAGGCACGGTATCATGGCGAGCCGGTCTGTGTGTTCGTGGGAAAGGACGAAGCCGGCAAAGCGAAGTTTGCCTGTATGCGGAGCATTACCGGCAGCCTTAGAAAAGATGTTTACGGCAGCGACAAGGAATACAGCTTCTGCTATCCACCGAGGAATCCGGGCAGCCGTCATGTGGCGGTCTTTGAGGCGCCCATTGACGCCCTCTCCCATGCCACGCTGCAGGAATTGGAAGGCTGGAAATGGGACGGCTACCGGCTATCGCTGGGCGGTACTTCCCATGTGGCGCTAACTGCGTTTCTGGAACGCCACCCGGAAATCCGGCGCGTTAATCTCTACATGGACAATGATCTTGGCGGCCTTAAAAATGCCAGGAGAATCAAGTCAATGCTCCATGAGGACCGGCGTTTCAAACATATCTGTGTGAGCGTCAACCCGCCCCGCACAGGCAAGGACTACAACGAAAAGCTGCTGCGGATCAGGGAGCAGATACAGGAACGCCAGCAGCCACGCCGCAAGAAAGAGGCGGCTGTTTCTATTTAAGGGGGATTTGCTTATGAATGAAAACTAGCAGATTTGCTTTACGGACAGCACAGGAAAGGAACTGTTTTCGCTTCCGGACAACGCGTACTCTGCCTGTTCTATGGGAACGGGAATACGCATTTTTTTCTCTGCCGGTTCTTGGACCAGACCCATGCGGAGATTGACGGAGTGAAATATGCCGTCCAGGAATTTGCCCGGAGAATGGAACACAACAAAATCAGCTTTGCCCCGGCTTAACAGCGAGGGGCCAGAATAACAGGAGGAATTTACAATGACAAATACAGAAAATACCGCTTTACAGATGATCGCCGAAGCTGCCAGGTGCCCGGACTATGACCCCGATATGGTTAAGGCCCTGATGGAAAAACTGGATATGAACGAAAAAGGCTTTGCGCTTCTGATGAATGTCGCCCCTTCCACGGTCAGGCTCTGGACCAGCGGCGTCGCGCAGCCCAGCGGCACGGCCAGGCGGCTCATGCAGATTTACGAGACCGGGCCGGAGATTGTCGGCAAGATTGCCGGAGGGCAGCCGCCGGCAGATGGGAGGAATCTATAAATGACACCGGTCACTATGAAAGATGATGCGCT
The DNA here is from genome assembly GCA_947063855.1 of uncultured Dorea sp. Lineage (GTDB taxonomy): Bacteria > Bacillota > Clostridia > Lachnospirales > Lachnospiraceae > Sporofaciens. The sequence goes on from CAMSTW010000018.1 coordinate 43,981, forward strand.
TCCGCAGATTCACTTAGTCCGTGATACGGATTTAGGTGTATTTGCCTATGAGCTCCATATCCTGGCCGGGGATTTCCTGCGGGAAAGTGAATTCAACCTGCGCTCACTGGCAACCAACACCGGGCCGGATTCTATCGCTATCATGGGAAAAAACCACATATGGCTTGCTGATGCCCTGTCTGCCTACTATCCCACAGGAGAGCTTTACCGGATGGCCGCCATGACGGAATACCCCGGTGCCAGGGCTTTCCTGTTCCACACAGAGCGTAAGGAGGACGGACGGCTGTACGGGGATGTCCTGATGACGGACCTTGACACGCTGCGGCAGGACATAGAACGGAATACCCTCTACCCTTACGGAGTCAACATGGAATACCGGGACGGCACGAAGGCGGAGGCAGGCATTGAAAAATGGGAGGCAATGGAACTATGCGAAAAGGATGCCCTGAAAACCTGGCGCTACCTTTATGCGCCGGAGCAGGTGACGGAATGGCAGTACCGCTATTCTAACCGGTTCAGCCAATGGAAGGAGCAGGCATTTTCCTATATGCCCCAGGATTTGGAGGAACGTCTGAATGTGGAGTATATGGAGGAGGCGCAGAACCCGGACACAGATATGTACCGCATACCCCTGGGAACGGCGAAGCAGTTGCTTCTTGACGGGGCTTCGGTCTACCGCCTCCTTCCCGGAGGATCGGAAAAGGTTGCGCCTATCGCTGCGGTCACAGCAGGCCTCTGGTATGAGCATTACCGGGAGTTTGCCGTTACCCCGGAGGATCTGGGCGCACTTGACCGGTTGGTTCTCCGGGAGACGAACCGGCTCATGGGAATACACACACAACTTAATAAAATACAGGAACGACGCCCATCCCCGGCGCGGTGATTTTTTATGACAGACTGGAGGTGATAAGGATTGGCGGATAATATACAGCATGAAGATTTCGGGGAAAAGATCGGCGGCGCCAAAAAAGACTTGTGGAAGGACCGGGGGCTTTATGTGAACGACCTGGACGCCATGAATGAGCGTGAGGCCGAGAAATTCGTAAAAAAGGATAATATCTGGAAGAAACCGGATTATACGGCCATGCTTGATGACGGGATTCCCCTTGGCGTGGTCTATTTTATCAAAAAGGCGCGGGACGGGCTGAATGCCTCCCCGCAGTATTACCGCAGGGATGATACGCCGGAGAAACGCCTTGCAAGGCAGAAAGAATATATCCAGACGGTACGGGAGCTGCAGAGCGTGGTTTCGGAAGTCCGCACCGTGGAGGACGCTATGCAGGTCTATGACCGTTTCTTTGTGGAAAACGGGTATCTGGAACAGGTGCAGGGCTGGGGCAGCGGAATCCATTACCAGGCAACGGAAAAGGGCCGTGAGAACCCGGCCATTACAAACAAGCTGTCCAATACCCTGATGGTCCGCTCGGCAGGATATTTTGAGCGGAACTTCACACAGAAAGCACAGAAGGAACAGTTTGGCGTTTCCAAAGACCAGAAGGTGCCGAAGAGCTATGCGATCCATTTCAACGACGGGAAGAATACTTATTCCAAAAATAATGACTGGAAACCTGATACCTATTATGTGACGAAGGGCTATTCCATTCTACGGACAAATTTTGAAACGCGGGAGGCTGCCCTGAAATGGGTGCAGGCGTTGGCAAAAGGGCGCAGCAAAAGCGGAAAGACGCGGTTTGTGCCTCCCCAGCTTATCGCTGTGCGGCGAACCGGGCCGGATTACAGGAACGGCGCAGAGATTACCGGGCAGCACTACCTTGATACCTTCGGATTCCGCGGCGGTGAGTTTGGGAACTGGATGAACCAGAATGACCGGCAGGCTTCCCTCAACATGGGGTTTGAAGCACTCAAAGATTTGGCGGCAGCCCTGCAGGTCAGCGACAAAGATATTGCCTATCAGGGGACGCTTGCTATCGCTTTCGGCGCCAGGGGCAGCGGCAATGCGGCAGCCCACTATGAACCGCTTCGCAAGGTTATCAATCTCACGAAGATGCACGGGGCCGGCTCTTTGGCACATGAATGGTGGCACGGGTTGGACGATTACCTGGGTACGAAAATGGGCGCAAAGGGGATGCTCTCAGAACAGCCCCGCCTCTATGCGCCATTTCAGAAGTTAATTGAAGCCATGAAATATAAACCGGAGACACCGGAGCAGGCGGCGAAACGCACCGAAGCACAGACGGAGCGCACCCGGAAAAATGCGGCAAGCTGGCTGGATTCTGCGGTGCTCGGTTCTCTGAAACGGCATGGCAATGAGGAACAGATGGAAACTTACGCGGTTCTCAGGGAGGCGTTTCTGTCCGGCGAGGCCGGCTCCGTGGAACAGATCAGTGCCTTTAAGAAGTCTGTCACCGGGCGGGTGATCCCCAAAAGTGAGCGGGAAAGGCTGGAAATATTCGAGCACATGCTGTCCGGGATGCAGGCACAGGAGGCCCCGCAGATTGGACGTGTGGAGACCGATTTTTACCGAAATTCCGTGCGCATGGGAAAGGAATGTGAAAAGGACGGCGGCTATTGGGACAGCAACACGGAAATGACCGCCAGGGCCTTTGCCTGTTACATCAAGGATAAGCTGCCCTATCAATCAGATTATTTGGCAGGCCATGCGGACTGTGCTGTCACCTTTGCGACTGATAAAGACGGAAAAATGGAGGTTTTGAAAGCCTATCCTGAAGGTGAGGAACGCAGGGCCATCAATGCGGTATTTGACGAGATCGTGGCAGACCTGAAACGGGAGCAGATACTTACCCATTCGGATGTGACGCTGCCCCTTCCGGCGCAGCCATTAGCAGAGAATGAGCAGATTTCCATATTTACGGCAGAGCGGCCTTCGGTCATGGCACAGCTTGCAGCGGCGAAGCCGGCAGAAAAAACTACCCCGGCACAGGCGGTCCCGAAAAAGAGCCGTGTGCCGGAGATTTAAGGAGGTGTGAAAGATTTTGGAAGAAAATAAAGATTACCGTGCTTACCGGTACGGCGATCATTTGGAACCAGGTGCAGAGCTGAAAATCGAGCACAGTGTTTCTTGTGAAGATGTGGATATTTCCTCCCTGATTACAATGGGCACCGAAAATCTGGAGGCCATGCGTCAGGGAAGTATCGACGGTGAACAGAAAGCCTATGAGATTGTGGTTGCTGCGGCAAAGCAATGGGAAA
>CAMSTW010000019.1 GCA_947063855.1 uncultured Dorea sp.
TCCGATCTACGAAGGCGGAGTTCATGGCTCGTCAATCGTGGGCGTCGTATACTTTGTCCCTCCGGAGACATTCCTGAACGACATCGTTTCTTCCATCAAGGTCAGCGAGCATAACCGGGCGTATATGATCAACAATTCCGGAGATACCATCGCGGACACCACCCTGGATACCATCACCGTCCAGAATATAGAGTCCGAATCACAGAGCGATTCTTCTCTAAAGGAACTTGCAGACATCCATGCATCCATGCGTGAAGGAAAGAACGGCTTCGGAAGCTATAAGAGCGGAAAAGAGAGCATGTTCGCCGCATACGCCCCGGTCGGCGGCACGGATGGATGGAGCCTGGCTGTTGTCGCCCCGCAGAAGGATTATCTCTCTACTACATATTTTGATATTGTGATAAACCTGATCATGATGGTCGTCGCTATCCTGCTCTCTATCATCGTGGCGCTGAAGCTTGCAGGCAGCATCGGACGGCCTATGAAGGCGTGCGCGGAGCGTATGCGCCTCCTGGTGGAAGGAGATCTGGAAACGCCGGTTCCGGAAGTTGTCAGCAAGGACGAGACCGGTATGCTGACAGAGTCTACTGCAGAACTGGTAACCGGGCTGTCTGCCATCATCCATGATATCGGTTTTCTGCTCAGCGAGATGGCTAATCAGAATCTGGATATCCAGTCCCAGCACAGAGAAGCCTATGTCGGCGACTTCCAGAGTATCCTGGAATCCATGCGCAACCTTAAGCTTGGATTAAGCGATATCCTCCGTCAGATTAATGTCTCTGCAGACCAGGTATCCAACGCCAGCAATCAGGTATCCTCCAGCGCGCAGAATCTGAGCCAGGGTTCCGTTGAGCAGGCAAGTTCCGTACAGGAGCTCGCGGCACGGATCAGTGAGATCTCCAATCAGGCGAAAGACACCGCCAGCGGTGCGCTGAACGTCCGCCGTCAGACACATCATGTCGGAGAAGGAGTCTCCGCGTGCAACCAGCAGATGCAGGAATTAATGTCCGCCATGGAGAAGATTCATTCCAGATCAGACGAGATCGGCAAGATCATCAAGACCATCGAAGATATCGCATTCCAGACCAATATTCTGGCTCTGAACGCGGCTGTAGAGGCCGCCCGGGCCGGAGAAGCCGGCAAAGGCTTTGCCGTCGTGGCGGATGAGGTGCGTAATCTGGCCAGCAAATCTGCCGAAGCATCAAAGAATACTTCTGTACTCATCACACATTCTACGGAAGCAGTGCAGACAGGTACGGAGATTGCACAGCACACAGCAGAGACCCTGCTGGAGGTTGTTGACAGCATCCAGTCCATGATCGGTTCTATCGACCAGATTGCTTCTGTATCGAATGAACAGTCTGACGCCGTATCACAGGTCAATGAAGGGATCAACCAGATCACTTCTGTTGTACAGAGTAACAGCGCTACTGCAGAACAGAGCGCCGCTGCCAGCCAGGAGCTTTCAGCAGAGGCTGACAGCCTGAAGAAGCTGGTAGACCAGTTTACATTTGCCAGGAACTAGGTAAATTAAACTTCTAAGAATACATATCGGCAACAACAAAACGGATATTTTCACAGACCCTGTTCTGTCCATGAAAATATCCGTTTTTATCTGTAATTATACCGCCCAAGCGACTCTTCAAGATGCTCCTTCATCGCCTCCGACGCGCCCTTTGCATCCTTCGCCAGGATCAGCCCGTACACCTTCTGATGCTCCTCATAGATATCCCGGAGCTGTTCTTCATCCACCATACCGCTCCCGCTGACGTGACGCATAAGGTTGCTGATGGTCTGGATCATACTGTATATCACCTGATTGCCCGAGCTCTCCGCGATACAGATATGGAATTCCAGATCTTCATTCAGGAACTCCTTAAAATCCTTCTCCACGAAAGCCTTATGGAGCCTGTGGGAGATCTCATGGAGCCTCCCCAGGTTCTCCTCATTCATATGCTCCGCCACCAGATAAGCCGCCTTCACTTCCAGGAGATTGCGCACCTCCACGATACTGTCTATCTGGCTTCCGTTCAAAAACAGGGACCACGACAGCGGAATGATAAAGAAGCTTGCCTCGTTATTGCTGATGAAGGTCCCCTGTCCCGGCCGGATATCTATCATCCCCAGTACCTCCAAGACCTTCAGGGCCTCCCGGATCGCCGAGCGTCCCACGCCCATCTTAAGCGCCAGCACCCGGTCTGATTCGATCTTGTCGCCTTTCTTCAAACGCTTCTCGAAAATCTGCTCGGCAAAATGCATGGTAAGACGGTTCACCAGACGATTAATGCTCCCCTTCTTGGAGCCGCTCCCCAAAGACATATCTCCCGTCACATCATCCGGCAGGATCACATGAATCTTTTCCGCAAATTCCTCCGGCGGTATGGAAAACATGATAGACTCTATACCAAGCTTCTCCGACACCGCAAGTATCACCTCATTCATCCTTGCCCCGCCCTTTGATTCCAGATTGGAATAGGTCGCGATACTCATGGACGGCTTTGCGTCCGCGGCGGGAAGAAAACGCTCGATGAACTCTTTCTGTGTGAGCTTAAGCGCACTTCTCAGCAAGCGTAAGTTTTCCTTTTTATTTACCGAGTTCATTCCTGTCATATATCTCTCCGTTTCTGAAGCATGTTAAAATTTTCTGCCTGTATGGTTGGGATGTTTTCAGGGACGGACGCGTCGCATCTATTTCTCAAGAAGCTCTTTTGCAAGTTCTGTCATAATCACAGACGCCTTCGCGAAATCACTGTACTTGGTAAATTCTACCGGACAGTGGCTTCTTCCTTCCTTACTTGGAACGAACAGCATCACAGTCGGGATCACCTGGCCGATCTCCAGCGCGTCATGACCTGCTCCGCTTGGAAGCTTCTTATAGCTGTAGCCTCTTGCCTTACAGCTCTCTTCCATGGTGTTCAGCATATCCTCAGACAGCCATACCGGCGTGATCACAAGCTTGGTGTCGATCTCGTAGCTTCCGCCCATCTCTTTCACTTCTCTGTCGAGGGCTGCACGGATCCTGTTGGCAATATCATTGATATTGTCGTTGTTCTTGGAACGGATATCTACCGTAAACTCTACCTTCTCGGCAACGATGTTCATTCCGCCCGGAGTCGTGCGGATGAAGCCTGTGGTAGCAACGGTTCCGTCTGCCTTCTCACGCGCCCAGTCCGGAATCTTGGAGATGACCTTCGTCGCCGCGTCTACCGCGTCCATACGCATATCCATCGGCGTGGTTCCCGCATGGTCCGCCCTTCCGTGAACCGTTACCATGTAACGCTGGATCCCTACGATACAGTCTACAAGACCAAGCTCGATGTTCTCGGCGTCAAGCACCGGTCCCTGCTCGATATGTAACTCAAGGAACTGGCCAATCTTGGAGGTATCCCATTTGGCGTCCTCAATCTTCTCCGGATCAAGTCCGTATTCCTTCATAGCGTCATAGATGGTAATACCGTTGGTATCCGCAAAATTCCTGCAGTACTCTACGTCTCTGTTGCCAAGCATAGCCCCGGATCCGAAATATCCTGTTCCGAAACGCATACCCTCCTCGTCGCAGAATCCAACCGCAACGAAATCTCTCTTAGGAGTAATTCCCTCTTCCTTCAGCTGTCTTGCCACCTCGATGGCGCATACCGCTCCTGCGATACCGTCGAAGTCTCCTCCGTTCACTACAGAGTCAAAATGGGATCCCATCATAACGCACGGTGCGTCCGGATCTGTTCCCTTCATCACTCCGATCACGTTGCCGGCAGCATCCTCTCTGACCTCGAGTCCTGCCTCTCCCATGATCTGCTTTAGGTAGTTCACTGCTCCTCTTGCCTCCGGAGTAAATGGAAGTCTCGTGCAGCCGTCTCCCGGTGTCGCTGTAAACTGCTTCAGACTCTCCAGATCCTTCGCTATTCTGCCTGTAATCTCTTCAATCGCCATAATGTTTCTCCTTTCATGTTATTTCTTTGGCTTTATTATAAATGTTTTTACCGGCGAATACAACATGGCCGCCACCATAATTACAAATCCCACCAGGCAAATGGTGTCATTTGCACTGCCAAGACCTGCCAGTATGATGAAAAACGCAGCCATGATCACGATAAAAGCGATTGTAAGTCCGCCTTCTTTTGTTTGAAAAAAACTCTTCTTCTCCATAATAATCTACTCAGACTCTCCTTTCCGCCGGAAATGCACGCTCTTACGCCTGTACATTCACCAGCAGCAACACATCCACGGTATCCACTATATTTCTATTCAGATTGCAACAAGCACGAATAAGATCGCACCGATTACAATCGTGGTCGGCACCGTCAGCGCAATGATCTTCTTAAGAACCTCACCCTCTCGTCCAAGGATGCTGGCTGTCGTCGTTCCAAGGATGATCTTGCTTGGGCTGACCGCGCTTCCGATGGCTCCGCCTGCCGACTGCGCGCCTAAGATTGCCGACGGATCCACATTCAGCAGATTCGCCGTCGTCATCTGGAATCCGCCGAACAGGATGTTAGAGCTCATGTTGCTTCCTGTCATGAAGGTTCCAAGAAGTCCTACGAACGGCGCCAGGATCACATAGACCTTGCCAAGTACATTTGCGATTCCATTGGCAAGCACCACCGTCTGTCCGGTTCCGTCCATAATCTTCGACATGATGACCAGACCGATGACTGCGATACCTGACGGCATGGTCATGGATACAGACTTCACGAAGATCCTCTTCACTCCGCCTTCCCTGATCCATCCATGCTTCTTATAATAGAGAAGTCCGATGATCGCTGATATAAACAGGAACATGCTGGCATGAGTAAACGGTGAGAATGGCGAGAAGCTCTCCACCGCCGCATTCACATGCCCGTATCCCGTCGAAGTCTCCGGGAACGACAAACCAAATGATATCTGTCCCAATAACGCGTTGACCGGCTTCACCAGCAGCACGATCAGCGTAAGGGCTGAAAGCAGGAAGTATGGCACAAATGCCTGAACCAGAGTCATATCTGACGGCGCTTCGCTTCCCTGCGTCTGTCCCCCGAACTCACGGTTCATGATCGGACTGTCTTCGATACTCCACTCTTCATTGTACATCTTGATCCTTCCAAGCAGCAGGATCACAATCAGCGATACACACGCCGGAACGAAGCAGCAGATGGTTGTGTTGACCTGGCTTAACAGAAGTTCTCCGCCGCCCTGGATCACTGCCATAAGTGTTACCGCCGGAAGTCCCTTCTTAAGCGCCTTGCCCTTGCCGTAGAACCAGCAGGTGGCGAAACCCCCGATGGCATTCCAGAACCAGATAAATGCAGCCGTCCACATCGCCGTCACCAGATACTCCTTACTGCCGGCAGAAAGCCCCGCCGACATGGCAAGTGAATCCCACGCCGCGCCAAGGGTTCCGAAGGTATTGCCCCACGCCTGGCCAAGAAGCGGAATGATGACCGCCCACAACGGCTTCACGCCGATACCTATAAGAAGGGGAGCGCCCACGGCTACCGGAACGCCGAATCCCGTAATTCCCTGAAGAAAGCTTTCAAATATCCACCCCATCGCAAGCACCAGAAGCAGCTCGTTGGGCAGCAGCTTCCTCATACCGTTACGGATCACAAGAAACGCCTTCGCCTCATCGCCCACCTGATACATCAGGATCGCCGTCCAGACTATGATCAGGATGATCAGCGCGTTCCAGACTCCCTTGGCGCTCTCGGCCGCAATCAGCCGGATATTCGCCTTGAAGAATACAAGACCCGTGAAAATCGTAATCATAAGTCCCACCGGTGCAGCTTCCGTTGCACCCCAGTTAAATTTTATCATTAAAATCAACAGTACGATAATGGGCAGAAACGCCATTATCCACATAAACAGATTAATTGGTATATTCATGTTCCCTCTCCTCAACTACTCATACTTTATGTAATCGGTTATTCTTAAAGATATAGCGGGCTGGGACTATCCTTTCTTTCATCAAGACCGTGAAGTCGCAGCCCGCCTGTTTGCCAAAATCATTCCGTTACACAAATGTCATATTTCGATACTCATTGGCGGATTGCCGCCAACTTCTGTTACCTGACTATGAGTGTATTACCGTTCCAGTCTCCCCGGCAATTCCCGCCGCCGCCTTGTCAAGCAGCGTGATCAGGGCGTGCCTGCCCTCTCCGGATTCTGCGAAACGGATCGCCGCCTCTACCTTTGGAAGCATGGAACCTTTCGCAAACTGCTCCTGGGCAATATATTCCTTCGCCTGCTCTACCGTGAGGTCAGACAACCACTCCTGGTTCTCCTTGCCCCAGTTGATGGCGACCTTCTCTACCGCAGTCAGGATTACCAGATGGTCCGCGCCAAGCTGTGACGCCAGAAGGCTGCTGGCGTTATCCTTGTCAATAACCGCGTTGACGCCTACCAGACGTCCTTCCGCGTCGCTGACCACCGGGATTCCGCCGCCGCCGCAGGTAATCACGATATGGCCGGCGTCCACCAGGGTCTTGATGGTCTGAAGCTCGCGGATCCTCTTTGGCATCGGGGATGCGACTACAATACGATAGCCTCTTCCCGCGTCTTCCATACAGCGGATGCCGTTTGCCTCGTTCTCGTCTGCCTCTTCCTTCGTCAGGAATCTTCCGATCGGCTTCGTTGGGTTCTCGAATGCCGGATCGTCCTTATCCACCTCTACCTGAGACAGGATGGTAGATACCTTGCCGTCGATATTACGGCTTAATAATTCATATTTAATTGCATTCTGCAGGTCAATCCCGATGTAGCCCTGACTCATGGCCACGCTGGTGGGAAGCGGCACCTGCTTATAGTTCTGCTGCATCACGATCAGATTATCCATCGCATTCTGGATCATGCCCACCTGGGGGCCGTTACCGTGTGTGACGATGATGTCTAATCCCTGCTCTGCAAGATCCACGATCACCTTCGCGGTCTTTGCAACAGCTTCCTTCTGCTCTTCTATATCCTTGCCAAGGGCATTTCCGCCAAGGGCAATGACAACTTTTTTCTTTTCCATAGATATCTCCTACTCTGGACTCTTAAATCTCAAATACGGCGGATCCTGTCCGCATGCCGTATTTTATTTATCTGTATTCTCATACCAGTCTGCTATTAACCGGCAGATGACTGCTTCCCGTTCCCATAGCCAGTATATCAGTACTTCGTTTTCTCATCTTCGCATCAATCTTGAAACAGTGCCCGATAAGCACAGTCATCTGCCAGTATATGTCAGTCAAAGGCCTTGCCGCAAGCGGCGAAAATCTAACTTATAAAAGGTCCGGCCGGACTATGCCTCAAACCCAAGCTTCTTCGCGTAAGCCCTTACAGCCTTCTCGAAGCACTCGATCGGCGGATGTACCGTACCTGCGCCGATCTGTCCTCTTCCGGCAACCTTGTTGGCGATACCGGTATTGATGACCGGAGTGATTCCCTTCTCTACAACCAGCCTTGCGTCGATACCTAAGCAGATGCCCTGGAAGTTCCAGGTCGGAACTGTAAAGTTCGGGTTCCTGTCGATACAGATCTCCGTCATCTCGTTGCTGGTGCGAAGTGCGTCCTCATAGCCGCCTGCTCCTACGAATCTTGTAACCGCCGGAGCCGCGATCATAGCCATACCGCCCACGCCAAAGGTCTCTGTGATGGCGCTGTCTCCCATATCCGGGCACGCATCCTCTGCGTCGTAGCCTGTGAAATAGAGTCCCTGCGGAGTATTTACCGGGCCTGTGAACCACTCGTCGCCCATACCTGCGATACGGATACCGAATTCATAACCATTCCGGCACATAGCGGTAACGATGGTTCCGTCTGTATCCTTTCTTGCGTCGTCCATAACAGCCTTGCCTGTAGCCATCATGATATTCAGGAAGAACTGGTCTGTGTCGGCTAAGAACTTAATCACGTCATAACGATCCTTCTCATCCATCTCCATGGCTGTGATGATCGGAGCTACTTCCTTGAGGAATGCAAGAGAAGCGGCGATATTTCTCTGATGGAACTCGTCTCCCATAGCGACTGCCTTCGCAATCAGCGGATTGATCGCAAGTCCGTTCTCCATAGAACGAAGCGCCTTGCCAAGCGTCGGTCCGAGAACGTCTCTCATCCAGCGCAGACGGTTTACAACCTCTTCGTCATATGCGCCGAAACGAAGCACCTTGCCGATACCTTCATTCATCGTACAGTACGCCTTGTTGCCGCCTGTCTCATTCTCTACTACGAATACTGCCATGTTCGGGGATGTGATACCGCCCATTGGTCCTACCGCGTTGCAGTGGTGGCATGGAATGAACTTGATCTCTCCGCCCTCTAACATCTTTCTTGCTTCTTCCTCGGTAGACGCCCACTCTTCGAACATCACCGCGCCCACGCATGATCCCTGCATCGGGTCCGGCATATTCTCGTAAGCCACCGGAGGACCTGCATGAAGGATGACCTTGCCGCCATTCTCGGCGAATTCCGGGATCACTTCCTTCGCACGTACATTGTCCTTAAGTACCGGCTGGCTTGCCACAACCTTTGCGATCACCGCACGGTTCAGCTCGTCGATTCCTTCGTAATTTCTCAGGAAGTTAAGGGTCTTGATAAGCTCAACATTTCCTCCTGCCGGCGGCTGCCAGTCATACTGTACCACCTCGCATCCGAACTGCTCTACAACCTCTGCGAAGCTCTTAAGGCCGATGTTGATGATGTTCGGCTTGTCGGACAGCAGTGCGCGCAGCTTATCAGACGGCGCGTTCTTCGCAACCTCTGCAACTTCCTTCGCACGAATCTCTTTTACCGGCTCCTCGAAGTCTCTTCCGATTGCACGGATTGCTGTACGGCATGCAAGCTTGTTGTTCTCGCATACGATCACGCCTGCGCCCTTTAACTTGTTCACTGCCTCGTCGTATCCCTGGAAGTCGCTTCTTGTACCGCATACCGTAGCGATGAAGAATACCTTTCTTCCCTGTGACTCTGCTTTCTCTTTCAGAGCAACGATGGATGGAAGGAGCGCGCCTGCCATATCTGCGTGTGAACCGTAGCCGAGCATGATATCAAGAAGGACTGCTCCTGTCGTCGGATCGTCTACCGCTTCCTGCATGCACTCGATACGCTTGGCCGGGTCGATCATCGGATGGGGCTTGCCCTGTGTATAAGCGTCGTCGCCAAGGTCAACTACGATATTGCCGTCTAACTGAAGCATATAGCCTTCGATATCCTCCGGCGGTACTTTGCAGTTCATGGCGTCTTTGATCAGCATAGCCGCCTCGTTGGCAAGGGTTCCGCCTGAATAATATGCCTTAATGGTCTTGCCGTCCTCTGCCTTGTAGAACTCGGACTCATCTATATCAATCGTAGCTTCCGCAACCTCTGCGCCTCTTACCAGGCTGACTGCCTTACGTGCCGCCTCATCAAGCGTATAGCAGTGATAGAAGTTCTCCTCGTGGTATTCCGGCTTCTCGCCTACGAATAAGGTAACCACCGGTTTGCTGAAATTAGAAAGCCGCGCGGAGATCATGTCGCGTACTTCTTTTGCCGGCGGCTTGGACACGATCACAAGTACCTTAACTGCATCGTCGTCTTCCATGGCGTCGATCATATCCATCATGGTGATTCCGCCGATCTTCGCGTTCAGGTCACGCCCGCCGATACCAATCGCGTTGGTCACGCCTTCGCCTAACCGGTCAATGATGGTAGTAAGTTCCTGGATACCGGTTCCTGACGCGCCGATGATGCCGATGGAGCCTTTGGTAACCTTGTTGGTAAATGCAATCGGAACTCCCTGGATAATACCAGTACCGCAGTCCGGACCCATAACGGCAAGTCCCTTAGCATGAGCCTTCTCCTTTAACGCCTTCTCATCCTCAACCGTTACATTGTCGGAGAACATGAATACATTCAGGCCCTCGTCAAGTGCGCGGTCTGCCTCAAGAGCCGCGTATGCTCCCGGGATGGAGATCACCGCAAGATTCGCCTCCGGAGCCTTCTTAAGCGCTTTGTCCCATGATTTTACACTCTCGGCGCCTTTCTTGCCTTCCGCCGCCGTGGACTGCTTCTTAAGGAACTCTTCCACCTTCTCAAGAACGACGTCGAGTACGCCGTCCTCCTCAATATCCGCTACAACTACCATATCATTTGCGGTAGCCGCCATCAGCTCTTCCGTATCAAGTCCGCTTGACTTAAAAATATCCTTATTGGCAGGAGTCGCCATCATGACCTGGATCTTGTTCACTCCTTCTACGGAGGAAATCTCATTTGTCAAAAGCATAAGTACTACGGAATCCTGATAGCTTCCTTTTTTAACAACTGTTTTTAACATGTTTTCTTCCTTTCTGAAATTAAAAATATCTAATCTGCAAATCTGTTCTTATGGTCATACCTGTTGAAATGAACCGCGTCGCCCTTCAGGTACTCAACCAGTTCGTCCACAACCTCGATACCGCCGGAAGCATAAGCCTTGTCTCTTCTCATGACAGCCCTCTCGCCCGGATAGTATACCTTGCCGTATCCCGGAGCCGCCTTCATCTCTCCAAGTTCGTCGCAGGTCTGTGACATGTTCTTCTTGAACTGCTCGGCGCCGCAGAATCTCTCCGGATCCATAACGATGATCATCTGTCCAAGCTCACGTCCCTTCGAGCAGTCATGATACATGGAGCTTACATGCTTTCCGAACGGAACCCCAAGGAGTACGCCGGAGAATACGTCTACCATCATCATAAGTCCGTATCCCTTCGCACCTGCGATCGGCGTAAGCGCATTCACCTTATGCGGATCTGTCACAGGCTCGCCGTTCTCATCCACTGCCCAGTCAGAAGGAATCTCCGCGCCCTGGGATCTCTTGTCAAGGATCTTGCCCCATGCCTGAACGGTCGTAGCCATATCGAATACTACGTTGCGCTCGTCTGCCGTGGGAGCCGCGAAAGAGATCGGGTTGGTTCCGTAATAAGGCTCTGTTCCGCCGTAGGGCACTGCCATCGGGTCAGACTGGCAGAATGTGATCGCCGCAAGGCCTTCCTTCGCACACATCTCTGTATAGTATCCGATGGATCCTGTGTGGGAGATGTTCGCCATACCAACGATCGCCACGCCGTTCTCCTTGGCGATCTCGATTGCCTTCTCCGTAGCCTTCGTGGCTACCCAGTAACCGATACCGTTGTCTCCGTCCATGATACCGGAGCAGGGGCCTGTCTGTTTCCATGTGATGTTCGGGTCATTGGTGATGCCGCCCTTGGCGATCCTCTCGCTGTAATACTCTACGCGTACCGCACCGTGAGACGCATATCCTCTCTCATGCGACCATGTAAGGATCTCTGCTGTCTGCTCTGCATGCTCTTCCTTTAAGCCTGCCTGCATCATCTTATTCTTCATTAAACCTTTTAATTCATCCCTTGAAAGTTTCATTGCACTTCTACCATCCTTATATTAATTTCCTGATATTAATTTCTGCCATACAACTATCGTTATATATACTCTCTTCTATCGTACCTTCGCCGCAAACCTGTAGTTATAATGCAACGTCCCGGTTGCAGTCTTTAGAGTAGATATATGTCAGGACTTCCTCACGGCCTTCGTCGCCCACTGCGTAGCATGCCTGCGGGCAGTATGCGTCCATGAATACATAGTCGCCCTTCTTAAGCGGCACCCACTCGTCGTCCAGTCTGTACATCGCCTTGCCTGACAGGAATAACATACCGTGCTCCTGAACGTGTGTCTCGATATAGCCATGGGAAGCGCCGATGTGGAACTTCAGGATATGCATATTCATATCGAATCCGAAATCATCTGTCGGGAGGAAGTTCTGGATATAGCAGTTCTCCATTCCTTCATAGGAAAGCCACTCTAATTCATTGGCGTTTCCAACGATGGTGTAAGCGCTATAGCCTTCCACCTTCTCATATCTGCGTCTGTACAGATAGAGCTTCGCGTCCGCCTCACCCTTGTTCTCGAAAGATACCGGCTTATCCTCCGGGGAATAGATGTATCCGCCCTGGGTAAGGTCCGCTTCTTTGTCTGCATTCTTAACGGTGACAGCGCCCTCTACTACATAGAGGAAGGTCTCGATCCCGTCTCCGCCGATCCCGTCCTTCTTGCCGCCGGCATGCGCGGTTACCAGATAATCCGCGAAGGAAGCTCCCATGGCAGGAGATCCAAGAATCGTCACGTCACAGTTCACATAACCCGGAATCGCATTCTTCACAAGTCCGTCCGGCTCAAGGAGCACCCAGTTCTCTTTCTTGATCACAGAACGTGTCTGCAACAGCTCGTCGCGGTATCCAACCTGATTGTTTAAATAACTCATTTTCAAGTCCCTCACTTTCTTGGTTTAATAAATTTAATTGTTTTGGTCTTTGTGGTCAACCGGTTTTTATAATCTAATTATGGCAATTTCAGCTAAAAATTTCAATTGACATTTTAGACAAATCTGAGCCCGCTATTTTGTCTATTTTAGCAGTAGTTTCCCTACATTTTGTACTTGAACCTGCCTGTATTTGTGATATACTGGTATTTACCGGCGGAGAATATCCTGCGGTATTCCCATGGCGTCCGACTGGCGCCCCTCTTCCGGTGATTGTTAAAAACTAAACAAATATCTAAAATTACAGATATTGCTTTCAACCACTTTTTAATACATATGAAAGGAGACAGACCATGCTGCAGACCAGAGAAATCACAATCCCCAGCGAATCCTATGACAAACACGCCACCCTGTACTTCGATACGGAGCAAAAACCCAAAGCCTGTATATTATATTTCCACGGCGGCGGATTATTATTCGGAACACGGACAGATCTTCCGAAGCTTCACTTAGAATCCCTGACAAAGGCCGGATACTGTATCGCCGCGTACGACTATCCCCTCGCCCCGGCCGCAAAGCTTGAAGCGATCTTCGAGGATGTATGCGCCTCCATCAGGCACTATACCGAGAACTCCCCGCTGTACCTTGAGGCTTACACAGAGACCTCCCGGACGGATATACCCGCCGGTCCTTTTCCCTACTTCCTGTGGGGACGCTCTGCAGGCGCCTATCTGTGCCTGCTTGCGGGAGCCCGCGGCTCATTCGCCCATAAGCCCGCCGGCATCCTCTCCTACTACGGGTACGGCTTCTTATGCGACGGCTGGTTCATGACCCCAAGCAACTATTACTGTTCTCTTCCCGCCGTCAGCGAATCCATCCTGAACGCCGTCTCCGGCGAGGTCCATGCAGGCGGAGACATGAACACGCACTACAGCATCTATGTCTACGCAAGACAGACCGGGAAATGGGCGGACCTAATCTACGCCGGACGCCAGAAGTTCTTCTACCTTGACTATACCTTACGCACCTGCGACAAGCTGCCCTGCCCGCTCTTCTGCGCCCACAGCACCGGCGACACCGACGTACCCTACTCCGAATTCCTGGAGCTGTGTACCAGGTATCAGGCGCAACGGTTCGTTGCGTCCCACAACATGCACGATTTCGACCGGGATGAGAAAAGCCCCGTCACCGCAAGACTTATGGAAGCAACCTTGAAATTCCTCGACATGAAACTTGACCGCATACAGGCAAACGCAAAGATATAAAAGCTTAAAACTACTCGCCAGAGCGCGCCCACGGCGCGCAAACTGCAAAGATATAAAAGCTTAAAACTACTCGCCAAAGCGCGCCCACGGCGCGCAAACTGCAAAGAGGGGCGGCATCCGCCGTCCCTCTCTTATTCTGCGGATTCCAAAACCTGACCTTCTCATGCAGATATGAAACGCATGGTATTTAGACCCTCTTTATAACTCCAGTAAAGAATATGCTTCTCACTGAAATCATTCCTACTATCATTTCAAAAAACATTCCACCTATACGGTTGAAAATCCATTTCCAGTACATTTCCACCTATACGATTGAAAATCCATTTCCAGTGCACAGGAAGTTGGGAGACGCCCTTCCTATAAGTCTTAGTCATAACTAATCGCGGAGTGTTACTTAAGGGTGTGTCAGGAAATGCATCTGAAAACTTCTATCCCTTGAACAACATTACACCCGTACAACTGGAAATTTCCCCACCTATACGGTTGAAAATCCATTTCCAGTGCACAGGAAGTTGGGAGACGCCCTTCCTATAAGCAGACATTAAAGGGCGTTTTTATGCCTTAGCATGCAGAAAAGCTGCCAGTGGCAGGTTTTTTGTAGCGGAGGCGAAATCCACCCCTTACGGAGACTTAGACTCGAAGACATTCCTGAGAGTCTTAGTCGTAGTTAGGGGTTAGTTCGCCGGAGCGTTGCCCAGTCTGTGTTAGGAAGGGCGTCTCCCAACTTCCGTCCCTTAAACGACAATATTTCAACCGTACAGGTAAAAAGAATCTATTTTTCAAAAATCGTCCCTTTACAGAACGGCTTCGCCTGCGGCATCATCTTCATCAGCAGATAGTAAGCCACACCCGTCGGAATCAGGCTCACATACCATGACAGCTGCATAACCAGAAGCGAGCATAAGGACCCGAAGATAATCGCAATGACTGCCGCCCAGTTGATTCCCTTAAAGCATCCCTTCTTGTCGTACATATCGTTGATATCCAGCTTCTTCTTGCGGAGGATGAAGTAGTCTACCGCCATAACCGCGAAGATCGGTCCAAGGAAAGCGGAGTAGAACTGCGTGAACAGGTTAAGGCCTGCCGCAGACTCATCCGTAACCAGCTTCCATGGCATCACACATGCGGAAAGCACGCCTACAAGTATGGTGGCGTGGGTCCATTTCATCTTAAAGGACTCCATCAGCACATATGCAGGAGGCACGATGTTGTTCAGTACGTTCGTAGTAACCTGCGCAAACGCGATGAAGAGCAGGGTCACGATGGTAAGGAACTTGCTTCCCATGGTGGTCGAGAATACCACAACCGGGTCGCTGTTTCCTGTGGCGGCCGTTACAAGGAGTCCGATCAGACCCATGAACAGAGTTACAGGAAGAATCGCTACCGTATAGATACTTGCAGCCTTCACCGGCTTTATGTTATCCGTCGCGTTACGTGAGTAATCGGACGCATTGATGATCATGGTTGAGTAGATTCCAAGGAAAGAGGTTGTAGCAGCCCAGAACGGCATGCCCCAGGTTCCCTTGATTCCTGAGAATACGTCTCCGATCTCTGATGAGAACTGTGTATTTACCACATACAGCATATAGATCAGGATCGCGATGATGAATACACAGGAGATATTCTCAAGCCACTTGATCCCCTCGAATCCCTTGATTGCAAGAGCCACCTGCAGAAGGGTAAACAGCGCATATACAACCGGAAGGTTGCTTACGCCAAACAGGATATTCATACAGCTGTTGATGGCTCCCGCTCCTACCCAGCTCTGGAAACCGAACCACACGATGGCCGGAAGACCTCTTAAGACGCCGGGAATCTTAACGCCCGTCGTACCAAAGCTGCTTCTTAGCTGTACGGTAAACGGGATCCCATAGGTATGGCCGCACTCGCCGATGATCGCCAGCGCGATGGCAATAACCAGACATCCGATGGTCATGGCAAGAATCGCCTGTGTTACCGTCAGGGCGCCGATAAGTCCCGCACCCATGGAAAATGTACCGATTGATACACAACCGCCCATGAAGCTCGCCGCATAAGACAAAGGTCCCATGATACGCTTCTGGGTCGGCTGAAGATCCGGATCCACGTCTTTTACCAGTTCCGGATTCAGATTCTTGTTGTCAATAATACTCATACTTTCACTCTCTCCTTTTTCTCTTGTGATACCCGCGGCCGCATGCGCTTGAGCTTTGGGCGCATGCAGCCTTTGCAGGCGGATTCCTCTATTCTTATTTAAGCTTCTTTACCAGTTCGCCGACGCCCTTCTTCGCAACGACCTTTCCATCCTCGGCGATGACATTGCCGCGAACCATCGTCATAACCGGAAGTCCTTTCCCTTTCAGCCCTACGAATGCAGAGATCTTGTTCACATACAGAAGGGATTCCTCTGTAATCTCCCACTCCTTCTCGGGATCGACGATCAAAAGGTCTGCGTCGAATCCGGGCTTGATATCGCCCTTCTTCCCATAGATGCCAAAAGCCTTCGCCGGCTTCACGGACATGGCGTTCGCAAGTACCGTCGGGCATACGCCGCGCTTTATGACGCCTTCGCTGAACGCTGCCTGAAAACCGCTCTGGATGCCGGAGCATCCGCCCCATACGTCAAATACGGTCTCGATCTTATTGCCAAGAATCTCCTTGTATTTCTCATCATAAGAGCATGGAGAATGGTCGGAAGCGATTCCGCTGAACACGCCCGCCTTCACATACTCCCACATCTCCTCAACGGCTTCCTTGGGCTGGAGGATCGGCGCGCACTTATAGAGCGGTCCCTTCTCGATGACATCTTCATTGCTGAAGGTCAGATAATGGGTACAGGTCTCTGCCGTGATATCATAGCCTTCATCCTGCGCGGCCTTGATCTTCTTCGCAACTGCCGGATGGGATACATGGCAGATATGCGCCTTACAGCCCGTAGCCTTGGCAATCTCTATGATCGCGTCGGTCGCAACGATCTCCGCCACTACCGGACGGGACTCAAGGAACGCCTTCCAGTCGTTGCGTCCTGCCTCCTTCATCCTCTTCTCCTGGTTCTTGATGATCGCATAGTCCTCACAGTGGAAGCCTGCGCGTCCGTCAAACTCCTTGATGATATCCATGGCCTCCATGGCCTGGCCGTAATTCAGCGACTCATAGTCCGGGGACACCGGCCCGATGAAAGACTTAAAGGATACGCAGCCTTTCTCGTCCAGATCCTTAAGGTCGTTAAAATTATAACTTGTAAGCCCGCCCCAGAAGCAGTAATCTACATACGCATTGGGGGAAACCTTATTCTCCTTGAAGTCAAACGCCTCTGCATTGGTCATACAGGGATCGTTCTGAAGCGGCATGTCGATCACGGTGGTATATCCGCCAAGGGCCGCGGCAGCCGTGCCATGCTCATAATCCTCGCGCCACTCGAATCCCGGGTCGTTCAGATGGGCGTGCGTGTCGATTGCTCCCGGGAATATGTATTTCCCTGCCGCGTCGATGACCTTCGCCGCCTCCGGCTCGTCGCCGGCTGTAAGTACAGCCGCAATCTTACCGTCCTTTACCGCAACATTCCCTTCGAGAACGGAATCAGCAGTGACGATCCTGCCGTTTTTCACCAATACATCATACATACTTATCACTCCTTACTTTTCATGTAATCATGTTCATTATTTCTTTTCTCAATCTCATCCAAAAGATGCTCTGTCTCTTTGCAAAATCCCGGTATCTGTTCTACGGAACAGATACCCTCTTCAATCTCCCTTGCTTTATCAGGAACTCTCCCTCTCTGCAGCTCCTTATCATACAGCCTGTAGACGCTCTGCGGTCCGCAGATCTCTGACGCCCGGCCTGACCCGAGATAATCACAGATTGCGCATACCGCGTTCAGATTCCGGTATCTCTCATAGACTGCGCTCTTCTCATAGAGACGCGCCAGTACTCTTCGTGTACGCTGCTTTGGTTCCTCAAGGAGCTTCACCAGCTCATATGCGTGACAGTATTCCTCATACTCTGCCATAAGCTTCCGGTTTGCCTTCATTCCCCGCAGCTGCAGCACGATAAAGAAAAGAATCAACGCCACAGTAAACACCGACGCCCCGGCAGCCACTTTTGCATTCCCCATAAAGAATGCAAACAGATCAAACAGCACCCAGGTTACCGAGAGCGATATCATCCCCAGTGAGGCTCTGTTCCTGTACTGCGGCGGCTCTTTCGGAATATATGTATAATCTGCATATGCCTTCGCAATCTTTTCCTGCCTGCACAGAGACGTCTCCAGCATAACGATATCCTTAAGCTCTGCCGCGTATTCTTCTACTGACTTTTTTTCGTCCATTATTTCTCTAATGTCGTACCCTTTCTGAAGTTCGCGCATGACGGCATATACTTCATACAGAAGTAGAAAATAAGAGCCGTTGGAATCGTAGCCGTAAAGAAGGAGATATCAACATTGAACAGACCGATCACCGCACCGATCGCGATGGCGATAATCGCCGCCCAGTTTACACCCTTGTGCTGTCCTTCTTCATTGTAGAGATCCTTCAATAATGAATCAGAAATCTTCCTTCTGTGAAGAATGAAATAATCCGTAATCAGTACTGCAAAGATTGGTCCGAAGAACGCCGTGTAAATCTTCGTAAACAGCGCCAGACCGGCCGCAGAACTGTCGTTTGTCAGGATCCACGGACATGTACATACAGCAAGGATACCAACGATGACAACTGCCGTCTTATGCTTCATCTTGAATACGTCCATAAACGCATATGCAGGCGGAATAACATTAGATGCAAGGTTCGTTGATAACTGAGCCATAATAATGAAGCACAGTGTCACAACAAGAACGATCTTACTGTCAACCATCTCATAGAATGCATTGATTGGGTTTGCAACTCCTGTTGCGGAACAAGCCATTGCGCCGATCATACCAAGCAGTACGGTTGCAGGAACCATAGCCAGGAAATAGGATACTCCGCGCACGGCGCTTGAATAACCGTCTTTTACTTCACGTGAGTAATCGCCGGCGTTGAGCATAACCGTCGTACTGTTGCCGAAGAATGCGATGATCGCCGCCACAAACGGCATGCCCCATGTTCCTTCGATACCAAGCAGATTTGCGGAAATCGCATCCCACTGTGTCGTCACACACAGATATAACAGATAGAGCATGGCAATCGTGATAACCACGCCGCCTATGTTACCAACCCATTTTGCACCCTGGAACCCCTTTGTAGACAGGAAGATCTGAACCAGCTGGAACAAAATGAAGAAAATCACATATCCATATTGAATATCCAGTCCGAACGCCCGGAAAATATTGTTGATCGCCGTACCGCCAAGCCATGTCTGGTAGCCGTACCATACGATAGCCGGAAGACCCCTGATAAATACAGGTACGATACTTCCCTTCGTACCAAAGGACATCTTAAGCTGCACTGCATAAGGCGCGCCTGTCACATAGGAAAACTGGTCGTTACATGCGATACCGATAACCAGAATGGTGGAACCAATCAATACTGCAAGGAATAGCTGCAGTAAGTTAAGTCCGTTCTCAAGCTGGGCCGAACCCATGGACAGTGTACCAATCGAGATACAGCCGCCAAGCCATAACATCGTGTTGGACCCCCAGCTCATGATTCGATCTTCCTTCTTAATCGGAGCAATCGAACTGGCCTGTTTCTTATCATTGTTTACATCACCCATAATCTCTCTCCTTCTTCTTTTTATTAAAACAGCGCATCCGTCCGCTGTTCTTTCTCTTTTTGCCGCCGGCGTACCGTCAGATCCTTATCTGACCGGCGTAATATACTCGCCGTATCCTACGGCCTCATCCTTGTACATGCCGTCTGACGCCACTACCTTGCCGCGGATGATGGTACATGTGGGAGCCCCTTTGCCTTCCTGTCCGTCGAAGCAGGATACATGACCCTTGGTCAGAAGCTTCGTCTGGTCAACCTTCCATGCCTTCTCCGGATCCACGATTACGATATCGCCGTCGAACCCAAGCTCGAACGCGCCCTTACGTCCATACAGTCCGAAGATCTTGGCCGGATTATAGTCCATCACCTTCGCGATCAGAGTCGGGCTTAACCCCTTCTTATTCACAACCATGTCGAACATCATCGGAAGGAAGAACTGGATCGCGTTAAGGCCGCCCCATGCGTGCCAGATATCCTTCGTCGCATTGTCCTTCTCCTCGTCGGCGGCCGGAGAATGGTCGCTTCCTACGCATGACAGTGTTCCGTCAAGCACATAGTCCCACAGCTTCTCCATATCCTCTTTCGTGCGCATCGGAGGCGTACACTTCGCCGGAGCGCCCTTCTCGAATACGAAGTCCTCGGTGAATCCAAGATAATGCGGGCAGGTCTCTGCCGTGATCGGAAGTCCTTCGTGGATGGCGTCTTTTACCACCTGCGCCACCATCGGATGGCTCACGTGACAGATATGTACGCGTCCGCCTGTCGCCCTTGCCATGTCGATGACATTCTTCGTCGCCACATACTCGGTCCATACATCATGGGAATCCAGGAAATCACGGATCTTCTGTTCGTTGGTCTGGCCTTCCTTCGCCTTGGCTTCCTTCTCTCTTTCCAGTACCTGGCCGAATTCTTCACAGTGGAATCCGCACAGGGCGCCGTATGGCTTCAGGATCTCAAGCGCCTTACGCACATTCCCCATATTCACAGTCGGGAACAGATTGCCGTTCGGGCAGGTGAAGCCCTTGAACGCCGCGACGCCGCAGTTATGCAGGTCAACCAGGTCGTTCATATTATTCTTCACAGAATCCGGCTTGTCGTCATAATCTCCTACAAGTCCGCCCCAAAGCGCATAATCAATCACAGAATGCTTGCTGATCTTGCCCATCTTAAGGTCGAAGATCTCCTTGTTCATCAGGGACGGGTCATTGTTAAGGGGCATGTCGATCAGTGTCGTACATCCTGCAACCGCCGCCGCGCGGGAACCCGTCTCGAAGTCTTCCCTGTACTCAAATCCCGGCTCGTTCAGATGCGCATGGCAGTCGATGATACCCGGGAACACATAATTCCCCTTCGCGTCGATGGTCTCCTTCGCCTCTGCCTCGGCTCCTGCCGCCAGAAATGCCGCATACTTGCCGTCCTGAATCGCGATATCCGCTTCATAGATACGGTCGGGAGTCACAAGTTTTCCGTTTCGGATCAATAAATCATACATAACGTACCTCCTAAAAATAAAAATTACCGTTCAACCACATTTTAACTACTTGTATATTATTTTAATCCAAAATGGATCAAATCACAATAGCACAAAATATAGAATATAGCTTCCGTTTTTTGTATAATTTTACCAAATATTTCCATTTGATATCGTTAATTATTTATCACAATGCACTAAAATTCTAAACCGGATTTTAATCATTTAGCATTGTAATTTCCCGCATTCTCTGATACCATGTATAAAAACAGCAAAAATAGTCTTAAATTGTAAAAAGGAGGCTCATCCATGGAATATCAGATCCTACAGTTGTCGTTCTATGCCGAAGATATCCTTAAGAATCTCACATCCGGAACCGTACATTCCGTATACCGCCGCACCATCAACCTGACAGACGGGAAGCAGCTCCTTGCCCTGCAGGCAGAAGGCTCTCCTTTGTCACCCATCAGTCTGATCTTAAGTCTTTCGTCAGAAGACCTGGAAACCTTATCCGTTGCGGCAGGCGATACCGTCCGTTTTACAGACGGCGGGCTGGAATTCCCCTGCCCGCTTTACGCACACCGGCCGGCTTACCGCTTCACCTGCCGGGACGCCGGCCGGTTCGATCTTGCATTACACGAACCGCTTGACCCCGGGCTCCTCCCCACGCTTAGAGCTCATATCCAGAGCGCCTTATCCCATACCGACACCGGCGGGTTTGCCCTCCTGTTCCAGGACTGCCGGCAAGATACGGACGACCTGTCCCTCATACTCCTTGCCGCCAGGGACCATATCCGGCGCAGCAGCGAACTGTACCTTCGCGGGGATTATCAGGAGGCGGCCCGTGTACTCACACGGGTTCTTGGACTGGGAACCGGACTGACTCCAAGCGGAGACGACTTCCTGTGCGGAGTGCTGGCAGGACTCTTCCTCGCCGGAAAGAGCCGCCGCCCCTTCGCCGGATACCTGAAAGCTGAGATCGCCCGCCGGCTGTCCGACACCATCGACATAAGCGCCGCCTTCCTCTCCTGCGCCCTTGAAGACCAGTTCAGCCTTCCGGTCAAAAGTCTTCTTACTCTCCCGGCCCCTGAGAAGCTTCTCATATCCTTTCAGGAAATCGGCCACTCATCCGGAACCGACACGCTCTGCGGCATCCTTTGGGCCTTGGGTTAAGATTTCAGCATCCTCGCGCAAAGTTTTGTAATATGGGGAACGAAGCTTCCTATGTCACAAAAAAGCGAAAAGGAGAATTATCTAACCGCTATAACAGCTCTGCCTGACAATTCTCCTTTCCCCATCATACCTTCATATTACATATTATCAAACATATCAGCGAGAATCCCGCTTCTTAAAGAGCAAGGTAATTCTCCAGAACATCCTTCAGATCGGCCGTGATCCCGTAATCTGCCACGCCGAAGATCGCCGCCTCTTCATCCGTATTCACCGCCACAAACAGCTTGGTATCCTTGATGCCCTCCGTATGCTGAATCGCTCCGGATACGCCAAAGGAGATGCAGATCTTCGGACGGATGGTAAGTCCGGTCTGTCCAATCTGGTGGTTGAACGGAATCATCTCGGAATCCACCATCGGCCTTGTCCCGCCGATCGCTCCGCCGACCTTCCCGGCAAACTTCTCAAGCAGCGCAAAGTTATCGTCCTCAAGGACTCCTCTTCCGCCGACTACCACAACCTCGGCTCCAAGGATGCTTCCTGTCTCGTTCTCCGCCTCGGCTTCCTCGATGACCTCAATCCTGGAATCACCGACCTTGATATCATCAAAATACGCAACCTTCGCCTGACCGCCTTCTGTCTCTTCCTGGGGAGTGTACACGCCCGGCCTTACGGTCATCATCTGCGGATAGTATCCGTCTCTCGTGATAATGGTTACGAACACATTCTCACCAAACGACGGCTTATTCTGCCTGATATAGTAAGAACCGTCTTCCTTCGTTCCCACCAGAACCTCTGTACAGTCCGCCGTCAGCCCGCATCCAAGCTTCATTGCCACTCTTGAGAAGATGGAACGGCCTTCCGGAGTCGCAGGAATCAGGACACTTGACGGATCGATCTTCTTAAGCATCCCGGCCATCGCCTGGCTTACCGCGTCATCCTGCTGGGAGCAGTCGCGTCCCGACCTGACGACATAGATCTCTTCGACGCCAAGCTTATCAAGCTCCGCTACGATACCGTCTGTCTCCTCTGCAAGAACGACTGCCTGAATCTTCTCCCCTGTCGTCTTCTTGATCTCCTTTGCCGCTGAAACCAGTTCTGCAGCTACCGGCTCTAATTTACCCTTATAACTTTCTGCATAAACACAAATTCCATTAGCCATAGGTCTACTTTCCTTTCTCCTCTTCAATCAGGTCTCTAAGCTTCTTCGCAAGCTCTGCAGCCGTTCCTTCGAGCATGACTGCCTTTCTTCCCGCCTTTGGTGAGAAGGAATCCACAACCGCCGTAGGTGAACCTGCGATACCAACCTCGTCAAGGTTAAGTCCAAGATCCGCATTGGTGTAAGTTACAAGGGGCTTCGACTTTGCCGCACGCTTCGTGCGCAGTGTCGCGAGACGCGGCTCGTTACATCCGAAGTTAAATGATACCATCGCCGGAAGCGTACACCTGATACTAAGCTTCTTGTCATGGAACTTCTTCACTGCCACAATCTTATCTGCTTCTGCCTCGTCATACCTGATCCCCTGCGCCTCTACCACATGCGGGATATCCAGGCATTCCGCAACCATCGCGCCCACCTGTCCGGTAGCGCCGTCCGCCGACAGAGCGCCGCCTAAGATCAGGTCGAACTCTCCGTATTTCCTGATCGCCGCCGCAAGGGGTTTCGCAGTCGCAACCGTGTCCCCGCCTGCCAAAACCCTGTCCGTAACCAGACAGGCTTCGTCGCAGCCAAGCGCCATGGCGTCCCGAAGCGACTTCTCGGCGTCCGGCGGTCCCATAGTAAATACAACAACCTTTCCGCCTGTCTGTTCCTTAAGAAGCATAGCCTCCTCAATGGCGTTAAGATCCGCCGGGTTTACCATACCTTCCGAGCTGGCACGAACCAGTGCATGAGTCTCCGGGTCTACGGATACATCGTTTGAAACCGGAACCTGTTTAATAAGAACTGCTATATTCATGGTTTCCTCCTGAATTATTTTCTTACGGCCTGCATGATCATGCAGGTCCGCTCTATTGAATCAATTGTCCCTTACTCTTACAGAAGACGCTTGAACGCCCAGTTCTCCAGAAGCGGCGTGCTCTCGCCGCGCATGATAAGCTTCGCCAGATCGCGGGTTGCCGCAGGCGCTTCGATAACGCCGTTTCCGCCGTATCCGGTAGAGAGCATATATCCTTCCACAGGAGTCTCGCCAAGGATCGGCCAGAAGTCCTTTGGCTCTGCACGGTAGGATAACCAGGAGGATACAAGACCGCTGTCTACGATTCCCGGAACCTTCGCCTCTAACTGATCGAGCAGGAAGTCAATGAAGTAATCATCTGTTCCGCCCGTTGCCGGCAGCTTATCCGGATCCCACTGTCCTGCATGCATCGGATTGCTCAGATCCATGGACAGGTGAGACTTGCAGATGAAGATATTGTCTCCGGCACGAAGACCATAGAACTCCGGATATTTCAGTACAGGGAAGGTATAGTCAAGCTTCTTTCCCGGAGGACATAAGAAGAAAGCTTCTGCCTTGGTATGCCAGATCGGAACGTCCAGACCTACCATCTCGCCGGTAAACTTACTCCACGGTCCGGTACAGTCTACAACTACGTCAAATTCATAATCCGCTCCGTCGTCTGTCTTAAGACCTTTCACCTTCTTGTCTTCTACTACAACCTCCGTCACCTTCACTCCGGTCTTCACAACGACGCCGTTCTTCTGAGCCTTCTTGGCGTATGTGTTCGAGATCATGGTTCCGTCAAAATATCCGTCGTCGGCGGTATAACCAGCTCCAAGGATATTATCGGTAGAGATGTCAGGCAGGATCTCTTTGATGCGGTCTTTGTCCGTGATGTACTCGCCTGTGTAGCCTGCTGCCTTCGCAAGGGCGATACCGGTCTTGATCACTTTCTCAACTTCCTCGTTGGTGGCTACAACCAGTGTACCCGTCTTATCAAAGCCTGCGCTTCCCTTCTCTTCTGCTTCCATCTTCAGATAGGACTCGAAACCGTAAAGCCTTACGTCCCAGTATCTGTTCTTTAATGAGTCGTCGAACAGACAAACCGTACCTGCTGACTTCGCTGTAGAAGCTCCTCCGATGGTATCCTTCTCGAATACGATCACCTCTGCCTCTCCGTCATAGAGACTCAGATGATACGCGAGAGCTGCTCCTGAGATACCTCCGCCGATGATACCGATTTTTTTCTTTGCCATAGTGATTACCTTCCTTCTTTTTTTATTTAACATGGGATGTACGGCAAATATTGTCTGATTTACACCGCGCCTCCATGTTATGTACTTGCTGTCTGTATCTGATTGCACCTTCTATACACAGGCCATAGCATGTGCTTTGCTTATAATCCATGCACTTCACGCATATACTCTGCACACAAGTATGTGCAGATCTACTTGTCTACATTCAAAACCGTCCTTAAAAGGACGTTACATCCGTTCTCAATATCCCCGTCTTCTGTATATTCATACCTGGAATGGCTGATTCCCTTCTCGCTTGGGACGAAGATCATCCCCGTAGGGAACACGCTTGTCATGATCAGTGAATCATGGAATGCGCCGCTTGGAATCACACTGTAGTCGATGCCTAATTCCTTCACCGCCTGTTCCACGCTTCCCTTCACCCACTCGGACATCGGCGCCGGCTCATGGAAAGAAGTCGGGACAAACGTACAGGTAACTCCGTATTTCCCGCAGGTATCAAAAAGAGACTCTCTGAGCTTCTCTTCGATCAGCTTCATAAGCTGTGCATCCTGGTCCCGGATCTCCAGGCTGAATGAGCAGGTTCCCGGAATGACATTGACCGAATGAGGCGTTACCTTTATGGTGCCCACGGTTGCAACGGTGAATTCATTGCCGTATTCCTTTGTGATCTCCGGTATCCTGTTGATAAATCCGGCCGCCGCCACAAGCGCGTCCTTACGGTCTGCCATCGCCGTACTCCCGGCGTGGTTCGCCTCGCCGGTCACGGTAACATCGTAACGGTTCACGCCCGCGATGGAGGATACAACCCCCACGGAGGTCTTCGTCTTATATAACCTTGCGCCCTGCTCTATATGGAGCTCTATAAAACAATGAACAGAAGAGGGATCCTTCGCGGCCTTTGGCATGTCCTTACAGGAGATGCCGTAGGATTCCATGACCTTTCCTCTCTCTTCTCCGTAGATATCTAATTCCGAATCGCTGACGTCTGGATCCTGTCCGCAGATCGCACTGCTTCCGGTCAGCCCTTTTCCAAAGCGGAATCCCTCTTCATCGGTAAATACAATCAGCTCGATGGGATGCTTCGGAACATATCCTTCTTCCCGGAAAGTCTCACAGACCTCAAGACCTCCCACGCAGCCAAGGACTCCGTCATACCTGCCTCCGTCCGGCACAGTATCCAGATGGGACCCCATAAGGATTGCCGGAAGGCTGTTATCCTGTCCTTCCATACGTGCAATCAAATTGCCCGCCTCGTCCACCCGGCATGTCATGCCCAGGTCCTCCGCCCAGGAGGCAAAAAGTCTTCTTCCCCTTACGTCCTCTTCCGAAAAAGCCATCCGCGTAAAGGTTCCGTCTTCCTTCTTTCCGCACTGGTAGATCTCCTCTAACCGGGAGACTACTCTTTTCCCGTTCGCTCTCATAATTACAGCTAATTCCTCCTTTCACAGCTCATTATTAAGCATAATCCACAAATTCATATATCGCTTTATAGTTATATTGCACAAATACTTTCCATGTGATATATAAATATTGTCTATAGTTCACATTATAGATAAATAATTAACGACAAACATTGGAGAATCAGGATAAAAAAAGAGATATTCTTTATCCGCTTTGGATAAAAACTATCTCTTTCGTATCTATCTCTCCATATTTCCTATCATTTTGTAGACGATCAGCCCGATCCTGACTGCCAGGACTTCACTTGGATTATTAAAATCAATGCCTGTGATCGCCGAGATCCGGTCAATCCGGTATGCCGCCGTCTTATAGTGAATAAAAAGCTCCTGGGCCGTCTTTGTAAGGTTCTGGTTCCGGTCCAGATAGGTGCTTAATGTAAGGATCAGCTCCTGTCTCTGCTGCTTCTTATAGTGGAGAAGCTTCTGCAGCGACTCCGGAATATACTCATAGAGCTCCTTTGTACTGCCGACCTTGCACAGAAGCTTGAATATTCCCATGTCCGAGAAGAAGACGATCCGGGAATCCCGGTCCATATTCTGCTCGTCGAATATACCGATGAATTCCAGTGAGTCTCCCGCCTCCTTATAGCTGTCCGAGATACTGGCAACGCCTTCTACTTCCTTGCCGACCCCTGCCCTCACCCGCAGCCCCTTGTTCTTCTGGCACATCCTCTTCTGGATCCTCTCCACCGTCGCCTGAAGCTCTCTGCGGTACTCTTCCTGCTTCTGATGCGGCCGGATCTGCTGGATGACGATCACCTTGTCCACATCATTCCTGACCCTGACTTCTTCGAATTCATTCAGCACCGCATCCCTCAGTATGCTGTCATACTTGTACTTCTCGTTCAGCTTCTCGAATTCCTCCGTGTTCTCATTCCACAGCTTGAATATCAGCACACGGTAGTTTGCATCCAGCGGGATCCCCAGATGCCTGACCGCCTGGTCCACCTCCTGCACCGAATGTATCTTTCCGGTCAGAAGCTGCGTGATGATGTCGTTCTGGAACTTCTCTTCTAACTCCTCCACCGAATGCTGCCGGTACAGCTCCTGGCGCAGCGCCGTCACCGCATTCTCGACCGCGATATCATCCAGGTCTCCCCATGCACTGTTGGATGCCGTGACCACAAGATACATATTCCTGTTGTACATGGCCCTCCATTTCACAAGATACTGCACGCACGCCTTCCCGTCCTCTTCCTCCAGCACGATCATCTGCCTCAGATATGTATAGTTAGAATAGAACGGCGGATGATATTCTTCGATCTGCTTCGATATCGTCAGGCGCGTGATACAGCCTTCCGTCCCGGCAAGATAGTCCATATTCTGGTTAAACAGAGCCACCGGATTGCCCACAAGCTTCTCAAGGACATCCAGAATCTTCCGGATGCTGTCCTGCGCGGAGCCAAAGGAAAAGGACAATGCCGTGAAATTATCATATGTAGTCTTAAAATACTTAAGCTGCTTTACCTCTTCACTGAAGAGCTGCTCCAGAATCGGCTTCAGAATCTCCCGAAACGACAGTTCGAATGCGACCTCCAGAACCGGGACCGAGAACTCTTCGGCAAATTTAAGGATAAACCTCACCTTCTCGTCAATATCCTCCACATCATCTCCGCGCTTGATGACGATGGCGCTGACCTTCTTTGCCGCCAGCTCTCTGAAATACCCGTCGAATTCCTCCATCGTACACGCCTGGAACGCATAAAACCTCGTCAGCAATACCTCTCCGCCGTTAATGAACCTGACGATATCCGGAGCCTCTATGATCGTAGACCCCTGTATCTCATTATCAAGCCCTGCTTCTCCCCCCAGAAGCTTCGCCCCGCCAAAGATGTCAAGCTTCAGCATGTCCCTTACGCGAAATGCCATAACACTTCCCTTCTTTCTTCGCTTCTTTCTCCTCTTCGTATTCTCAAAACAGCCGACCAATCACACTTTGAAACATCCGCCTCCGATAAACTCTCTAAGCAGCGAGTTCTTGGGAACGGCGTCGCTTCCGATTCCAACGAAATAGTCCAGGAACTTAAGAAGTCTCTTTGCCTCCAGATATTCCGGACAGTTCCTGTCGATCCCAAACAACAGCGGCTCCACATAGATCTTGAGAACAGCCAGCTCATAGATCAGCGTAGAGTTGAACATAATGTCTGCTTCCTCCTGGTATGGGAAGATATTCTTCTCTTCTCCTCTCCTTACCGACTGCCACATACGTATCGTCCTCTGCGCGGAAGACCCCCTTGTACGGGCGTCTCTTACAATACGCCGGATCAGCCGCCCGTCTGTGGTAGGAATCCGGTCATGCTCGTCGACGTTCAACTGTGTCAGGGCGCTTATGTAGATCTTGAACTTATTCTCATCCGGGAGATGCTCGGAGAGCTTTGGGTTCAGGCAATGGATCCCTTCGATCACAAGCACGTCATTGGGTCCAAGCTTCGTTGTCTGTGTGCCATATTCCTTATGTCCGGTCACAAAATTAAAGGTCGGGATCACAACCTCCTTCCCCTCAAGCATTTCGTTAAGCTGGCAGTTGAATAATCTGGTATCCACGGCCTCCAGGCACTCAAAATCATAAGCGCCCGTCTCATCCTTTGGATTCTCCTCCCGCTCCACAAAATAATTATCCATGGCTATGGGGCGCGGCGTAAGCCCGTTGGCCCGAAGCTGGACTGAGAGGCGGTGGGAGAAGGTGGTCTTCCCGGAAGACGACGGTCCGGCAATCAGGATGAACTTAAGCTCGGGACGCGCGGCAATCTGAGCCGCAATCTCCGCAATCTTCTTCTCCTGAAGAGCCTCCTGCACAAGCACCACATCATGGACGTCCTCCTTCGTGATCTTGTCGTTGAGCGCTCCCACCGTCTCTATCCCCTGGATATCTCCCCAGTGCACGGACTCCTTCAACACGTGGAACAGCTTATTCTGAGGTTCGAAGGCCGGCACCTCCCTTGGCGCAGACCTGACCGGCATCTGCACAACAAATCCCTCATCATACAGGAACAGCTTGAAATACTTAAGATACCCTGCGCTTGGCACCATGTAGCCATAATGGTAATCTTCGAATTCATTCATGCTGTATATATTCACCTTGGAGACTCTCCGGTAACGGAACAGCCTCTCCTTGTCATGCATCCCGTGATGCCCAAAGAGCGCGATGGCGTCATCCGTACGGACCGAACGCTTATTGATCGGCATATCCGCGTCAACCATCTCATGCATCCTCGCCTCCACACGCGCAAGGAATTCCCGGCTTACGCTGACCCGGCCGCTCACCGTGCAGTAATATCCCCTGCTTACGGAGAAATGAATCCTGACCTTATCCACCGCATCATGGCCTGCCACATCATAGATCGCCTTCACCATCATAAGGCTGATACTTCTCTGATAGGTCCTGTGCCCGATCTCCCCCGCAGTCGTCTCGAATTCAATCGTACAGTCCCGCTTAAGCTTCTTGAACAGCTCCTGAAGCTTTCCGTTCACGAATACCAGCACGATATCGTCCTCATAATCCTTCTGGTAATCCTCTGCAATCTGCCGATAGGCCGTCCCGGCCTCATACTGCCGGATCTCATCGCCTATCTTCACCTGAAACATTTCCTTACTCATATATCACCTCTCCTTTTCCTGCATATAGAAGCAGTCCTCTATACATTCACAAATGGATGGCAGACGCCCGCCGTAACGATCTTCACACTCTCCCGGTCCGCCAGATTCTCCGCCAGGTATCTCTTCATATCTTCTATGAAAATATACTCGATCCCGTAATGTCCCGCATCTATCACGGCCATCCCCTGCGCCCAAGCGTCAATCCCTTCATGATGTCCGATATCTCCTGTGACCAGTACGTCCGCATGCTTTCCCAGGGCAGTCTTCAGCACACTCTTCCCGGAGCCCGGGCATATGGCGATCCGCTCAACCGCGGCCGCAAGGCTGCCAAATACCCTGACTGTCTCAAGCCCAAAGGCGCTCTTCACAGACTCGCAGCATTCCTTAAGCGTCACCGGACTCTCAAACATGCCGATCCGTCCGATTCCTTCCTGACGTATCTTCACATCCGCTCCTCCGGCTTCTCCCAAAGCAGCGTCCGCTCCTGCTTTGCCTGCCCGGATCTCCCCGGCCTCCTCAACCGTAACCTCCAGGACTTCCTGACGCTTAAGGCCCATCCGGTCCGCAGCCAGCTTCCCCATAGCGGCCACATCATAATTCGTATGCATGGCATAATACGAAATATCATGTCTGATCAGCTCAAGAAGTCTCCTTCCGGTAAAATCCCGGTCCGTGATCCGCTTCACCCCGCCGAAGATCAGCGGATGGTGTGTGATCAGCATATCCGCGCCGCACTGCACCGCGTCATGGACCACCTCATCCGTCGCGTCCAGGGCGATGTAGATGCATGCGGTCTGCTTATCCTCCCTTCCCGCAAGAAGTCCTACATTGTCCCATTCCAGGGCGTATCTTTCCGGATATCTTCTCTCTATCACATCAATCACTTCACTACACAGCATATGTATCCTCCGTCTTGTTCATTCCATCCCCGTTCGTTCCTCAGGCATCCGGGTGGATGCAATAATATCCCAGCGCCCGGCTGATGATCATGATCTCTCTGCGTACCTCTTCCATCCGGAATCTGGCGCTCTCACTTCCCACATGATGGTTCAGTTCCTTGAAGATCCCTTCCCGGATGTCAAGCTCCCTGTGGAGAAACCTCTCAAGCACAGGATTCCGCTTCTCCAGGAGTCTCTTTCCAAAGATGTATTCACACTCGGCGTAACGGGGAGATTCCCCGTGAATCACCCGCATCATCGGATAGAACTTCCCGTCTTCCTCCACCATGTCCTCATCAATGATATCCATATGATGGTCGAGAACATACTTCCGGACCTTCCACACCTCTGACTGCGGCTGCAGGATACAGGCCCTGAGACTCTTCACTACCTCTTGCCCCTCCTCAAGGATCCGGATGATCAGACCGCCGCCCATGCCCGCGGCAATCATAGTATCCACCTCCCCCGGCACAAGCGCTTCCAGCCCGTCTGACAGTCTCGTCTCTATCTTCCCCTTGAGTCCGTATCCCACGATATGCATCCTGGCACGCTCAAGAGGACCTCCGTTTATATCCATCGCGATCGCCTTCGACGCAATCTGATTCTGCATCAGGTAGATGGGTATGTATCCATGATCGGTTCCAATATCTGCAACAGAGGCGCCCTCTGTCACAAGACCTGCAACCGCATAAAGTCTCTTCGATAGTTCCATAGGCGCCTCTTCCTTAATCCAGATAATCCCTAAGTTTTCTGCTGCGGCTTGGATGACGGAGCTTCCGAAGCGCCTTCGCCTCAATCTGGCGGATACGCTCCCTGGTAACGTCGAATTCCTTCCCGACCTCCTCTAACGTGCGCGCACGTCCGTCGTTCATACCAAACCGTAATCTCAATACCTTCTGTTCTCTCTCTGTCAATGTGTCAAGAACCTCATCCAGCTGCTCTTTCAGAAGTGTCTGCGCCGCCGCCTCTGCCGGCACCGGCACATTGTCATCCTGGATAAAGTCGCCCAGATGGCTGTCCTCTTCCTCTCCGATCGGTGTCTCTAAGGATACCGGCTCCTGCGAGATCTTCAGGATCTCCCTGACTCTCTCCACAGGCATGTCCAGTTCTTCCGCAATCTCCTCCGGCGTGGGCTCACGCCCCAGCTCCTGCAATAATTGTCTGGACACCCGGATCAGCTTGTTGATCGTCTCTACCATATGGACCGGAATACGGATCGTCCGCGCCTGGTCTGCGATAGCCCTTGTGATCGCCTGACGGATCCACCACGTTGCATAGGTACTGAACTTGAAGCCCTTCTGATAATCAAACTTCTCGACCGCCTTAATAAGTCCCAGATTGCCCTCCTGGATCAGGTCCAGAAACAGCATGCCGCGGCCCACATACCGCTTCGCAATACTGACTACAAGACGCAGGTTGGCCTCTGCCAGACGCTTCTTGGCCTCTTCATCCCCGTCGGCCATCCGCCTTGCCAGATCCACCTCCTCATCCGCAGTAAGAAGCGGCACCTTGCCGATCTCCTTCAGATACATGCGCACCGGATCCTCGATACTGATGCCGTCAGGTACGGACAGATCCAGCTTCTCCATATCCACGTCGTCCTCTTCGGAGATCATGATATCAACATCGTCGATATCATCATCCCCGCTGATACGCAGCACGTCGATATTGTGAGTCTCCAGATATTCAAACACCTTCTCCATCTGATCCGGCTCAAGCTCCATATCTGAAAAGAAATCATTAATTTCCTGCACTTCCAGAATACTCTTCTTCTTCTTTCCCAGAGAGACCAGATCTTTTAATTTCTCTTCAAATTTCACTATGTTTTCTTCCATGTAGTGTCCATCCTCTCATTGCTTGCTTATATTTTATCCTTAATTGACAGAAATATGCAGTTTTTGGATATCCTGCAATTCCCTTTTTGCATTCATCAGACGCTGAAGACCGGCCATATCCGAAGGCGCAAGATTCCTTGCCGCCTCGTCAATGCTGTGGCTCTTAACCCGTATTATGGTCTCCTTAAGCGCCTTCTCCTGCTCTCTTTGGGTCGTCAGTTCCCTGATTTTCGTATGGAACAGACTCGCCGCTTCCCTGTGCTCCTCCTCATCCGTAAAATGATTCATGATCTTCGCAGGATTCACCTCCCCCGTCCCATACTGTTCATAGACCAGTCCGGCAACGGTCCTTAAGAGACCTTCGGAAAAGTCCTCCGGGCTGATATAAGGCTCAATCTGCCGGAATATAGACTCATCCTCGATCAGCCAGGTCAGCAGGATCTTCTGCGATGTCGCGATGCCGTCTTTCTTCCCTTCGGAACGTACACTGCCGCTCTTTGGCCTCTGTACGGGGCTTGCAAGTCCTGTGCGGACAGCTTCCCTGACTACCAGCTTACGCAGGTCCTCATATCCTACATGATAAGCCTGCGCCACGGCTTCTATGTAGTTATTCCGTTCGATCTCTTCCTCAAACTCCGTAAGACGTCTTGCCGCCTCCCGCATGAAATCTGTCTTCCCCTCCGGAGACCTCAGATCATAATCCTGTTCCAGGATCTCAAGGGCGAACATGAATCCGTTCCTTGCCTTGCCAATCCTCTCTTCAAATGCTTCTGCACCCAGATTCTTGATAAACTCATCCGGATCCTTGTACGGCTCCATACGGATGACCCTGGCCGTGATTCCCGCCTCTTTAAGGATCGGTACGGCGCGCAGGGCCGCTTTCGTACCCGCGCCGTCGCTGTCATAGGTCAGATAAACCTCCTTCACATACCTCTTGATCAGAGAAGCATGTCCGGGCGTCAATGCGGTCCCAAGGGACGCCACCGCGTTGGTAAACCCGGCCTGATGAAGCGAGATTACATCCATATATCCTTCGCACAGCAGGAAATACGGCTTCTTCGAACTGCGCGCCCGGTTAAGCCCGTACAGGTTACGGCTCTTGTCGAAGATCATGGTCTCCGGGGAATTCAGATACTTCGGCTTGCCGTCGCCCATGACCCGGCCGCCGAACCCGATCACACGGCTGTTCACATCCATGATGGGGAACATCACCCGGTTCCAGAACTTATCATACACGCTCTGCTTCTCGTCCACACTGATCAGCCCTGCCTTAGAGATCATATCCGTCTGATACCCTCTGCTCTTCAGATACCGGTACAGATCGTCGCTGTACTTGTTGGAATAGCCAAGACCGAAGGCGCGGATCGTGTCATCGCTCAATTCCCTGTTCTTAAGATAAGACAAGGCGTGCTCTCCCTGGACGTTCTTAAGCTGGACATAGTAATACTGAGCCGCCAGCTTATTGATCTCCAGAAGGACTGCCCTGGTATCCGCCCGCTCCTTTGCCTCCCTGGAGAACTCCTGCCGGGGAAGCTCTACGCCCGCCCTGTCCGCCAGGAACTTAAGAGCCTCCGCAAACGAATAATTCTCATACTCCATCAGAAAGGTAAATACGTTCCCTCCCGCGCCGCATCCGAAACAATAGTACATCTGCTTCTGCCTGCTGACAGAAAAAGACGGAGACTTCTCATTATGAAACGGACAGAGACCAAAATAGTCTCTTCCCTTCTTCTGCAATCTCACATATCCGGATATTACATCTACGATATCATTTTTCGATCTTACTTCTTCAATTACTTCATCAGAATAATACATTATCTACACCCTCATATATAATATTCGACAAAAGTATTGGATTTCCTTTAAATTTTCCAAGATTCTGGAATAAAATATTCTTCAAACTTTTTTATCGCGTAAGTATCCGTCATCCCCGCTATGTAATCACATACAATCTGCTCCCTGGACGCCTGGGCGCTCTCCATCTTACTTAAGAACTGTTCCGGCAAAAGCTCCAGGTGGGCGATATAGTATTCGTACAGGTTGATCACCATCTTGATGGCTTTGTCTTCCTCTCCTTTCGCCATCGGATTCTGGTAGACGTTCTTGTACATGAACCGGCGAAGCCCCATCATCGCCTCCATGACCGGATCGGACATACAGATCTTTGGCTGGTCCATACTGTTGATGATCACGTCATGGATCATCGTGTCCAGACGGACTCTGGTCGAATCTCCCAGAACCCTCCTGTATTCGCCGGGGATATCCTCCTCTCTCAGTATATTCCCCCGCACAGCATCGTCAATATCATGATTGATATACGCAATCTTATCTGACAGGCGGACAATCTGCCCTTCCAGTGTATGCGGACGGCAGCTGAACTTATGATTCCGGATCCCGTCCCTTACCTCCCAGGTCAGATTCAGTCCTTCTCCCTGACGCTCCAGGCACTCCACCACACGCACGCTCTGTTCATTATGCCTGAACCCCAGAGGGCATACCGCATCAAGCCCATGCTCCCCTGCATGGCCAAAGGGAGTATGCCCCAGGTCATGGCCCAGGGCAATGGCCTCCACCAGGTCTTCGTTCAGCCGCAGCGCCTTCGCGATCGTCCTGGCGTTCTGAGACACCTCAAGGGTATGGGTAAGCCTCGTCCTGTAGTGATCGCCCTTGGGCAGAAGAAACACCTGCGTCTTCTGCTTCAGCCTCCGGAATGCCTTACAATGAAGGATCCGATCCCGGTCTCTCTGGAACACCGGGCGGATATCACATTCCTCTTCCTCGCGCTCTCTGCCCACCGAGTCTCTGCTCTTCGTCGCATAAGGGCTTAAATATTCCAGCTCCCGGTTCTCCAGTTCCTCCCGGATCGATCTTAGTTCCTTCACACTCCTGCCTCACTTTCTAAATCTCCCCAAGCCGTTCCTCTATCGCGCGCACGACCGTCTCAAGCACCTTGATCCTCGCATAATACTTGCAGTTGCCCTCCACAACGATCCACGGCGCATTGGGCGTGGACGTCCGTATCAGCATCTCATTGACTGCTTCCTCGTACTGCTCCCATTTCTCCCGGTTGCGCCAGTCCTCATCCGTGATCTTCCACTGCTTCTCGGGGTTCTCCTGTCTGGCCTTGAATCTCCTGGCCTGTTCATCCTTATCAATCTGCATCCAGAATTTCAGCACGATGGCGCCTGCATCCGTCAGATCCTTCTCCATGTCGTTCATTTCCTTAAACGCCCTCTGCCATTCCTGCTTCGAGCAGAAGCCTTCGATCCGCTCCACCATAACCCTGCCGTACCAGGTCCTGTCGAATATGGTAACGTGTCCGGCCTTGGGCATATCCACCCAGAACCGCCACAGATAATGATGGGCCTTCTCTATATCATTCGGGGAGGCCGTAGGATGGACCACATATCCTCTGGGATCCATCTTCTCCGTCAGACGCTTGATGGCGCCTCCCTTGCCTCCTGCATCCCAGCCCTCGAAGCCAAGCACCACCGGTATCCGCCTCCGGTACAGCTCGCCGTGCAGCTTCTCCATCTTCTTCTGCAGGACCTCCAGCCGTTCCTTATACTCCTCTTTCGTATATGTAAGGCTCAGATCTGCCTTCCCCAGAACAGAATCCCTGAAATGCGTATCCTTCTTAAGATCTGACTTACAGCCCGCCGCCGTGGTCCTGCCGCCTGTGCGCCGCTTCGCCTCTTCTACCTTCTCTGCCAGGATCTGTGCAACGATCGCATAGATCTTCGCCGTGGCAAACCGCCGGTCTACCGCTTCCACCACATTCCACGGCGCATATTCCGTGTCTGTGCGCGTCAGCATCTCTTCATTCATCTCCTGATACTTTCCGAACTTCTTATTGCGCTTCAGGTCACCTTCACTTACCCGCCACGCAGTCTCCTTAGAACTTAACAGCTTCTCAAAACGCTTCTTCTGAGACTTCTTGTCAATGGCAAGAAATATCTTGATGATCACCATGCCGTCGGCGCTTAACTGCTCCTCAAAGGAACAGATGGAACGATAGGCATCCGCCAGTTCTTCCTTCTTCGTCTTCTTGTCAAACCGGTCGATCAGAACCTTGCGGTACCAGCTGCTGTCGTAGATTGCAATCCTGCCCTTCGCCGGCATCTTGGTCCAGAACCTCCACATGAAAGGATGCATCCTCTCCTCTTCTGATTCATTCTTAACCGCATAGACCTCGAATCCTCTTGGGTCAAGCGCCTTGATAAGCTCTCCGATCTGTACGCCCTTGCCGGACGCCCCGTAGCCCTCGAACGCGATCATGACCGGTATGCCCAGATTCCTGCACTCTCTCTGGAGTTTCCCAAGCTTAGGCTCTAACTCCGCCATCTTCTCCTTGTATTCCGTTTTACCAAGCGACTTTGTTAAATCTAATTTATCTAACATAAGCTCCTCCTTTTTTGCAAAATACGTGTTCTCTCCCTATTATAC
Source organism: uncultured Dorea sp. (assembly GCA_947063855.1). Lineage (GTDB taxonomy): Bacteria > Bacillota > Clostridia > Lachnospirales > Lachnospiraceae > Sporofaciens. The sequence goes on from CAMSTW010000019.1 coordinate 37,289, forward strand.
ACCATATTCGCCATATATACCGGGTAATTTATGAAAAAAATGAATGATATTTTGTCATATCGACAGAATTGCAGGCTTGATTTCCAGAAAAAGAAAAACCGGAAGTCCCTTTCTAAAGGCCCCTGATCCTTCTCTTATGCGCAAAACAGCGCGAAAGCCGAACCACTCGTGTTCTGCTTCGCGCTCTCTGATGCGGAAGATGGGACTTGAACCCACACAGCTCGAAAGCTACAAGATCCTTAGTCTTGCTCGTCTGCCAGTTCCGACACTTCCGCACAGGACTTATTAACTGTCCGAAAAGTATAATACTACATCCCCCTGCAAAAGTCAACAGATAATTTTACTTTTTTCGCAAAATATTTTTCCGGATGTACCGGAAGGTCTTCTCCTCCCCGTCCCTTGCAAGCATCCGGAGCAGGAAATGCAGAAGCCTGGCCGTCTCCGGGTGAACCATATTGCCCAGACGCGCCGCTCCCTTCTCATAATACTTAAGCGGGTGCGAATCCACATAATTGCCGCCCTGGTATGTCTTAGAAGCCGCAATCCTGTCTATAAACATCTCGATCACATACTTCCTTGGCATCTTCATACCGATCATACCGTCCCCGGGATCCGTACTGTAATCGATCCAGTACTCGTAATGATGCTTGTTCCTGCCTTTATGATGAAGCCACGCACTGGAATATCCCACATCCTCCCGCTCTGCATTATTGGGACTTCTGTTCCCCTGATAATATCTGCAGCCCACGAGAAATTCCGAGGGCATATACTTCGTCAGATCATGAAGAAGTCCCTGCTTATAGAGCCCTACCTTAAAGCATCCCTTCATGACCAGTAATTTATGATGATTTATCGTCTTAAAATGCTGCCATGCTTTCATCCTTCCACTCACTCTCCGTTACTGTTCTTTCTCATTGCCTGTCCGGCCGGTTCTCTTATCTCTAATACCACTCTGTCATCTTCCCTTACGGTTTTGCCGGGCATGCCCAGGTTATACCACCGCCTCCGCGATCATATACAATATCAGCAGATGCACCGGATAGAAGGCATAGAAGAAATACTTCATCTTTCTTCCCTGCCTGCCGTTATACAGCGCGATCGGAATCATGGCCAGCGCGCCGTACCCCTGGACGCTGCCGTACCACAGGAAATTCCATACCGCCCCGCAGGCAAGCCCCGCCCACAGGCACTCGCGGAACAGATAGAATACGGCGATCAGCAGTATCCCCTTGAAGCTGTAATCCGTCCGCAGCACCACCGCCAGCCACATGACCAGCAGCACCGCCGCTATCTTGACCGGCCATTCCACACAATGCTTCAGCAGACACATGAGGATGATTCCAAGCGACAAGGTGAAGAACACATTCTGTCCCCCGAATTCCAGAATCTCTCCGTGAAAAGCAATGTCATAGGGAATCTCCGAGATCAGCGCAAAACACCCAAGCCTCGCCAGATACAGGCGGACATCATGGGTGTGGCAGAATCCCTCCACCAGCAGAAAACAGAAGATGGGAAACGACAGACGCCCCACATACCGCCATACCATCTCACCCGGGAATAAGACTGCGCCGATGTGATCGACCACCATCGTTACGATCGCGATCCACTTAAGCTGATACGATGTCAGCCCTGCCCTTTTTATTGACTCTTCCATGTTCCTCCCTGCCCACGATCACCATGATCGTTCTCTCTTTTAAAACTACCGTCCTCTGATTCTTAAGCAGCTCTTCTGCCTCCAGGATGCCGTCCTGCGTAGAGGCAATCTTATACCACTTCTTCTCTCTTGGCAGCGCCGGCAGCGCAAAGGAATGGTCGATCCAATGCATGTTGTAGGCCACGAAGCAGTCCTCGCCGCCTGTGGCCGCACCACTGTAATAGACCCCCAGCTGCCTGCTGAAAACCTCTCTTGGCACCTGCCACGCGCTCTCTCCATGATAGGATACGTCCGGAACCCCGCAGCTTACCTGGTCAATGCCCCGCATCTCTTCTTCCGGCCAGAAAACCGGATGCGTTCTGCGGATCCGTATCAGCTGCTTCACAAAATCATGAAGATTCTTCTTCTGCTCAAGCTTATGCCAGTCCGTCCAGCCTGTCGGATTATCCTGGCAATATACGTTATTATTCCCCTTCTGGGAATTCCCAAATTCATCTCCGGCAAGAATACACGGCACTCCCTGAGATAAAAGCAGCAGGAAAAAGGCATTCTTCATCTGCCGTCCGCGCAGTGACACGACAGCCTTCTTCCTCGTCTGTCCCTCCGCACCGCAGTTCCAGCTGTAATTATACTCCGGCCCGTCCTGGTTATTCTCCCCGTTCGCCTCATTATGCTTACGGTCATAGGACACCAGATCATTCAGCGTGAATCCATTCTGATCCGTGATACAATTGAATATGCCGTCTTCCCTGGAATTATGACGGAGCCAGTGCATCACTGCATCCATCATCCCCTCGTCCCCCTTAAGAAAACGGCGCATGGTCGTCTGGAAATCCGTCCGGTGGACCATGATCTTCGTCTTCTTCAATATGGGATCCGCATAGATTGCATCCATCGGCGCAATCTGGGGATTCAGGATAAATCCGTCGATATGATACTCGATCATATAATATCTTAAGCACTCCTCCATCGTCTGCTTCGAGAGTTCCTCTGTAAAGGGCATCTCAAGCACTACCTCTATCCCTTCTTTGTGAAAGGCCTTCACCATGTCCTTTAACTCCCTGACCGCATCCTTTGACGCCGCATAGGAGCTCTTTGGCGCGAACCAGTAGGCAGGCCCGTAACCCCAGTAATTACGGTATCTCTGACACTCTTCAAAATCATAGACCGGCATACAGTGAATCTGGTTAATCCCCAGATCCCTGAGATACGGAAGCTTCTCCACGACTCCCTGAAACGTCCCCTTATGCTTCACCTTCGATGAAGAATGCTTCGTAAACCCTCTCACATGCAGACTGTATGCCACTATACTGTGGTACGGCAGGCACAGCGGCACATCGCCCTCCCAGTCATACTCCCGGTCATACAGCATCCCTCTCACCTCATGCTTCTGGACGTCGCACGGCCGTCCCCAGACCTCCCTGCCTGCAATCGCCTTCACGTACGGGTCGATCACGACCTGTCCGTCAACCCGGTAATTATACTCATACCCTGATGCATCCATCCCCTCCAGTGCAAGATAACGTACCTCTCCAATCTCCCGCTTCATCTCATATACGGCACATGGCTTCTTCCTGCCGGCCCGGTATAATAATAACTGACATTCCTTCTCCTGCGGAACAGCCACTGAGAAATTCACTGCTGTCCCTATCATCGTAGTCCCTAACGGTAAGGGCCGCCCCTGTATCTCCTTCATGTCTCATCCTTCCTGTCATCCCGTAACCTGCCAATCCCCTGCAAACCGTCTGTAAACCTATCCCCGCGATCTGCCCGGCCGGCGGTCCTGATACACTCTATGCGCTCTTCGTTTCTTATGCTGCACGTGTCCCTTCTTACATACCACGGCGTCCGTATGCACATACCCCGACACGTCTACTGCCATCCGTCTACTCCATACATATCAACATTATCTTTATCAATCATAAAAACTTCTTCGTATATCTCGCTTTCGTATTCCTCGCCGTTCAACATACACAAGGCCGTCTTCGCCGCCGTCTTCCCCATACTGATCGGCGACTGGGCAGCCGTACCGGCAATCTGTCCGCTGGCTTTCTTAAGCTCCTTCTTGATATCCGGCGATCCGTCCACGCCATATATGACCACCTCGTTCATCCCCGCAAGGTTCACCGCCGTCTTCGCCGCAACTGCAAGCTGGTCGTTCCCGCACATGATCGCCCTCACGTCCGGATGATCCGCAACAATCATCTTCGACATCTCCAGAGCTTTCTCAAACTCTCCGTTGGTATCCTCCCTTGCCACAACCTCAAATCCCTTCTCTGCCTCCGCGATCGCCTCCTCGAATCCTGTAATACGGTCATTGATGGAATTCTGCGTGGGACACTCCAGTATCGCTACCTTTCCTCCCTCCGGACATCTGACGATCAGATCTTCTCCGCAGATATAGCCCGCTTCCCTGTTATCCGAACCGATATAGGCGTCCACATAATCCATCTCTTTTACCTGTGTATCCACATTAATAATCCTGACATCAGCCTCCTTAAGAAATTCAAGCGCCCCGGTGATCTTTTCCCAGTCAACCGGGCACAGAAATACTGCGTCGACCCCTTCTTCGACCATCTCCCGGATCTGGGCCTCCTGAAGCTCGGGATCCGACGCCGGATCCTTGGTGAGCATCGTATATCCGCCCTTCTCCAGCATTTCCCTGACAGCCGATTCCAACGTTATAAAATACGGGTTCTCCATATCAATTCCCGAAAATCCGAATACATATGTATCTTCTTCCTGTATATCCTCAGTTTCTTCCGACTCCCTGGAAACAGCATTATCCTCTGGAGTCCCTACATTCTTCTTGCATGCAGCCAAAACGAAAATGCCGACCAGCATCGCGGACAATGCCCACAGCATTCCCCTCTTCCTCATAATCGTCTTCCTCCTTAAAATCTACTCTTCCGAATACATTCTACAACATTTTTTTTGTGAAGTCTATAACGAAGAAAACAAAAATCCTGTCAAAACCAAAACTTTCTTGCAATTTTAAGGCAGCTTTGTTACAGTTAAAGTATCTAAAAAGCAAAGGAGAAGAATATTATGGACGAATACATGACCGTAGAACTGACATTGGACAATGACGAAGTCGTAGAATGCGCGATCCTCACATTATTCGAGGCGGGCGGCAGAGAATACATCGCGCTTCTTCCGCTGAACGAAGATGCAGACACCGAAGACGGCGACGTCTACCTCTACCGCTATGTTGAAACCAGTGACGGCGAGCCCGAACTTGAGAATATTGAAGATGACGAAGAATACGAGATTGCCGCGGACGCCTTCGACAAATGGATGGATACACAGGATTTCGAGGAACTGGACGGGGAATCAGACGAGTAGCAGTTCTTCGACAAAACGGGAAGGATACATATCTTTTCCGTTTTTTTCTTTTACATAGCTGATGATCAGCCTCTGCTTCGCCCGCGTCATCGCGACATAGAAGAGCCGCCGCTCCTCCTCGATCTCCTCTGCAAGCTTCGCTTTCTTATACGGGATGCTGCCTTCATTTCCTTCCAGGATGAAAACCAGCTCATATTCCAGCCCCTTCGCGCCGTGCATCGTCATGAGAAAGACACCTTGTGTCTCCTGCTTCTCAAGCACAGCCTTATAGCCCTCTACATGCTCAAACCATTCCTCCATGGTCTGATATCCCTTCGAATTCTGCTGGATCTCCTCAAGGACAGCCAGAAGCTCCTCTTCCTTCACCCTGTGCCCGGCCGCATACTCACGCAGGAATCCGTCATACCCGATACTCTTGCGTATATACTGGATGGCGGCGTAAGGCGTCTTGTCTCTTATCATCTTCATGTCCCACTCAAGCTGATCGATCCGGTCCATCATCCAATCCTTATCACAGTAAAAATTGCGCAGGGACTCATAGGTGATCCGCCCCTCCCTCATGCTGTCCCGGCTGATATACCGACTGGGCCGGTTGGCCACCTGAAGGAAATATTTCCGCTCGTATTCTCCCTTCGCCAGCCGGAAATAGCTCATGATATCCGTTCCTATGAAATGATCGTACAGGTTATCCGCCTTCTCCTTCATCACGAACGGAATCTGGTTCCTGGCCAGAATCTCCGATACTCCTCTGGCGTCTGCACTTGTCCGGTACAACACGGCCATCTCCTCATAGGGAATCCCTTCCCCGTGATACTCTCTGATCTTCTCAAGCACATATTCTGCCTCTTCCTGCGGATCTGCGTTCTCCTGCACATGGACCGTCCCGCCCTGCCCGCGAAACGACCGGATCTTCTTGGCAAACCGTCCGTTATTATGGGAAATGACCTTGAGCGCCCCGTTTACAATATGTTCCGCGGAACGGTAATTGACCTCCAGAAATATCCGTCTGGCGTCCTTATAATCCCTGTCAAACTCCATCATGATCCCGGGCTTCGCCCCGCGGAACCCATAGACCGACTGATCGTCGTCTCCCACTACGAACAGATTATCCCTAGGCGCCGCAAGCATACGGACCACATCATACTGCGCCTGGTTCACATCCTGGAACTCATCCACCAGGATATACCGGAATCTCTCCTGCCATCTCGCCAGAATATCCGGTCTCTTCCGGAACAGGTCCCGGCACATGATAAGCATATCCTCGAAATCAATCTTCCGAAGCCGGCGCTTCTCCTCCTCGTAGGACTGATACAGCCTTCTAAACTGCTGTGCACGGCAGTGCACCGGCTGATATTCCCCTATCTCACAGCAATGATTCTTGACATTCCCAATCTCGGCAGCCAGATCCTTAAGATACTCCTTCTCATCCTCAACCGTCGAAAGCTCCTCCCATTCAGGTCCCGCCGTCACTCTTCTAAGCAGCTCATACTTCATTGCATCGGACAGCAGATTCGACTGGTTCAGCCCGTAGGCCCATTTCAGAATCCCGTAGTAGATTCCGTGAAAGGTCCCGAAAGTCACCGGTATTCCCGTTCTTCCCATGATCTGGAAGAACCGATCCTTCATCTCTTTTGCGGCATACCTGGTAAAGGTAATGACCAGAATCTCTTCTGGCCTTACCTTATATTCTTTGATCAGATATTCAATTCTTCTTGCTATGGTAAGAGTTTTCCCGGAACCGGGACCGGCAAGGACCATACAAGGTCCGTCCTTATGGGCGACTGCCATGCCTTGAGCGTGATTTAAACTCATAGACTCTCCTATCTGATTCTTATGATATTCCGGTACATCCTGCGTACCTTAGATTACGGCTTCCAGCAACTCGATCCCTTTACGGATCCTCTTAAGGGATTCTTCCTTCCCAAGAATCTCCATAATCTCGGTCGCACCGCCCGGGGTATTCTGCTTCCCGGACACCGCCGTCCTCACCGGCCACATCACATATCCGGTCTTATATCCCATCTCCTCCACATATCCCTTAAGAACTGTGAACAGGGCGTCGTTACTATAGTCCTCCTGCTGCTCCAGACGAGGAAGCACCTCTCTCAGTACCAAAAGCGACTTCTCCTCGTTGGTCTTCATCTTCTTGTGGCAGTACATCGCCGTATCGTAGGCAGGCAGCTCTTCGAAGAAGTCTATCTGCTCCCTGATATCCGTGAACACCTCGATCCTGGTCCTGACAAGGGACGCAATCTTCTGAAAATCGTAGTCCTTTGTCACAACCTCTCTGATATACGGCTTCGCCATCTCAAAGAAGCGGTCTTCGTCCATACCCTTAAAATATTCCCCGTTCATCCACTTAAGCTTCACAATGTCGAACACCGCCGGAGACTTGCTCATATGATGATAGTCGAACTCCCGGACCAGCTCGGGCAGAGAGAAGATCTCCTGATTCCCCGCCGGGCACCACCCAAGCAGCGCCACATAATTCACAACGGCCTCTGTCACAAATCCCTGATCGATCAGATCCTCATAGGATGAGTGTCCGCAGCGCTTGCTCAGCTTCTTATGGTTCTCGTCTGTGATCAGCGGACAATGTACATACGTCGGAATCTCCCACCCAAACGCCTCGTAGATCTTATTATACTTCGGCGCCGAAGACAGGTATTCATTCCCCCGCACCACATGGGTAATCCCCATCAGATGGTCGTCAACGACATTGGCAAAATTGTAGGTCGGGTATCCGTCCGACTTAATGAGGATCAGATCCTCCAGTTCCTCGTTGGGAACCGTAATATCTCCATAGATATCATCCTGAAAGGTCGTGGTTCCTTCTGTGGGCATGTTGAACCGGATCACATAAGGCCTGCCCGCCGCCAGATTGGCCTCTACCTCCTCCCTGCTAAGTGAAAGACAGTGCTTGTCATAGACCACGATCTCCGTCCCGCCGTCTTCTGATACGCTGCTCTTAAGTGACGCCAGCCTCTCCTTGTCGCAGAAGCAGTAGTAGGCGTCTCCCTGATCGATCAGCTGCTTCGCATACTTAAGGTACAGGCCGGACGCATTCCGCTCGCTCTGGACGTAGGGACCCACACCGCCGTCCTTATCCGGGCCTTCATCATGGACAAGCCCTGTCTCCTCAAGTGTATGATAGATAATATCCAGGGCTCCCTCCACAAAACGCTCCTGGTCCGTATCCTCAATCCTCAGCATAAAGTCTCCATCCGCATGCTTTGCGATCAGATACGCATAGAGCGCCGTTCTTAAGTTTCCCACATGCATTCTGCCGGTAGGACTTGGTGCAAATCTTGTTCTTACTTTACTCATGTCTAGTCTCCTAATTCTACTCGTATTTTCTCCAACAGGTCGTCGACCCTCTCGTGGACGACGATGTCGGCAAATCTGTCCGCATAATGCGGCGTCTCGTTCACCAGAATCAGCTTATCGCCATCATAGTAATCAATGAGCTGACTGCACAGATAAGACTTCAGGTTCGATCCTAACACCAGCAGCACATCCGCCTTCTGGATCTCGCCTGCCGCCCTGGTGATCACGCTGTTGTCCACCATCTCGCCAAAGAGACATACTCTTGGACGGACCGGCGTCTTACAGTCCTCGCAGAGCGGCACCCGGACAGAATCCCGGATATACTCCATGGGATACTTACGCCCGCAATGAGGACAGAAATTATCATATACATTGCCATGCAGATTGATCACATTCTGGCAGCCTGCACGCTCCGGCAGTCCATAGATACGTCTGGTGATAATAGACTGGAATAATCCCTTCTTCTCAAGCCTTGCCATCTCCACAAATCCTTTGCCCGGGGGAGTCTCAAGCTGACTTAACATCTCATTGCGGTAGAACTCATAGAACTGTTCCTTCCGTGTCGAATAAAATGCAGTCGAGAACATCTCTTCCATAGAATATCCGTACTTCTGCTCTATATCATAAGACACATCTCCGTCCCTGATCGACGGATAACCGCTCTCAAGAAGCATACTGAATCCACTTAAGACTGTCGTGTACCGGCTGTCTCTTAGAATCTGCAATAATTTCCCTGCCATAATGCTCACCTTCCTTATGTAATTGTTCCTGTACAATGTTACTTCTCTTTCTCATATTGTACCAAATCCCCGGAAATC
>CAMSTW010000020.1 GCA_947063855.1 uncultured Dorea sp.
ATTTATGATAGACCGCCTCAAGATATTCCATTCTCGCCGTCATATTGCGCATCAGAAGATCGGCAATGGTAATCGCCGTCATGGATTCAATGACAACGACTGCTCTTGGCACAATCACCGGGTCATGTCTTCCGGTGATGGCAATCTGTACAGGATTCCCATGGATATCCACGGTCTCCTGTTCACGGGAGATGGAAGGAGTCGGCTTTATCGCGGCTCTTAAGATAATCGGGCTTCCGTCACTTAAGCCGCCAAGCGTACCGCCGGAATGGTTGGTTTTCTTAATTACTTTATCATTGCTTATGCCGAACGCGTCATTATTCACACTGCCTTTCGTCTGTGCCGCCTGAAAACCGTCGCCAATCTCTACGCCCTTGACAGCGCCGACCGACATAAGGGCCTTTGCGAGGCTTGCGTCCAGCTTCTCGAATACGGGTTCTCCGATACCGGCCGGCATACCGGTTACCACACATTCAATGACGCCGCCCATGGAATCCTGATTTCTCACACATTCTTCCAGACAGGCAGCGGCCTTCCCGGCATATTCCATATTCGGCATGTAGAGAGAATTTTCTGAAATGCAGTTATAGTCATACGCTGTCTCGGGTATGGTGACCGTACCAATGGATTTGGTATATGCAGTGACGCGGATGCCGAGCCGATGAAGCAGCTTCGATGCAACCGCACCGGCGGCGACGCGGCCGATGGTCTCCCGGCCAGAGGTCCGCCCGCCTCCCCGGTAATCACGGAAGCCGTATTTGGCATCAAAGGTATAATCCGCATGCCCCGGCCGGTAACAGTCTTTAATCTTGCCGTAATCCCGGGACCGCTGGTCCTGGTTGCGGACAAGGACCGAGATGGGAGCGCCGGTAGTACGGCCTTCGAATACCCCCGACAGGATCTCGGCCTGGTCGCTCTCCTTCCTTGCAGTAGTGAATTTACTCTGACCTGGTTTCCGCCTGTCCAGAAACTGCTGTATATCATCCGCAGTCAGGGGGATTCCTGCCGGACAGCCGTCAATCACCACGCCGATTGCCGGGCCATGGGATTCCCCCCATGTTGTGATGGAAAATAATGTGCCATATGTTGATCCAGCCATAATTTATGCCTCCTCATAGAAAGTTTCTGTCTGCCCGTTTGAACATCCGTTTTGATTTTAACATACACTTCCCATATATGGAAGAGGCAGAACTGCCGTTGTCGCTCTTTGCCGGCGATTGTCGACGAGTGTCGTAATATGGCGTAATAGATTTGTAATAAAAATGCAATATCTGCGGGAAATATTCATTATTTTTTTCATTGTTTCTCCTATACATTTAAGTATGTGCATATTATAATGTATAAGTGTGAAATTTTTATAGAGGTGTGGGGCTGATGAGTAGAGATAAGAGGGCGGAAGAGATTCGTGCAGAGATTATGGAAGAGGCTATGCGGGAGATCTTGGACGACCTTAACAAACCAGAAACTTTCAAAGGAATGGATGATAGTGATGAAGTTGTGTGCAAAAAATCGTCTGGCAGGAAGTCCGACGGTCAGGGATCTGCGAAGAAGAAGTCTTCCGGCAAGAGGCCTTCGAAGGGCGTGGATTCCGGCAGGGGGCCTTCTGGCGGGAAGACATCGCCGCAGGAAGCATCTGCTGCGGGCGGGATATATGAAGAAGAATCTGGTGAAAAAGTACAGAAAGAAGCTTCGGATTCTTTGCAGAAAAGGACGCCGCGTAAGGAAAACCCTGACCGGGCTTATGTATCTTCTGATGAAGGTATTTCTGGATCAGACGGCATGAAGGAGAGCGAAGAAGCCGGTAACGTCAAAGACAGGCAGACAAAATCCGCCGGAAGGAAAGATAACAGGGCTGACGGTCATGAAGAGGACGATATGGAGGATGAAGATATTTACGAAGAGGACGATATGGAGGATGAAGACGGTATAGAAGAGGGGCAGCAGTCAGGCAGGCGCGGCAGGAAGAGCGGGAAGAAGGGCGTGAAGATCGCCGCGGTTCTGGCGGCGGGGGTTCTTTTAACGGCTGCGGCCGTATATATCGGGTTTGCCGTCTTTTTCCACAGTCATTATCTGTTTCATACGGAGATTAACGGGATAGATTGTTCCATGAAGAGTGTGGAGCAGGCAGAGGATGCCATGCGGAAGCATGTATCGGATTATACCCTGACTCTGAAAGAATCAGGAGGAGAGCAGGAGTCTATCCCCGGGTCGGCTATTTCCATAGAGTATGTGCCGGGCGGACAGCTTGAGGAGTTTATGAAGGAACAGGATTATTTCCTGTGGCCGAAGTCTTTGTGGGAGCATCCCCGGATTGAGACCGAGATCGGCGTAAAGTACGATGAGGCGGCTCTGGCCGAGGCCATAGCGGGTCTTGGATGCATGAATCCTGAGACGCAGACGCCGTCCACAGATGCGCATCCGCAGTTTCAGGACGGACAATTCGTAGTTGCGCCGGAGATTGTGGGGACACAGATCAATATGGAGGTGTTCAACGCGAAGGTTGCAGAAGCAATCAGCGGTTTCCGGCCGTCCTTGGATCTTTCCGGGAGCGGATGTTATGCTCTGCCGAGATTCGTATCCGATTCCCCGGAGGTGGTAGCCGCGAAGGATACTATGAACAGTTATCTTGGCGCGAATATTACTTATGATTTCAATCCGCACACGGAGGTTGTGGATGCGGCCCTCATATCCCAGTGGATAATGGTTGACGGAGATATGAACGTGACCTTCAATCAGGATGCGGTCCGGGCGTATGTACAGTCGCTGGCAGATAAATATAATACGAAGGGACGGGCAAGACCATTTACAACCGCAACCGGCAACGTGGTTACGGTAGAAGGCGGAGGTTACGGCTGGCTGATGGATCAGGAAGCAGAGTATAATGCGCTGCTTGCCAATATCCAGAACAAGGAGACCGTGACGAGAGAGGCCAATTATTCAAGCCGCGGGGCGAGTCACGGAGACACTGATGTGGGGAATACCTACGCCGAGGTTGACCTGACGAATCAGAGGATGTATTTTATCCAGAACGGTCAGGTGGTTCTGCAGTCGGATTGTGTGACCGGTAATCCCAACCGGGGGAATGCAACGCCCCAGGGATGGTATTCTCTTGCATGGAAACAGAGAAACCGTACACTGCGGGGGACAAGACGGCCGGACGGAACGTATGAGTATGAGACTCCGGTCAAGTACTGGATGCCGTTTAACGGCGGTATCGGGTTCCATGATGCATCCTGGCAGGCGTCGTTTGGCGGGCAGAGATACAGGACTCATGGCTCTCACGGTTGTGTGAACCTGCCTACAAGTGTTGCCGCACAGCTATATGGACTGCTGATGGATGGAATGCCGGTAGTGTGTCATTACTGATTTTTGATCTCCTGATGCCGCAGGAATTTTATTGGAAATATTTCTTGCGGTATCAGGAGAATTATATTACAATGATTAGAAATGTCTGCGAACAGATGCAGGCAGAAGGAGTAAAAGGACCATGTATGAATTATTGAAACGGGATGGTCTTGCCAAGAGAGGAAGATTACACACGGTACACGGGGTCATCGAGACCCCTGTATTTATGAATGTAGGGACTGCGGCTGCTATAAAGGGCGCAGTGTCTACGGACGATCTTAAGAATATCAAGACGCAGGTGGAGCTTTCCAATACCTACCACCTTCATGTCCGGCCGGGAGATGAGGTGGTGAAGAAGCTTGGAGGGCTTCACCGGTTTATGGTCTGGGACAGGCCGATCCTTACGGATTCCGGCGGGTTTCAGGTGTTCTCTCTGGCGGACTTAAGGAAGATTAAAGAAGAGGGAGTGTATTTTCATTCCCATGTGGACGGCAGGAAGATATTCATGGGTCCGGAGGAGAGTATGCGGATCCAGTCCAATCTGGCCTCCACCATTGCGATGGCCTTCGATGAGTGTCCTTCCAGTGTCGCTGACAGAGACTATATGGAGCGGTCTGTGGCAAGGACTGCCCGCTGGCTCGTCCGGTGTAAGGATGAGATGAACCGTCTGAACGCCCTTCCGGATACGATCAACCAGAAGCAGATGCTCTTTGGGATCAATCAGGGCGGTATCTATGAGGATATCCGGATCCGGCATGCACAGGAGATCTCAGAGCTTGATCTGGACGGTTATGCCATAGGAGGGCTTGCAGTGGGTGAATCACATGAGGATATGTACCGGATTCTGGACGCAGTGGTTCCATATCTGCCGCTTGAGAAGCCGACTTATCTTATGGGGGTAGGCACGCCGGCGAATATTCTTGAAGCCGTAGAGCGGGGAGTAGATTTCTTCGACTGTGTATATCCAAGCCGGAACGGAAGGCATGGACATGTGTATACCAATGAGGGGAAGCTGAATCTCTTTAACGCCCGGTATGAGCTTGATGAAGGACCGATTGAAGAGGGCTGCCTCTGTCCGGCCTGCCGGACGTATTCCCGCGCGTATATCCGCCATCTGCTGAAGGCGAAGGAGATGCTGGGGATGCGCCTTTGTGTGCTTCATAATCTGTACTTCTACAATACGATGATGGAGGAGATCCGGGCGGCGATTGAAGAGGACCGGTATCAGGAATATAAGGCCGGAAAGCTTGAACTGATGAGGAAGCATTCCATATAAGACAGAAGAAGGGACAGATAGAATGATGCGGACGATGCAGACGAGGTCAGTGGGAAATCGCAAAAAATTATGAAAAAAATAAGAATTCCATAAATTGACTTGATGAATACCAGATTTTTGTGTATGATAGCAATAGTGCTTTTTAAGACAGATATTAGGAGGAAAGATTATGTACACATTAGCAACACAGAGTACAGGAGGAAGCTGGGCATTACTGATTCTTGTATATGCGGTTATTTTCGGCGGTTTTTACTTTGTTTTCATGAGACCACAGAAGAAGGAGCAGAAGCGTATCCAGGCTATGATCTCTGAGATGGAGGTAGGCGACACCGTATTGACCACAAGCGGGTTCTACGGAGTGATTATTGATATCAGTGACAGTGATGTGATTGTTGAGTTTGGAAGCAACCGTAACTGCCGTATTCCGATGCAGAAGGCGGCGATTGCCCAGGTTGAGAAGGCAGGAGCCGTATCGGCAGAGTAGCTGTCGTATCATAGACTATGTATGAACGCATGGACCGGGAAGATTTTCCGTTCATGCGTTTTTTTGTGTATCCGGGTGTGTGGATCTGGCGCTGCTTTTCTTTTCCGGCAGGCGAAGACATCATCCATGGTCATATGTCCTTGAAATGTTGTCAAATAAATATCAAATTTGTAGTATCTCACATTAGACAAGCGGGGAAACTTATGGTAAAGTAATATTGTGATTTTCATAGGTGCATTTGGGATGCAGTCTTGAGGAAAGCAGTTTTTAGGACAGTTTGCCGGATGCATGAGCATGGAATGGAGGAATATTATGCTTGAAAATGAACTGACGACATTTTTACAGAAGGAATTGAATAAGGAATTGAAGGAGGCAAGCGACCGGGAGATTTATTATGCCCTGCTTGCGTACACGAAGGAAAGATTAAGAGGAACGCCGGATATTACAGGAGATAAGAAGGTGTATTATATCTCCGCGGAATTCCTGATTGGTAAACTGTTATCGAATAATCTGATCAATCTTGGAATTTACGACGAGGTGGCAGGACTGCTTGAGAAGAACGGCAAGAAGCTGTCTGCAATCGAGGAGATAGAACCGGAGCCCTCTCTTGGCAACGGAGGCCTTGGAAGGCTGGCGGCATGTTTCCTGGATTCGATTGCAACACTGGGACTTTGCGGAGACGGAATCGGCCTTAACTACCATATGGGATTATTCCGTCAGGTGTTTGAAGATCATAAGCAGAAGGAGACGCCGAATCCGTGGATAGAACCGAAGTCCTGGCTTTTAGATACGGGTATCCGTTTCCAGGTGCCTTTTAAGGATTTTACACTGACATCCAGGCTCTATGATATTGATGTGGCCGGGTATGAGAATGGGAAGAACAAGCTGCACCTGTTTGATGTGGAGAGTGTGGACGAGGGGATTATCGGAGACGGGATCTCATTTGACAAATATGATATCGCCAGGAATCTGACGTTGTTCCTGTATCCGGATGACAGTGACAGGGCGGGGAATCTGCTCCGTGTATATCAGCAGTATTTTATGGTTTCAAGCGGCGCGCAGCTGATCCTGAAGGAGTGCGAGGATAAGGGGTATGATCTTCGCAGGCTCCACGAGCATGTGGCGATTCAGATCAATGATACACATCCGTCCATGGTGATTCCGGAACTGATTCGGCTGCTGGTACAGAAGCGGGTTGATTTCAACGAAGCTATTGAGATTGTGCAGAAGACCTGCGCTTATACGAACCATACCATACTTGCGGAGGCGCTGGAGAAATGGCCGCTTGAGTATCTGGAGCAGGTGGCGCCCCAGATCGTGCCGATCATCAAGGATCTGAATATGCGCATGAAGGGCCGGTATCCGGACCCGAGAGTTGCCATTATAGACGACCAGAACAGGGTGCATATGGCGAATATGGATATTCACTTCGGGCACAGTGTCAACGGTGTGGCGGCTCTGCATACGGAGATTCTTAAGAATTCAGAGCTTAAGCCGTTCTATGACATCTATCCGGAGAAGTTCAATAATAAGACCAACGGTATTACGTTCCGCAGATGGCTGCTTCACTGTAATAAGGAGCTGGTACAGTGGATCAGCAGTTATATCGGGGAGGATTACAAGAAGGATGCGAATCAGCTTACGAAGCTGCTTGGCTGCCTGGAAGATGGGGATGCGCTTGAGAAGCTTCTGGATGTGAAGCATACGAAGAAGGTACAGCTGGCAGAATATCTGAAAGAGACGCAGGGCCTGGAGATTGATCCGGATTCCATCTTCGATATCCAGGTAAAGCGTCTGCATGAGTACAAGCGTCAGCAGATGAATGCATTGTATGCCATCTACAAATATCTGGAGATTAAGGCGGGAAGGAAGCCTGCGGCGCCGATCACCATGATTTTCGGGGCAAAAGCTGCGCCGGCGTATTCGATTGCGAAGGACATCATCCACATGATTCTGTGTCTGCAGGAGCTGACCAGTAAGGATCCGGATGTAGCGCCGTACCTTAAGGTTATCATGGTAGAGAATTATAATGTGACTATGGCGGAGCATCTGATTCCGGCCTGTGATATCTCCGAGCAGATTTCCCTGGCTTCGAAGGAGGCGTCAGGAACCGGCAATATGAAGTTTATGCTGAATGGTGCGGTGACGCTGGGAACAGAGGACGGAGCCAATGTGGAGATTCATGAACTGGTAGGTGATGAGAATATTTTCATCTTCGGCGAATCCAGTGAGAAGGTGATCGAGCATTATGCGAAGAGCAGTTACCGCGCAGCAGATTATTATATAGAGGACGAGCAGATCCGTACGCTGGTGAACTTTATTATCAGCCCGGAGATGATGAAGATAGGCGATCCGTATCATCTGCTTCAGATTCATGCGGAGCTGATCTATAAGGACTGGTTTATGACACTTCTGGACCTTAAGGAGTATATTGCGGTGAAGGATCGTGCATTAGAGGCATATGCTGACCGTAAGGCATGGAGTAAGAAGATGCTTGTGAATATCGCGAAGGCAGGATACTTCTCGTCTGACCGGACGATTGACGACTATAATAAAGATATCTGGCATCTGAGATAAGGGTTTATGGAATTCCCATGGCGTTGCTGTGGGAATTTTTTTGGTTGTTGGGACAGGGACCTGTTCTCCGTTGAGGAGTTTTTCGATCGGTTGAAATGATGTTCAAGGGACGGAAGTTGAGAGACGCCTTTCCTAACACAGACTGGGCAACGCTCCGGCGAACTAACCCCTAACTGCGACTAAGACTCTCAGGAATGCCTTCGAGCCGTAGTCTGCCGTAAGGGGTGGATTTCGCCTCCGCTAAGAACGCCCTTTAATGTCTGCTTATAGGGAGGGCATCTCCCAATTTCCTGTGCACTGGGAATGGATTTACGACCGTATAGGTGGAAAATGTGGAGAGATATGTGGAATGTAATATGTGGAATCCGCATAAGCTGAGTATAAAAGCAGGCAGGAGAAGAGGGGCGCGGCGGATGAAGAAGCATATGACGGTGCTGCTTTTATGTATATTGATTGCTGTTGGCGGGATATTGACGGCAGGAAAGGAGATAAGACCGTCCTTTTATGAAGACAGTACAGGTGCGGTTTCAAAAGGAGGCGGTGACAGCCGGGAGGATTCGGATGCAGAAGAGGAGAGCGACAAGGCAGAAGACGGGAGGGAGGATTCAGGAAACAAGAAAAAGGATTACATAAAATGGGTAGAATTCAATGTGACCTGTGAGGCTATGAGGAAGGCGTATCAGTACGACATCGACACTTATGGGAAGGAGGTTCATCTGAACTGGGTGGATCTTCTGGCTTTCCTTGGGGCAAAATACGGAGGGGATTTTACCAGGTATCAGGAAAAGGATATGACAGATGCGGCAGAGGCTCTGGTAAAAGGCGGGAAGACAGCAGGGGAACTGGCCGGAGGGATGGAGTATTACAGTTACTACCGGGAAGCATACGGGGCGGTGCTGGATGGGATGGTTGGAGAGTACGAGATAGAGAAAGCCGGGAAATGGAAGAAAGTATATGGGCTGAAAGCCTGTCACCCTGTTGCGAAAGGTTTTCCATATTCGGATTATGATGACTTTGGAGTATCAAGAAGCTACGGTTATCGCAGGAATCATCTGGGGCACGATATGATGGGACAGGTGGGGACGCCTGTCATAGCTGTAGAATCCGGTTATGTGGCGGAGCTTGGATGGAATCAGTATGGAGGCTGGCGGGTAGGAATCAACAGCTTCGACGGCAGACGCTACTATTATTATGCGCATCTGCGGCAGGACCGCCCCTATGCAGAAGATCTGAAGAAGGGGGATGTGGTACAGGCAGGAGACGTGATCGGCTATATCGGACGGACTGGTTACAGCAGAGAGGAGAATGTGAATAATATCGATGAATATCATCTTCATTTGGGATTACAGCTGATCTTCGATGAATCACAGCGGGACGGGAACAATGAGATCTGGGTGAGCTGCTATGAGCTGGTGAGATTTCTCTATCAGAATCAGATGGAAGTTTCAAGGGACGATACCACGAAAGAATGGAGTCGTGTACAGAGAATAAAGGATCAGGAAGCCGTGAAGTATCTGAAAGATATGGAAGAAAAATAATATCAGGGACAGGGCGTCATGCCGCTATCCCTGAAACATATTTTCCACGTAATTCTGCATCTCCTGCCGGCTCTTCATCTGGCGGGAGCCATCCACGATCCGCTGCTGTTCGTCAGGAGAGAGTGAAGCGAACTGTGTCAGGATATCGGAATGCTGTGCCAGAGACATGGTAAAGCCGATTGGGAATTCGTCTTGGAAAGTCATTGTATCACCTCAGCCTTAGTATGCCCGGGTCGGCAGAAAATATACGCAAGTTCTGTACTGTCAGAATCTGTCATCATAACTGTCTATCACAGAATGAATAACAGAACGGCGCTTTGGCGAAAGGTTCTGGTAGTTAAGAATGTTCTGAGGGAAAAACTTCCATGGCGCGTTTATGCAGGCCATGGAAGTTTTTTTTCACAATTTTCACGATTTAGTCAATTAAAGTCTTGAAACATACGGGGAAATAGGATATGATAAAGGATAAAGTTTGCATTTTAAGGAAGGAAGAGGATTATGAATCTGAGAATCGGAGTGATCAAAGGAGACGGGATCGGACCGGAGATTGTAACAGAGGCCATGAAGGTATTGGACCAGACGGCGAAGATCTACGGGCATACCTGTGAATACACACAGCTTCTTATGGGCGGGGCGTCCATCGACGTACACAAAGTTCCGCTGACGGACGAGACGGTTGCGGCGGCGAAGAACTGCGACGCGGTGCTGATGGGATCTATCGGAGGAGACGCGAAGACATCGCCGTGGTATCAGCTGGAACCATCAAAGAGACCGGAAGCAGGACTCCTCAGGATCCGCAAGGAGCTGAACCTGTTCGCGAACTTAAGGCCGGCCATTCTGTATGACGAGCTTAAGGGAGCCTGTCCGCTGAAGGAAGAGATCACAGAGGGCGGCTTCGATATGATGATCATGCGTGAGCTGACGGGCGGCCTGTATTTCGGAGAGCGCAGGACGGTAGAGGAAGACGGCGTACGGACGGCGTACGACTCTCTTACATATAACGAGAATGAGATCCGCAGGATTGCAAAGCGCGGATTTGATATAGCCATGAAGCGCAGGAAGAAGGTGACCAGCGTGGATAAGGCGAATGTGCTGGACTCTTCCAGACTCTGGAGAAAGGTTGTGGAGGAAGTGGCAGCGGAGTATCCGGAAGTGGCGTTAGAGCATATGCTTGTAGATAACTGTGCCATGCAGCTTGTGAAGGACCCAAGGCAGTTCGACGTGATCCTGACGGAGAATATGTTCGGGGATATCCTGTCTGACGAGGCGAGTATGGTGACCGGTTCCATCGGGATGCTTGCCAGCGCCAGCTTAAATGAGACGAAGTTCGGTCTCTATGAGCCAAGCGGCGGTTCCGCGCCGGATATCGCGGGCAAGGGGATTGCCAACCCAATCGCGACGATCCTGTCTGCGGCGATGATGCTGCGGTTCAGCTTCGATCTGGATAAGGAGGCGGACGCTATTGAGAATGCAGTCGCGAAGGTTCTGAAGGAAGGATACCGGACGATTGACATCATGTCGGAAGGAAAAGAACAGGTCGGCACAGAGAAGATGGGCGACCTGATCGCGGGCTATATCCGGTAAAAGCTATATCCGGAAAATGAAGAAGACAGTTACGGTTAAAATAAAATCAGGAGGCTAATATGAGAAGTGATACAGTTACAAAGGGGAAGCAGCAGGCGCCCCACAGATCCTTATTCAATGCGTTGGGACTTACACCGGAAGAGATGGAGCGTCCTCTGGTGGGAATCGTCAGTTCTTACAATGAGATTGTTCCGGGACACATGAACCTGGATAAGATTGTAAATGCGGTAAAGCAGGGAGTCGCCATGGCGGGCGGAACCCCCATCGTGTTCCCGGCGATCGCGGTATGCGACGGAATTGCCATGGGACATATCGGCATGAAGTATTCTCTGGTGACCAGAGACCTGATCGCGGATTCTACGGAATCCATGGCTTTGGCGCATCAGTTTGACGCGCTGGTTATGGTTCCCAACTGCGACAAGAATGTGCCGGGACTACTGATGGCGGCGGCAAGGATCAACGTGCCGACTATCTTTGTCAGCGGAGGACCGATGCTTGCGGGACATGTGAAGGGGAAGAAGACCAGTCTGTCCAGCATGTTCGAGGCAGTAGGTGCGAACGCGGCGGGTATGATCACGGATGAGGATCTGTGCGAGTTCGAGAACAAGACCTGTCCGACCTGCGGTTCCTGCTCTGGCATGTACACGGCCAACAGCATGAACTGCCTGACCGAGGTCCTGGGTATGGGACTTGGCGGAAACGGAACCATTCCCGCAGTCTACTCTGCGAGGATCCGTCTTGCGAAGCAGGCGGGTATGAAGGTGATGGAACTGCTTGAGAAGAATATCCGGCCGAGAGACATCATGACCGAGAAGGCGATCTTAAATGCCCTCACGGTGGATATGGCTCTGGGATGTTCGACCAACAGTATGCTGCATCTTCCGGCGATTGCCCATGAGATCGGTATGGATTTTGAGATTGATTTTGCGAACGGGATCAGCGCGAAGACGCCGAACCTCTGCCATCTTGCGCCGGCAGGCCCGACCTATATGGAAGATCTTGACGAGGCGGGCGGCGTCTATGCGGTGATGGCGGAACTGAATAAGAAGGGGCTTCTGCATACGGACTGCATGACAGTAACCGGCAAGACGGTGGGAGAGAACATTGCGCATGCAGTCAACAGGGATCCGGAAGTAATCCGGCCCATCGACCATCCGTATACGCCCACCGGCGGGCTTGCTGTCCTGAAGGGGAACCTTGCACCGGACGGAAGTGTGGTGAAGCGCTCGGCAGTTGTGGAAGAGATGCTGGTTCATGAAGGCCCGGCAAGGGTATTCGACTGTGAAGAGGACGCTATCTCCGCAATCAAGGGCGGCAGGATCGTGGCAGGCGACGTGGTAGTCATCCGCTATGAGGGACCAAAGGGAGGTCCGGGTATGCGCGAGATGCTCAATCCGACCTCCGCGATCGCGGGAATGGGTCTTGGTTCCAGCGTGGCCCTGATCACGGACGGACGGTTCAGCGGTGCGTCCAGAGGAGCGTCCATTGGGCACGTGTCTCCGGAAGCGGCAGTGGGCGGACCGATTGCGCTTGTTGAGGAAGGGGACATCATCAAGATTGATATTCCGAACCTGAGCCTTGAACTTGATGTGTCCAAAGAAGAGCTTGCGAAGAGACGGGAAGCATGGCAGCCAAGAGAGCCTAAGGTGACGACCGGGTATCTGGCAAGGTATGCGGCTATGGTGACTTCCGGGAACCGGGGAGCGATCCTGGAGATTCCGGGGAAATAAACCAGATTATAGGAATGCACATTTATAGAAGGAGAAAACAGAATATGCAGCTGACAGGATCAGAGATATTGATCGAATGTTTAAAAGAGCAGGGTGTAGACACCGTATTCGGCTATCCGGGCGGCGCCATCCTGAATGTATATGACGAATTATACAAGCACAGTGATGAGATCACGCATATCCTGACTTCACATGAACAGGGGGCGGCCCATGCGGCTGACGGATATGCCAGGGCGACCGGCAAGGTCGGCGTGTGCTTTGCGACCAGCGGACCGGGAGCGACGAATCTTGTCACAGGAATTGCCACCGCGTATATGGATTCCATCCCGGTTGTGGCAATCACCTGTAATGTCGGCGTAAGCCTCCTGGGGAAGGACAGTTTTCAGGAAATAGATATCGCAGGCGTCACAATGCCGATTACGAAGCATAATTATATTGTGAAGGATGTGAATGACCTTGCCGATACGATCCGCAAATCTTTCATCATAGCGAAGAAGGGAAGGCCGGGACCGGTGCTGATCGACATTCCCAAGGATGTGACGGCGAATAGGGCCAAATACCAGAAGGAGACGCCAAAGCCGGTTCCAGCGTCGAACGAGGTGAGCGAAGCGGAGCTTGATACGGCGCTTAAGCTAATCGCGGAGGCGAAGAAGCCTTATATCTTCGTTGGGGGCGGCGCCATCCTTTCGGATGCCAGCGAGGAATTATATACATTTGTCAGGAAGGTGGATGCGCCGGTAACCGACTCCCTGATGGGGAAGGGGGCGTTTCCCGGGACGGATCTCCTCTATACAGGGATGCTTGGCATGCACGGAACCAAGACCTCGAACTACGGGGTCAGTGAATGCGACCTCCTGGTTGTGGTGGGGGCAAGATTCAGCGACCGCGTGACAGGCAATGCGAAGAAGTTTGCCAGCAATGCGAAGATTCTGCAGATTGATATTGACCCTGCGGAGATGGATAAGAATGTGCTGATCACGGCCGGAGTTGTGGGCGATATCCGCACGGTTCTTGGATTGTTGAACGCGCGTCTTGAACAGCAGGAGCACAAGGAATGGATCCGGAAGATCATGGAATATAAAGAGCGTTATCCCTTGTCCTATCATCCCGATATTCTGTCCGGGCCTTTCGTGGTAGAGGAGATCTACCGTCAGACGAAGGGAGAGGCAATCGTGGTCACAGAGGTAGGCCAGCATCAGATGTGGGCGGCTCAGTTCTACCGCTATACGAGGCCAAGAACCCTGCTGACGTCCGGCGGTCTTGGAACCATGGGCTATGGGCTTGGAGCGTCCCTTGGGGCGAAGATGGGAATGCCGGATAAGACGGTGGTCAATATTGCCGGCGACGGATGTTTCCGGATGAATATGAATGAGATTGCGACGGCTGTCCGCCACAATATTCCGGTGATACAGGTGGTGGTCAACAATCATGTGCTGGGAATGGTACGCCAGTGGCAGAATCTGTTCTATGGTCAGAGGTATTCGGCGACGGTGCTCAATGACGCTGTGGATTTTGTGAAGCTTGCGGAGGCGATGGGCGCGGTTGGAATCCGCGCGGCGACCCGGGAGGAATTCAGAGAGGCGTTTGCGAAGGCCCTGACACTTGGAAGACCGGTGGTGATCGACTGTCAGATTGACTGCGACGATAAGGTATGGCCGATGGTGGCGCCGGGGAAGGCGATCAGCGAGGTCTTTGACGAGAAGGATCTTGAAAACTAAGTTGATATAAAGAAAGGTGAGGAACGAATATGAGCAGAGTGTACAATTTTTCGGCAGGACCGGCCGTATTACCGGAGGAAGTGCTCAGAGAAGCGGCAGAGGAGATGTTAGATTATCGGGGAACAGGAATGTCCGTGATGGAGATGAGTCACCGCTCAAAGGCGTTTCAGGAGATTATTGATACGGCGGAGACGGACTTGCGCGGTCTGATGGGAATCCCGGAGGATTATGAGGTGCTGTTCCTGCAGGGAGGAGCGTCGCAGCAGTTTGCCATGATTCCCATGAATCTGATGAAGAACAGGGTGGCGGATTACATCGTCACCGGCCAGTGGGCGAAGAAGGCAAGCGAAGAGGCGAAGAAGTATGGTAAGGTCAATATCCTGGCTTCATCCGCGGATAAGACATTTTCCTATATTCCGGACTGCCGGGACCTGCCTGTTTCAGAAGATGCGGATTATGTGTATATCTGTGAGAATAACACGATCTACGGGACCAAGTACAAGAAGCTTCCGGATACAAAGGGGAAGCTTCTGGTGGCGGACGTCTCATCCTGCTTCCTGTCAGAGCCGGTGGATGTCACGAATTACGGGGTGATCTACGGCGGCGTACAGAAAAACATCGGACCGGCGGGAGTTGTGATTGTAATCATCCGTAAGGATCTGATTACAGACGATGTGCTTCCGGGAACTCCCACCATGCTGAAATATAAGACCCATGCGGATGCGGGTTCTCTCTATAACACGCCTCCGGCTTACGGGATCTACATCTGCGGCAAGGTGTTCAAGTGGCTTAAGAAGCAGGGCGGCCTTGAGGCGATGAAGGAGCATAATGAGAAGAAGGCGAAGATTCTGTATGATTTCCTGGATCAGAGCAGGATGTTTAAGGGCACGGTAGCGCATGAGGACCGTTCTCTGATGAACGTCCCCTTCGTGACGGGAGATGACAACCTGGATGCGAAGTTTGTCAAAGAGGCGAAGGCGGCGGGCTTCGAGAACCTGAAAGGCCACCGCAGCGTAGGCGGTATGCGCGCAAGTATCTATAACGCGATGCCGATAGAAGGCGTTGGGGCGCTGACTGCATTTATGAAGAAGTTTGAAGAGGAGAATCAATAATCATGTATAAATATCATTGCTTAAATCCAATCTCTGACGTAGGACTGGAAAGAATGACTGAGGAATACGTCCCGGTAAGCACTATGGAAAAAGCAGACGCGGTTCTTGTAAGAAGTGCGGTCATGCACGACATGGAATTTTCACCGAAGCTTAAGGTAATCGCACGGGCGGGCGCCGGTGTGAACAACATTCCACTGGAGGCCTGTGCGGAGAAAGGGATCGTTGTGTTCAACACACCGGGCGCCAACGCCAATGGTGTGAAGGAACTGGTGATCGCAGGAATGCTGCTTGCGTCCAGGGATATTGTCGGAGGGATCAACTGGGTACAGGAGAATGAGGAGGACGGCAATATTGCCAAGGATGCGGAGAAGGCTAAGAAGGCGTTTGCAGGCTGTGAGCTGGAAGGTAAGAAGCTTGGCGTCATCGGCCTTGGCGCCATCGGCGTACTGGTGGCCAACGCCGCGACGAATCTTGGCATGGATGTATATGGATATGATCCGTATGTGTCCGTCGATTCGGCATGGAGGCTT
Source organism: uncultured Dorea sp. (assembly GCA_947063855.1). Taxonomy (GTDB): domain Bacteria; phylum Bacillota; class Clostridia; order Lachnospirales; family Lachnospiraceae; genus Sporofaciens. Next base: position 15,895 of record CAMSTW010000020.1, read on the forward strand.
TCACGAAGCATCCACCATGCAAAGACGATTGACGAACTGTATGGAGACTGTGATTATATCACCATCCATGTTCCGGCGATGGAGCAGACGAAGGGAATGATCGACAAGAATGCCATCAGTCTGATGAAGAAGGGGGTCGTCGTCCTGAACTTTGCAAGAGACGTACTGGTGGATGAAGAGGCGATGGTGGACGCGCTGCTGTCCGGACATGTGAAGCACTATGTATCGGATTTCCCTACGCCTGTGACTGCAGGTGTAAAAGGGGCGATCGTGATTCCGCATCTCGGGGCGTCTACGGAAGAGTCGGAGGATAATTGCGCGAAGATGGCCGTGAAGCAGCTGATGGATTATCTTGAGAATGGAAATATCAAGAATTCCGTTAACTACCCCAACTGTGATATGGGGCTTAGAGGGGATAACACGCGAATCCTGCTCCTGCACCGCAATGTGCCGAATATGATTGGCCAGTTCACGAAGATTCTGGCGAAGGATAACATGAATATCGCCGATCTGACGAATAAGAGTAAAGGGAAATATGCATATACGATGATCGACATCGACAGTCTGGTTCCGGACAGTGTGGTGGAAGAGCTTGAGCGGGTCAGCGAAGTCCTGCGGGTGCGCATTATTAAATGATTATTAAGAATAATTAAATAATCTTAACATAATCTTCATTGTAATCTTCATGTTTTTGCTGTATACTCAAGCACGTACAGAGAATTATCACAGGAGTTGCTGTATAGTGGGAGTGATATACAGATGAAGAGTAATCAAAGTAACAGGATAAAGGAACGTGAATTATTACGAGAGAAGCGAATAAAGAAGGTAAAAAGAGTAAGAAGATGCCTGCGCATTCTTACTCTTTTCGTGTTATGTACCGTGCCATTGTTTTTTTTAACAACGGCGACAGCATCCAGACACGGGGCCGATGTATTTCTGAAGCTGACTGACATGTCGATTCTGCAGGGGGAGGAGGCGCCGGCTTACAGGGCGGAGGTTGAAGTAACGGGGAACCCGGAGGTGGTTCTTGATAAAGATTCCGGATATACGGCGGCCGACCTGATTGAAGAACTGGAACGCGGAGAAGGCTACACGGTGGTGTGTGAGGTGAATACAGCTGTGGAGGGTGAATATCCCATGCATCTTAAGCTGGACGACAGGATCCTGGCGTCGCTTGATAAGGATTGGGTTGGGAATCTCAGGGTCGATACTCTGGATGCGACGCTTACGGTGAAGAATGCGGTCGGCGAGTGGGACGGCGATCAGTTTAAGCGTCATGACGGTACATATGTGATGAATGAATTTGTGGTATCCAAAGGCGTGACCTATTACTTCGGCGCGGACGGGAAGAAGGCTTTGGGATGGCAGGATATCAACGGGGCCAGATATTTCTTCGATTCTGACGGAGGCATGAAGACAGGGTGGCTTGAACATGAGGATTCCAGGTATTATCTGGAAGCAGACGGCCGTATGGCAACCGGCTGGAAGGATATGGAGGACAAGAAGTATTATTTCAGCCAGGAAGGAAAGATGGCGTCAGGAACGATATATCTTGGGATGACCAAGTGTACGTTTGGGGAGGACGGAGCGCTTGAGGCTATGGAGGAGAGTAAGATTGATCCGGCTAAGCCGATGGTGGCGCTGACCTTTGATGACGGACCGGGAAAGCGTACGGGTGAGTTATTGGAAGTAATCGCGCAGTATCACGCCCATGCAACCTTCTTCATGCAGGGAAAGAATATTCCGTCTTATCAGGACGCGGTAAGGCGTATGAAGGAGATCGGATGCGAGCTTGGCAGCCATTCTTTTGACCATCCTAATCTCTCCAAGATGGATGAGGCAGGTATACGCAGTCAGATTGACCGGACGAACCAGAACCTTATAGATGCGGCAGGCCAGGCGGCGACAGTCTTGCGTCCGCCCTACGGAGCGATCGGAAGTACGCTGAAGGCAGTGGCGGGGATGCCCCTGATTCTCTGGAATATAGATACCCTGGACTGGAAGACCAGGAACGCACAGTCGACGATTGACAATGTGATGAGTCAGGTCAAGGATGGCGATATCATTCTGATGCACGATATCCACACAGAGACTGTGGATGCGGCGATTGAACTGATCCCTAAGCTGATGGCCGGCGGATATCAGCTTGTGACGGTGTCTGAGATGGCGGCGGCAAAGGGGATTGCGATGCAGAATGGAGAGAAGTATACGGATTTTTAGAATTTTCATACATATTCGTGAATAAAGAGGCTGTTACAGACTGTAGGATTTCTGCAGTGTATAACAGTCTCTTTATGTATTCCCTGTCGGAAGTCTATCTTGAGGCTTTTGCGGCCAGCGCCGCGTTGTGCCTCTTCAATAGTGAGTGTATCTTGTCCGTAGGATTCAGGACATTGCCAATCGAGATGTCATGATTCATGGAATCAATGATCAGGGCAATGAACTTGCTCATGTCGGCAACCACGAAGTATGGCTTCTCATAGGCTGCCGGGGGAAGGTATGTAAGGTTCGTGGTAATGACGCGGTCAATATAACCCTTATTATAGTAATCGTCAAATATGTCAAAGCCTTCGGTAAAGAGCCCAAAGGTAGTACATACGAAGACCCGGGCCGCGCCCCGCTCCTTGACCTGCCGGGCCACATCCAGCATACTCTCGCCGGAGGAGATCATATCGTCTACGATGATTACATGCTTTCCATGGACATCGTCTCCAAGGAATTCATGGGCGACGATAGGGTTCTTGCCCTTTACTACGGTAGAATAATCGCGCCGCTTGTAGAAGGTGCCCATATTCACGCCTGTTACGTTGGAGAAATATATGGCGCGGTGCATAGCGCCTTCATCCGGGCTTATGATCATCAGGTGCTCTTTGTCGACAATAAGGTCCGGCTCCGCGCGCAGCAGCGCCTTCATAAACTGGTAAGGCGGGTTGAAGCTGTCGAACCCGTGGAGCGGAATGGAATTCTGAACCCTGGGATCGTGAGCGTCAAAGGTAATGATGTTGTCGACACCCATATCCGTCAGTTCCTGAAGCGCCAGAGCACAGTCTAAGGATTCTCTCTTGGTGCGCTTATGCTGGCGGCTCTCATACAGAAACGGCATGATCACGTTCAGGCGGTGCGCCTTGCCGTTGGCGGCCGAGATGATGCGCTTCAGATCCTGATAATGGTCATCCGGTGACATATGGTTTGGATGTCCGTTGACGGTGTAGGTCAGACTGTAATTACATACGTCGACCATAATAAACAGATCCTTCCCCCGGATGGATTCTGCAATCAGCCCTTTGGCTTCCCCGGAACCAAAGCGGGGGCAATTGCATCTGACCAGATAATTATCCAGCTGATAGCTGGAGAAAAGGGGAGAATTCAGATTCTCGTCCAATGTCTCCTGGCGAAAGGTTACAATGTAGTTATTTACCTTCCTGGCAAGGTCCTTGCAGGAATCCAGAGCGGCAATCTTAAGCGGGGCCGCCGGAAGAATGGTTTCCATCAGTTTGATATTCGGCATATTTGTCTCCTATAGTTGTTTTTCAGTACACTAGAGCATGTGGGACGACCTCTTGCAAAAAGTAATTTTCAAACATGCTCTTAAGATATTTATATCACTATTGAGGGGAGATGGTCAACCTTAGATTTTTCGAATGTGTGAAAATTTGCCAGCTTTATGGCTGAGGTGTTGTTCAAGGGACGGAAGTTGGGGGATGTCCTTTCTGTAAGCACCCTTAAGTAACCGGCTATGGTAATTGGAGCGGGGATATGTTATACTTGTTTATAAAGAAGTCGGGGAGAATGGTGAGAAATGAGTGCAGGAAAGCATGAGCATATAATAAAGAGTGTACTTCCGGGCAGTATTGCAGAGGAACTGGAGATCGAGGCGGGGGATAAGCTGATCGCCGTTAATAATTGTGAGATAGAGGATGTTTTCGACTATCATTATTATACCAATGAGGAGGAACTGGTGCTCTTGATCGAGAAGCCGGACGGTGAGGAATGGGAACTTGAGATCGAGAAGGAGTATGAAGAGGACCTGGGGATTGAGTTTGAACAGGGGCTGATGGATGAGTACCGCTCCTGCAGGAACCGGTGTATGTTCTGCTTTATCGACCAGATGCCGGAGGGGATGCGGGATACCCTGTATTTTAAGGATGATGATTCCAGGCTGTCCTTTCTGCAGGGGAATTATGTGACCCTTACGAATATGAGTGACCACGATATTGAACGCATCGTGAGATACCATCTGGAACCCATTAATATATCCTTCCACACGACCAACCCTGAATTAAGATGCAGGATGCTTCACAACCGGTTTGCGGGGGAGGCTCTTAAGAAGGTGGACAGGCTCTGTGAAGGCGGTATCCTGATGAACGGGCAGATCGTGCTGTGCAAAGGGATCAATGACGGGGAAGAGTTAGAGCGCAGCATCCGCGATCTGACGAAGTATATCCCATGTCTGCAGAGTGTGTCGGTGGTGCCGGTGGGGCTTACCAGATACAGGGAAGGATTGTATCCGCTTGAGCCCTTTCAGAAGGAAGACGCCAGGAAAGTCCTTGAGACAATCCACGGATGGCAGGAGAGGATCTATGAGGAATACGGAACGCATTTCATCCATGCGGGTGATGAGTGGTATATCCTTGCCGGGGAGGAGCTGCCGGGGGAAGAACGGTATGACGGATATCTGCAGCTGGAGAACGGCGTAGGGATGCTGCGGCTGCTTGAGGATGAGTTTCAGGAGGCGTACGAGGGGGCGAAGGGAGACGAAAAAGTAAGAGAAGTCTCTATAGCGACCGGATTGCTGGCGGCTCCATATATCCGGAGGATGGCGAAGCGGCTGACAGCCAGGTATCCGAAGACTAAGATACACGTGTATCCGATCCGGAATGATTTCTTTGGAGAGCTGATTACGGTCTCCGGACTGATCACAGGGCAGGACCTGATCACCCAGCTTAAGGGACAGGAATTAGGAGAGAAGCTTCTGCTTCCCTGCAATATGTTCCGAAGCGGGGAAGAGGTATTTCTTGACGACGTTACGCTTGGGGAGGTCAAAGAGGCTTTACAAGTGCGGGCGTATATTGTAAAATCAAGCGGACGAGATCTCATGGAAGCGATCATTGCGGACTCGGTATATAGCAATGAGAGCAGATAAGAGAATAGATAAAAGAACAGGAGACAGAATATGAGTAAACCAGTAGTGGCAATCGTAGGAAGGCCTAATGTAGGCAAGTCAACACTTTTTAACGCGCTGGCCGGCGAGATGATTTCCATTGTCAAGGATACGCCCGGGGTGACCAGGGACCGTATCTACGAGGATGTCTCATGGCTTGATAAGGAATTTACACTGGTAGATACCGGAGGTATCGAACCGGAGAGCAAAGATATCATACTGTCCCAGATGCGGGAACAGGCGCAGATCGCCATTGATACGGCAGATGTGATCATATTTCTGACGGATGTGCGTCAGGGACTTGTGGACGCAGACTCTAAGGTGGCGGATATGCTGAGGAAATCAGCGAAGCCGGTGGTGCTGGTGGTGAATAAGGTGGACAGCTTCGAGAAATTCATGACGGATGTGTATGAATTCTACAATCTTGGGATTGGCGACCCAATGCCTGTCTCATCGGCGTCCCGTCTTGGGATCGGCGATATGCTGGATGAGGTGGTGAAGCATTTCCCGGAAGGAGCGGGAGAAGAAGAGGAGGACGACAGACCCCGTGTGGCGATTGTCGGTAAGCCCAATGTCGGTAAATCTTCCATCATCAATAAGCTTCTCGGCGAGCAGCGGGTGATCGTGTCGGATATCGCGGGGACCACCAGAGACGCCATAGACACGGATATTGTGTATAATGGAAAGGAATATGTGTTCATAGACACGGCGGGGCTTCGCAGGAAGAGCAAGATTAAGGAAGAGCTGGAACGCTACAGCATCATCCGTGCGGTGTCTGCGGTGGAGCGCGCCGATGTGGTGCTGATGGTGATTGACGCGGTGGAGGGTGTGACGGAACAGGATGCCAAGATTGCCGGGATCGCCCATGAACGCGGGAAGGGGATTATCATTGTGGTCAACAAGTGGGACGCCATCGAGAAGAATGATAAGACCATGCGGGAGTATGAAGCGGAGGTACGCCGGGTGCTCTCATTCATGCCTTATGCGCAGATCATGTATGTGTCCGCTAAGACCGGACAGCGCCTGGTCAAGCTGTATGATATGATTGACATGGTGATCGAGAACCAGTCCCTGCGTGTGGCGACCGGCGTGCTTAACGAGATTATGATGGAAGCGGTGGCGATGCAGCAGCCGCCGTCTGACAAGGGAAAGAGGCTGAAGCTTTATTATATCACGCAGGTATCGGTGAAGCCGCCGACATTCGTGATCTTTGTAAATGACAGGGAATTGATGCATTTTTCCTATACCAGGTATCTGGAGAATAAGATCCGGGAGGCGTTCGGGTTCAAAGGGACTTCATTGAAATTCTTCATAAGAGAGAGAAAAGAAAAGGGGCGTTAATATGGAACGGTTGGTAAGTGTGGTAATCGGTTATGTGTTTGGGTTGTTGCAGACGGGATACCTGTATGGAAAGATACACCACGTGGATATCCGCAAGCAGGGAAGCGGGAATGCGGGAACGACCAATGCGCTTCGGACGATGGGATGGAGAGCGGGAGTGGTGACGCTGCTTGGCGACGCCTTCAAGTGCGTATTTGCGGTGCTGCTGGTGCGTTTCATCTATAAAGAATCACATGGGGACATGCTGCCGCTTCTGTCTATGTACGCGGGTATGGGCGCGGTTCTGGGACATAACTATCCGTTCTATATGAAGTTCAAGGGCGGAAAAGGGATTGCGACCACGGCAGGGCTTCTGTTAAGCACGACCAATGCGTGGATGGTGCTGATCTGTCTGTGTGTATTCTTAGGGATTGTGGCCGGGACGAAGTATGTGTCGGTGGGATCTCTGGTGGTGGTGATCCTTTATCTTGGGGAAGTCATCTATCTGGGGCAGACCGGGGCGTATGGGATCGCGCAGAATTATCTCTATGAGATGTACGGGATCGCGGCGTTTCTGATGGTGTCGGCGTTCTTCAAGCACAGGGCGAATATAGGGAGGCTGATGGCAGGGACGGAGAATAAGCTGAGCGTCGGAAAGAGTAAGTGAGTATAATAATTTCCATCTGTACGGCTGGGATGTTGTTCGAGGGACGGAAGTTGGGATATGCCCTTCCTAACGCAGACTGGGCAACACTCCGGTGAGCTAACGACTAACTGAGACTAAGACTCTCAGGAATGCCTTCGAGCCTAAGTCTTCGTAAGTCGTGGATCTCACCTCCGTTAAAAGCGCCCTCGAATGTCTGCTTATAGGAAGGGCATATCCAAACTTCCTGTGCGCTGGAAATGGGTTCACAACCGCACAGGTGGAAAATTTCTACCTGTACGGCTGGGTGTTGTTCAAGGGATGGAAGTGGATTTATAATTGTACAGGGGGAAGAATTATAGAAAGGAGCAGGAAAGGTATGGCGAATGTAGGTATTATGGGAGCGGGGAGCTGGGGGACGGCGCTGGCTCTGCTGCTTCACAGGAATGGGCACCGGGTAACGGTGTGGTCCATAAGTGAAGAGGAAGTAAAGATGCTGTCGGAGAAGAGGGAGCATGTGAGTAAGCTGCCCGGGGTAAAGATTCCGGAGGATATGGCGTTCACGACAGATGTGGAGAGCACTGTGAAGGGAAAGGACTTTCTTGTGCTGGCGGTGCCGTCTCCCTTTACGCGGAATACGGCCCGCAGTATGAGTCCCTATGTGGCAGAAGGACAGATTATCGTTGATGTGGCGAAGGGGATTGAGGAGAGTACGCTGATGACCCTTTCCCAGCAGATTGAGCAGGAGATTCCGCAGGCGGATGTGGCGGTTCTCTCAGGGCCAAGCCATGCGGAAGAGGTTGGACGGGGCCTGCCGACCATCGTGGTAGTGGGTTCGAAGAAGGAAGAGACAGCCAGGTATCTGCAGGAGATGTTCATGAATGAGGTGTTCCGTGTATACACCAGTCCGGATATGCTTGGCATGGAGCTTGGAGGCTCTCTTAAGAATGTGATTGCCCTTGCCGCCGGAATCGCGGACGGGCTGGGATACGGCGATAACACGAAGGCGGCGCTGATCACCAGAGGGATTGCGGAGATTGCACGGCTGGGCGTGAAGATGGGCGGCGCCATCGAGAGCTTTACCGGGCTTACGGGAATCGGCGACCTGATCGTAACCTGCGCCAGCGTCCACAGCCGTAACCGGAAGGCAGGCTACCTTATGGGACAGGGACGGACTATGCAGGAAGCGATGGATGAAGTGCAGATGGTAGTGGAGGGCGTATACTCGGCCAAAGCCGCCGTGAAGCTTGGGAAGAAATATGAAGTATCTCTTCCGATTATTGATAAGGTAAGCGAAGTATTGTTTGAAGGAAAGGATCCGAGAGAAGCAGTAAACGAACTGATGCTTAGGGACGGCAGGACCGAGCATAATGCGCTGCATTGGGAGCGGTAGCAGATACGGCCTTACAGGCAGGGAAGCATTGGGAGCGGCAGCAGATACGGCCTTACAGGCAGGAAGCATTGGGAGCGGCGGCAGATACGGCCTTACAGGCAGGAAGCATTGGGAGCGGCAGCAGAGATACGGCCTTACAGGCAGGAATCGCTCCATACAGCCGGCGTGGCGCAAGTCACGCCGGTTATAGATTCTTTGTTCTTATGAAATTCTTAATTTCTTACAAGATTCAAGAAATATATTTTCAAGATTCCCCAAATCAGGTATTATATAAGAGTTGTGGTAAAAAGTTACGGTTTATTTACGATTCTGTGAACGGTGATATGAGAATTGATCTGTGATAGAAAGAATATACGGCGGTGAAAGAGGAACAGGATGACTAGACGAGAGATAAAAGGCAGAGCGAGACAGGCAGTGAAGAGACACTATATGATTCTGGTAATGACCGGACTGATCGCCATATTTCTGGGGATACAGAGTTCAAGCTTTGACAATGCGCTGAGGATGTATTCCGGGCAGGATGAAGATATAAGTATAGATATAGAAGCGGCAGGCACAGGCATGAACTTTGAGGAAAACGGGGAAGCGCCGGATGGGGCTGACACAAGAGTTGCCATGGGAAGCACAGGACTTATGGACGTGCTGGAGCACATCATGATGGGCGATCCGGAGAAGGGCAGAGAGATCTCGGAGAAGCTCAGACAGGAGGAGATTGCAAGATCCGAGCAGGGGAACCGGATACTGGGAAGAAGCCGGGGGGCGCTATCGAAGGCGGTAAATGCGGTCACATCAGGCTCTCTGTTCGTGATGTTTGTATCCGGCGTCAATTCTCTGTCAGGTTCTGAGAATCTGGGAAGCCTGATTCTGGTAATCCTGGCGCTTGCGGGAGTGACCGGCTTCTATGTCCTGATTGTCAATACATATGCGGTGATCTCGGCCAGGATGTTTCTGGAAGGGAGATGCTATGAGAAGCTGCCGATCCAGCGGTTCATCTTCCTGCTCCGTGCGAAGCGGTGGCTGAAGGTGACGGGGGCGATGCTTTTGCGCACCGTGTACCGGTTCTTCTGGACGCTTACGATCGTCGGCGGCATGATCAAGTATTATTCCTATTATCTGGTGCCGTATATTCTTGCGGAGAATCCGGACCTGACAGGGCGGGAAGCCGTTACGCTGTCCAGGCGGATGATGCGGGGGCATAAGTGGGAATGTTTCGTGATGGAATGCTCCTTTCTGGGCTGGTGGATTCTGGGCGCAGTCACTATGGGACTCAGTGAAGTGCTTTTCTCGATTCCATATCAGTCGGCGGCGTTCTGTGAATATTATATATGGCTTCGCGGAAGGGCGAAAGAGGCGGGGATACCGGGAGCAGAACTGCTGAATGACAGATTTCTTTATGAGCCGGCGCCAAGGGAAGCGCTGGAGGAAGCATATGCGGACGTGATGGAATGGAAGAAGGATCTGGAAGTGGGAATACCGGAGGCGAAGGGGATCCGGGGGCTGTTATCGGGCTGGCTTGGGATCTCTTTGAATATTACAGAAGCAGACCGTGCTTACGAGGAGAGCCGGGAGATGCAGGTACGCCTTGGCATGCTTGACGATGTTGTGGAGGGAAGGCTCTATCCGGTCCGGTTGTCCGGATTCCCGGAGACGAGGAGACAGAAGCGGATAGAGATGTTCCACTACATGCGGCATTATTCGGTCTGGTCCCTGATTATGCTGTTCTTTCTCTTTTCCATGCTTGGCTGGATATGGGAAGTGGGCATACATGTGGTGCTGGACGGCGTGTTCGTGAACCGCGGAACCTTTCACGGGCCATGGCTTCCAATCTATGGCGCGGGAGGGGTACTGATCCTTACCACGCTTAACAGGATCCGGAATCATCCGGTGATAGAGTTTTTCAGCATTATGCTTGTGTGCGGAGCGGTGGAGTACGGGACGTCCTATTATCTTGAGAAAGCGTATAACGGGAAGAAATGGTGGGATTACAGCGGATATTTCCTGAACCTGAACGGGCGGATCTGTGCGGAAGGCCTGCTTGTGTTCGGGATTGGCGGGATGGTCTTCGTCTATGTCGCGGCGCCTCTTCTGGATAACTGGATTCGGGGGATTAAAAAGCAGGCGCTGGTGTATGGTTGTCTGGCGCTTATGGGGCTTTTTCTCGCGGACTGCGTATACTCTTCAAGACATCCCAATGAAGGAAAAGGGATTACGGATTACCAGCCGCTGGCGCAAATGTGGGATTGCCGCCAATCAAGGTACGTAAGTTGAATTAGACAAGAAGAGGAGTAGTGATTATTATGTTGGCAGTTATATTGTCTCCGTTATATGCATTGGTTCAAGTCTATATCATTAGATGGCTGATCCGCTGGCTTAGCGCCTGCAGAAAGGAATTCCGGAGATTCCGTTCCCGCCTGATTGTTTCCGCCGTATACATATTCTTTGCCAGCGCGATGGGAGTGGGGTTCTTTCTCCCGGCAGGGCCTTTTAAGCGTTTCTTCGTGAAGATCGGGAATTACTGGCTTGGGATTCTGCTCTATACGATCCTGGTGGTGGGAGCGGCGGACGTCATCCATGTCATTCTGAAAAGGAGTAAGAGAATCAACCAGGAGAAGTTAAGAAGTTTCAGAGTGTTTATCGTGTCAGGAATCATCTGCGCCGTTGGTATCGCAGTGCTCAGTATCTGGGGGATGATCAATGCGGGGAATATCCGTACGACAAGGTACGAGACGGTGATTGCAAAGGATGCGGGAGAAATCGGGCAGATGAAGGTAGTCATGGCGGCGGACCTGCATATGGGATATAACATCGGATGTGACCATATACGGAAGATGGTGGAGAAGATCAATGCGGAGGATCCGGATCTGGTAGTCTTTGCCGGGGACATCTTTGACAATGAATATGAGGCGCTGGAGAATCCGGAGGAACTAATCTCCATACTGCAGGGAATTAAGAGCAGGTACGGCGTATATGCCTGTTATGGAAATCACGATATCAAGGAGAGGATTCTGGCAGGGTTTACCTTTGGGGGCAGCAGGAAGAAGGAAAGCGACGTCCGGATGGATGCGTTCCTTGAAGAAGCCGGAATCACGCTTCTTCGGGATGAATCTGTGATGATTGCGGACAGTATCTATCTCTACGGCCGTCCGGACAGACACCGTCCGGGGCGGGGGATTAAGACGCGCAAGACGCCGGAGGAGATTACGGCAGATATGGATCTGTCAAGACCAGTCTTCGTCATCGACCATCAGCCAAAGGAATTAGAGGAATTGGCAGATGCGGGAGTGGATCTGGATCTGTGCGGACATACCCATGACGGGCAGGTATTCCCGGGGAATCTTACGATCCGTCTGATGTGGGAGAATGCCTGCGGATATATGAAGAAGGGGAATATGCATAATATCGTGACCTCCGGAGTGGGAATATTCGGGCCTAACATGCGCGTCGGGACGATTGCGGAGATCTGTTCGATTAACGTGAAGTTTGAGAGAGCAGAATGAGCGGGAGACAATCAGCCGGCTGGTACGTGCCAGTGCCAGGCAAAAGTTCGACGGCGATGTGGGTGCACTAGGTAGTAAATATAAAAAGATGAGAGGAGAGAAGACTATGAGGAATCATGAAGTGACCACAGGAGGACAGCTTTTGACAGAGGGCGGGGTGTTAAGCGAACCGGGATGGTCAAGAGAATTGCTTAAGACCTACGACAGATCCAGGATTAAAGCGCCGGCGTTCAGGATCAAGGAGTGGGATTATTATCTGGTGTTAAATGAGGATTTTGCAGGGGCATTTACCATATCGGACGACGGATATATCGGACTGCAGTCAGTTTCCCTGCTGAATTTCAAAGAGGGCTTCGAGCATACGGAGACGATTCTGAATCCGTTTACCATGGGGAGGCTTCATATGCCTGTTACCTCGGAAGAAGGGAATACCGTATACCATGACAAAAGGCTCCATATGGAATTCCGTAAGGAGGAAGGGAAGCGCAGGATTCTGTGCAGATTCCGGGATTTCTGTCAGGGAAAAGATCTGGAATGCAATATCACGCTGCGGCAGCCAAAGATGGATACGATGGTGATCGCAACGCCGTGGAAGGAGAAGAAGACGGCGTTCTATTATAACCAGAAGATCAATTGTATGCGCGCGGCCGGCCACATGCGTTATGACGGGAAGACCTATACATTTTCCCCGGAGACAGACTTTGGGACATTGGACTGGGGAAGAGGCGTATGGACCTACGATAACCGGTGGTATTGGGGATCCGGTAACTGTATGGCGGACGGGAAGCCGTTCGGATTCAATATCGGGTATGGCTTTGGGGATACTTCTGCCGCGTCTGAGAATATTCTTTTCTATGACGGAGCGGCGCATAAGCTTGATGATGTGACTTTCCACATCCCTGAGGATGATTACATGAAACCATGGAAATTCACCTCCAGTGACGGAAGATTTGAGATGGATTTTGTACCGGTACTTGACCGTGCGGCGAGGACGTCGGCTCTGATTATCGAGACAGATCAGCATCAGGTATTCGGGAGGATGAGCGGCAGGGCGGTACTGGATGACGGAAAAGTAATCGAACTGAAAGATCTGATGTGCTTTGCGGAGGATGTGCACAACAGATATTGATTGGTATAAATACAGGGCTGCTGCAAAAAATAAAGATTGCATCAGCCTTTATTTTGTCCTGCATTTGGCTGAAGCTATCCGGTCAGTACCTGAAATAAGCTGAAAGTCGATGCTGTACATGTTAAAATGGATTCGGGAAAGGGGACCTGTACAATTGAACTGGAATGAGAAATTGCAAAATATTATTGACTACGTTGAGGATCATCTGCAAAGTAAAGAAGAGCCTGTCAACAATGATGAGATTGCAAAAATGGCAGAATGTTCGTTTGATTTCTTCCAGAAAGTATTTTCCTATATGAACGGGATCAGTTTCGCTGAATATGTCCGCTGCAGGAAATTAACTTTAGCCGGCTATGACTTAAAAAGTACAGATTTGCGGATCGTAGATATAAGCTACAAGTATGGTTATCATTCGCCGACGTCGTTTACGAAAGCATTTCAACGGTTTCACGGCGTTTCTCCAAAGGAAGCACGAAGGACAGACCTTCCGCTGGCGGTCATGCCCAGGATGCAGATTGCGGATGAGCAAAAGTATTCATGGAGATTAGAACGGAAACCGGGTCTGCGGCTGGTTGGACAAAGTATCAAAGTTTCATGTGTGGACAATGCACATTATTCCAAGATTCCCGAGTTCTGGAGTATGTGTCAGAGAAACGGCGTCTTTGCGGAATTAGCCGCTTTGGATAAGGGCAGTCCCAAAGGCATGTTCGGATTGTTTGGTTATTATGATGAGACTTCCTGTGAAATAGAATATTCGATCATGGTCAGATCGGACGGAAATATACCGCGCGGCGTTTTACCGGACAGATTTACAGAAATCGTGCTGCCGGAAACAACCTGGGCAGTATTTGACTGTATAGGTATGATCCCGCAATCGATTCAGAAGGGCTGGAAATATCTAAATGAGGAATGGCTGGTCAAATATCCGTTCAAACATGCTCCCTGTCCGGAATTAGAATGGTACAGCGACGGGAACTCTTACAGTACAGACTATTTAAGTCAGATATGGATACCAGTCATAGAGGAGGATTAGAAAATGGTACATTTGGTCTATTGTGATAACGCCGGGAAAAAGGGTGAAAGAGTATTGGATCAGATTCTTGCGGGGACAAAGAAGATGGTGGTCCGCGGCGCTGCGGGCAGAAAGATTCCCCACAGCCGGGTTTTTGAAGGGGAGAGACTCTATTTTATGGAAAAAGGCAGCGCGGCGATAACGGCCACGGCGGTTGTGAAGGCGGTTTGGAATCATGTGAAGCTGACGGACGATGAGATCACATCAATATTGGAGGAGAACCAGGACAAATTAAATCTGTCTGAAAAGCAGAAGACACGCTGGCATAAGAAATGCCTGTGCCTGGTGGAATTTGAAGAGGTTAAGGAGATCGAACCGCTGGATTTCGAACATCAGGGGAATATGGATGATTGGCTGATTCTGGACAAGATTGAAGATGTTGTTGTGGGTACGAGTATCCCGTATAATTATGAAAAGTCGAAATTATGAGATACTTCGTATAAATTGGAATCCGCCGCTGGCAGACAACACTAAAATTTGTCAAGGAAGATGCGGGAAGTTTCTAAAATGTAATTATCATATGCTGAAATCTGTGTTATACTGAAAAAAGCGGAGGACTGATATAAACAGTCTTCAATGGACGGTAAAAGAGGGATTTGGGAGGGAACAGTATGGAACGAGGATGGTTGGAAGCATTGGTGCAAAAGGTATTCTGTGAGACGGAAGGCAATATTGTTATGGTAGAGAAGGGGGATGGGACGGCAGGGAAGCTTCGGATGTTCGATGAACCCCTGATTGGGATTGGTTCTGCGGATGATCCCATGTTTCTGGATTATAAGAAGCCGGAGGCAGTCGGTCCCTGGCATCGCTCGCCCAAGGAGTGGCTTCCGGGAGCGAGGACAGTAGTATCCTTATTCTTCCCAATCAGCGAAGAGGCGAGGAAGAGCAACCGGGCGGAATCTGAGACGCCGTCTCTGGAATGGCTCTACTGCAGGATTGAGGGAAATGAATTCCTGCGTACCTTTATCGCCAGGCTCAGGGACTGTCTCATAGAAGAAGGGTATCCGGCCTGTGCCCCTGCGTTGGATGAAAGGTTTCGGGCGTTTATGAACCAGAAGCCGGAGATGGATTTTGATGTATTGGCGGGCGGCGCTGCGACAGGAGGAAGCGGTTCTGACGCAGCGGCAGGCGGCTTGGAATCAGGCGCAGGCGGTTCTGATTTAACAGTATATGGAAGTATGTGGTCGGAGCGGCATGTGGCTTATCTGTGCGGACTTGGCACTTTCGGGCTGTCGAAAGGGATCATTACCCGCAAAGGTATGGCCGGAAGATTCGCAAGCCTTGTTACGGCGCTGGAACTTCCGGCAGATGAGCGTCCCTACAAGGGACTGTATGATTATTGCATCCGATGCGGGAGATGTATTGAGCGGTGTCCGGTCCGTGCGATTTCGGAAGAAGGCAAGGAGCATAAGCCCTGTCATGACTGGCTTATACATGTGAAGAAAGAGTATGCCCCGCGTCTTGGCTGTGGCAAGTGCCAGACGGCAGTACCCTGTGAATGCCGGATTCCGTAGGATGTTTATTGAAGTGCAGCGGCGGATTGCAGGAAAAGATTCATTGTAGGGGAATACAGGAGGATGCACGCATTGATTGATGAAGTGGTTATAAAAATTCGTAAAAGATTTGTTGCATTAACCGAAATAAGGTAATAAAATAGGGATAGGAAAGTATGAATTGTCACAGAAGAACCATACTAACAAAGGAGGTGTTTATTATGGCAACTTCAAGTATCAAGAAAAATTTTGTCATTTCTGGCAAGGAACAGGTGGAGATGTTTATCAATGCGATTGAAGAATCTGCCAAAAACCGTCCTGTCCGTACTCCTGTGGCTGCAAGACAGATAAAAGGGGAAGAAGAGCTGAGAGAATTTATGAGAGAATGGGAGAAAGCGAATGCTGACTAATGATAAGTTTTTCTATATCAATATTCGTGATTATCTTGCGTTAGGAAATGATAATCAAGCCGGAGAGCCAATGCTTGCCAGAGTGCTTTCCGGTTTTTCGTGCCCGAAGAACCTGGATGTAGAGCATTTTTTAAAGAAAAATGCAGTGGAATTTACAAAAAAGAGCCAGTCGGTTACATATCTTGTGTTTTCTGTGGAAGGTAAGGAACTGGTGGGATATTTTACTCTCGCGTTAAAGTCTTTGTCGGTCAGAGGCGAAACCATAAGTAATACAATGAAAAGAAAACTGTTGCGTATCAGTGAACTGGATAAAAGTTCAAATACATATACTATGTCAGCTTTTTTGATTGCCCAGCTTGGAAAAAATTATACGAATGGTGTAAATAACAAGATTACGGGAAAAGAGCTTGTAGAATTAGCATGGATTGTGATTAAGGATGCACAATATATGCTGGGCGGTATGGTTACATTCCTGGAAGCTGAAAATGAGGAAAAGCTGTTATCCTTTTATCGTGACAATCGTTTTTCACAGTTTGATACCAGACAGACCACGTCAGATACGGACAAATCGCATGAGCTGATACAGCTTTTAAGGCTGCTCTGATGCGATATCATCGTTACACTGAAAAGTAACAAGATAAGATTTTTGCGTAAACTCGAGGAAGAAAAAGCTATTGACAATCAGATCACCTGTGTTATAATAGTTTGAAAAGAAAGACAACACGCAGACGAGAAGAGTAGAATGCGGAACATTAAAGAGAGAGATGCCCGGAAGTATAATAAGCATATTATAAGAGTTTCAGGATTCCGGCGCTGAGAGCATCTTATTGCAGAAGCATTTGAAGACCAGCTCCGAGTGGCCCTAATCCGGTCCGGTGATTCCGTTATCATCTAATGAAGTGGTTATCCGCGCAGGCGGATAGCAAGAAGGGTGGAACCGCGGCTAAGATTTGCTCATGGTGTTTCATGGTTAAGAGATCTGACCCGCCCCTTATGATTCTTTGGAGTCGTAAGGGGCGTTTTTTTGTTATATAATATTAGGAAACTTCGCTGCTCCGTAAGAATCTATGAATCGGCGGCTTTTGCCGCCGGACGTATGAAGGCGCAGGCGAGGCAGTGCTTTTCCCGGGCGCCCTGAAGCATGTTTGAAAATAGAGATGGAAAGGAAGGAAACAGATATGATTATCACATTAAAAGACGGATCAACAAAGGAATACAAAGAGGCGAAATCCATCATCGATATTGCCTGTGACATCAGCGAGGGACTGGCGCGCGCCGCATGTGCGGGCGAGATTGACGGTGAGGTAGTTGATCTGCGCACCGTGATTGACAGAGACTGTAAGCTTAGTATCCTCACAGCCAGGGATGAGCCGGGGCTTGCCGCCTTACGCCATACGGCGTCCCATGTGCTGGCAGAAGCAGTTCAGAACCTTTTCCCGGATGCGAAGGTGGCGATCGGCCCGTCCATTGATACCGGATTCTATTATGATTTTGAGAGCGCCCCATTCTCCAGAGAGGACTTAGACGCCATCGAAAAAGAGATGAAGAAGATCATCAAAAAGGGCGCGAAGATTGAGCGTTTCACCAAGTCCAGAGAAGACGCCATCGCATTCTTCAAGGAGAAAAACGAGCCGTATAAGGTAGAACTGATTGAAGACCTTCCGGCGGATGCAGAGATTTCTTTCTATTCACAGGGAGACTGGGTAGATCTGTGTGCAGGCCCGCATCTGATGAGTACGAAGGGGGTAAAGGCGTTCAAGCTGCTCTCTTCTTCCGGCGCTTACTGGAGAGGAAGCGAGAAGAACCAGATGCTTGCCCGTATCTATGGAACGGCTTACGGAACGAAGGACGAGCTTGCCGAGCATCTTCATATGCTGGAAGAGGCGAAGAAGCGCGACCACAATAAGCTTGGCCGTGAGATGAAGCTCTTTACCACGGTAGACGTGATCGGACAGGGTCTGCCGCTTCTGATGCCCAAGGGCGTGATCATGCTGAAGGAACTCCAGAGATGGATCGAGGATCTGGAGGACAACGAGCGGGGCTATATCCGCACCAAGACTCCGCTGATGGCAAAGAGCGACCTGTACAAGATATCCGGACACTGGGATCATTATAAGGAAGGGATGTTTGTACTGGGAGACGAAGAGAAGGATAAGGAGGTATTCGCCCTCCGTCCCATGACCTGCCCGTTCCAGTATTATGTATACAAGGCGGAGCAGCACAGTTACCGCGACCTGCCTCTGCGCTACAGTGAGACGTCCACACTGTTCCGCAACGAGGATTCCGGCGAGATGCACGGCCTGACCCGTGTGCGCCAGTTTACAATTACAGAGGGACATCTGATTGTGAGGCCGGATCAGATGGTCAAGGAATTCAAGGACTGTATCGCATTGGCGCAGCACTGTCTGCAGGTTCTTGGCGTGGAAGAGGATGTGACCTATCATCTGTCCAGATGGGATCCGGAGAATACGGAGAAATACATCGGCGCGCCGGAAGTATGGGAGGAGACCGAAGGGCATATCCGTTCCATGCTTCAGGAACTGCATATTCCGTTCGTAGAGGATATCGGAGAGGCGGCTTTCTACGGACCGAAAGTAGATATCAACGCCAAGAACGTATACGGCAAGGAAGATACCATGATTACCATCCAGTGGGACGCCCTGCTTGCCGAGCAGTTTGATATGTATTATATAGACGAGAACGGTGAGAAGATCCGTCCGTATATCATCCACAGGACCTCCATGGGCTGTTACGAGAGGACTCTTGCATGGCTGATCGAGAAGTATGCGGGACTGTTCCCGACCTGGCTGTGTCCGGAGCAGGTACGCGTAATCCCGATCTCTGAGAAGTTCCATGATTATGCGGCGCAGGTGGAGAGTCAGCTGAAAGCAAACGGCATCCGCTGCTTCGTTGACCAGCGTTCGGAGAAGATGGGTTACAAGATCCGCGAGGCGCGCCTTGACAGAGTGCCGTATATGCTGGTGGTTGGAGCCAAGGAGCAGGAGGAAGGCCTGGTGTCCGTAAGAAGCCGTTTCTTAGGAGACGAGGGACAGAAAAATCTGGATACATTTATCAGTGAGATCTGTGAAGAGATCCGCACGAAGAAGATCCGGAAGATAGAAGTGGAAGACTAATCCGGGTTGCAAAAATATAGAATGAAGGAGTATTTATGAATATTCTGATCATAGATGCACAGGGAGGCGGCCTGGGAAGACAACTGGTCGCCTCCATTAAGAAAGAATTCCCCAAAGTGGAGATCACGGCTGTGGGTACGAATACCCTTGCCACTTCCAATATGCTCAAAGCCGGGGCGGACCATGGGGCGACCGGAGAGAATGCGGTGATTGTCGGCTGCCGGAAGGCGGATCTGATCATTGGCCCGGTGGGAATCGCCATTGCAGATTCCATGTATGGGGAGATTACGCCTGCCATGGCGGCGGCTGTGGGACAATGCGATGTGAAGAAGTTTTTGATTCCCATGAACCAGTGCAATAATATTATCGTGGGGGTGAAGAATACTTCCATGAGCGATATGATAGGGGCTGTGATCGGGCGGCTGAGGGATGAGATGAACGCATACGGTAAAGATGATTCACCCTGAAGGGTGGAGCGGCGTCGGACGGATCTGGCGGCCGGTAACAGGATATAATAGAAAATAACAGAAAATAACAGTAGAGAAGAATAAGGTCATGAAGACAAGAGGCCTGCCAGAAGGGCGGGCGGTGTTTTTGTGACTTTTTTAGTGCTTTCGAAATCTTATCTGATGAAAAGGAAGTAGAGATTCTGCGGGGGGCAGGACATAGTGCAGGATATGAGGAAAGGTGAGAATATGGATACAAGAGAGATATTAGAAAAAGTAAAAAACGGCCATATGACAGTAGAAGAGGCGGAGCAGTTCTTCCGGCGTCAGCCCTTTGAAGAGATGGGATATGCGAAGCTTGACACCCACAGAAAGCTGCGGTCCGGGTTCCCGGAGGTGGTGTTCTGCAGCGGCAAGGCGACGGAACATCTCCTGCATATTTATCAGAAGTTATACGAGGAGTACGGCGAAGTATTCGGCACGCGTGCCTCTGCCGGACAATATGAGGCATTAAAGCCGCATCTGCCGGAGCTTGTATATGACCCGCTCTCCCGGATCATGAAGATCGAGAAGCAAAAAAAGGAGCATACCGGCAGGATTGCGGTCTGCACGGCGGGAACCGCGGACATTCCGGTGGCGGAAGAGGCGGCGCAGACTGCAGAGTATTTCGGAAGCAGTGTGGAGCGGATCTATGACGTCGGAGTCAGCGGAATCCACCGCCTGCTCATGCGGCTTGACGTGATACAGAGCGCCAACTGTGTGGTGGCGATTGCGGGAATGGAAGGCGCGCTTGCAAGTGTCATCGGCGGGATGGTGGATAAGCCGGTCATTGCGGTGCCCACTTCGGTGGGATACGGGGCGAATCTTAACGGACTGTCCGCCCTGCTTACCATGATCAATTCCTGTGCAAACGGCATTGCCGTTGTGAATATTGATAACGGATATGGCGCGGGATATATCGCGACGCAGATTAACCGTCTGGGAGAAAAGAAGTGCGGCAATGAATAACATTATGAGAGAGGATAGTGCATGAAAAATATAAAAAAGCGAAAGATTTGGATACAGATTGTAATATTGGCTTTCACTCTGTCTGCCTGCGGGAATTCATCAGGTTCCAGCGGCACAGGTCCGGATACGGACGACGGTGATACGCTGATCTATGGCAGCGGCGATTATACCCGGATCAATCCGGCGATGGATGAGCATGGCGAGATCAATATTCTGATTTTCAACGGCCTTACGGCCCATAACGGTGAGAATGAGGTGATCCCCGGTCTGGCGGAGAGCTGGGAGTTCGACGAAGAGACCTGTACGTATACGTTTCACCTGGAAGAGGGCGTGAAGTGGCATGACGGCGAAGCTTTCACGGCGGACGATGTGAAATTTACGATTGAAGCAATCATGGATCCGGAAAATGGCTCCGAGAATGCGCCCAATTATGAAGACGTGGAAGAGATTACGGTGACGGACGATCATACCATAGCGTTTCGTCTGGCGGCGCCGAATGTGGCGTTCCTTGACTATATGACGATGGCGGTGCTTCCAAAGCATCTGTTAGAAGGCGAGGATATGCAGGAGTCTGATTTTTTCCGGCATCCTGTGGGGACGGGTCCTTATAAGCTTAAGGACTGGGATGTGGGACAGGCGATTACGCTTGTAAAGAATGAGGATTATTTTAAAGAGGTGCCCCGGATTGGCAGGATTATTTTCAAGATTGTACCGGACGACAATGCGAAAGCAGTGCAGATGGAATCAGGGGAGCTTGACCTGGCGCTTCTGACCCCGAAGGACGCAAGAGCCTATGCGGACAGGGAAGGTTATAGGTGCTACGATATGAAGACCTCTGATTACCGGGGAATTCTCTTTAATTTCCAGAATGAGTACTGGAGGGAGAACCGGGATATCATTCCGGCAGTCTGCTGTGCCATCGACAGGCAGGCGATCATCGACGCAGTGCTTCTTGGCCAGGGAATCCCGGCGTACGGGCCGCTGCAGAGGAATGTATATAACAATGAAGATGTAGAGCATTATGACTATGACCCCAAGAGGGCAAGGCAGATTCTTGAGGATGCAGGGTGTAAGATGGGAAGCGGTGGTTTCTATGAGCGGGATGGAGAGACGGTTGGATTCGTGATCAGTGTCGGCGCGGGAGACCAGGTCCGTATCGATATGGCGCAGGCGGCGGCTCAGCAATTGGGAGAAGCTGGAATCGAATGTACGGTGGACATACCGGCGCAGGTGGACTGGGGCGGACAGATGGCTTATCTGATCGGCTGGGGCAGTCCCTTTGATGCGGACGATCATACTTATAAGGTATTCGGCACGGACAAGGGTGCGAATTACAGCGGGTACTCCAACGAACAGGTGGATCAGTATCTTGCCGAAGCGCGCCGGTCGGACGATCCGGCGGTCCGGGCGGAGGCGTATGATAAGTTCCAGGAAGAACTCGCGAAGGATCCGGCCTTTGCATTCATCTGCTATGTGGACGCCAGTTATGTGGCGGATGCTCGGATAAAAGGAATTGAGCCGGAGACGGTTATGGGGCATCACGGCGTCGGGATTTTCTGGAATATTACGGAGTGGACGATAGGGAATGATTGAAAGTAGCATACGTTCGGATTTCTTACATATAAAGTGCCTTGACAATTGAATAAAAGCTTTACACCATATTTGCTGATTGATATAATGAAGTTAGAAAAGTAAACGTTGCACTTATAGAAAGTAGGTGAGAATATGACTGGTAAAGAGGTGGTTAACCTTATCCGGAAATTAAGGGAGAAGGGTTTGAATAGTGATGAAATATTAGCAATTATAGAGTATATAGAAACTCACGATCCCAAAGAGCAGGAAAATTAAATAAGCAGCCCGCTAACCAAGGTGTAAAGTCTTTGTTGTATTGTCAAGTGCTTTACACCTTTTTATTTTAGTTTATAGAAAATGGAGTAAAGGAATGCCAGAATTATTAGAAGTAAAGAATCTTTCCGTAAGCTTTGATACGCCGGGAGGAATCGTGCAGGCAGTCCGGGATGTAAGCTTCTCCTTACGCGCCGGGGAGACGCTGGCGGTTGTGGGGGAGTCGGGCTGCGGAAAGAGCGTGCTGTGTAAAAGCATCATGAAGCTTCTGCCGCCTTCCGCAAGTATCCGGTCAGGCAGTATCCTGGTGAAGGGCGCAGACATTACGGGTTACCGTGAACGGGATATGCAAATGCTTCGCGGAAAGCTGTTTTCCATGATCTTGCAGGATCCTTTGACGGCGCTTAACCCGGTCATGCCGGTTGGAGGGCAGATTGCAGAAGCGGTGAAGGTGTTAAAGCCGAAGATCTCGAAGGCGGAACTGAAAGCGCGTGTTGTGGAATTACTGACACTGGTGGGGATCGACCGCCCCGAAGAGCGGATGAAGATGTATCCCTGTCATTTCTCCGGGGGCATGAGGCAGCGGATCGTGCTGGCAGCCGCGCTTGCCGGGAATCCGGATATCCTGTTCGCGGACGAGCCGACCACCGCCCTGGATGTGACGATACAGGCGCAGATCTTAAGCCTGCTTGGGAGTATCCAGAAAGAACTTCATACGGCGGTTATTTTCGTGACACATGATCTGGGAATTGTAAAGAGGATTGCGGACCGGGTTGCGGTGATGTATGCCGGGAAGATTATCGAGACGGGTACGGCAGAAGAGATACTTACGGACCCAAGGCATCCGTATACATGGGGGCTTTTGCAGTCTCTGCCGTCTTGTTCGAAGGGGAAGGATACGTTGTATACGATTCCCGGCATGCCGCCGGCTCTTATTAATCTGCCGAAGGGAGACGCCTTCGCATGCCGGAATGCGTATGCGCTTGGGATTGACTATGAAGAAGAGCCGCCTATGTTCCGGGTAACGGATACACATTATGCGGCGACGTGGCTTCTGGATCCGCGGGCACCTGAGACGGACGCCGGATTGGTTTGCTGTGGAGATCATACGCCAAAGCCGCCGGACGGTTCTTCTGAGAATATTTCAAAAAATAATGCAATCCAAAATACAAGGTATTGTCCTGCCAGGGCGGTTTATTCTGAGATTGGTGCGGAACACTTATACAAAAATACGGAGACAGTGGATGCAGAAGTAGATAAGAATGATAAACATGGAGAAATATTACTGGATGTACAGCATCTGTCCCGTACATTTTCAATAGCGAAGAAGCTGTCGGTCAACGCCGTTGACGATGTCTCCTTCCAGATCAGGAGGGGAGAGATCTTCGGGCTGGTCGGAGAGTCCGGCTCCGGGAAATCGACGGTTGCCAGGTGTATTATGAATATCTGCCGTCCGTCGGGCCGTGGGACCGGGAATGTAAAGAGACACGTGAAACTGCAGGAGGGCCTCCATAAAGCTGCCGGGAAGCATCCGGATGCGGCAGCGGACATCCGGACACGGGAAGCGCCGGGGACAGGAGAGATGAGGCCGGGAAGAATCCTGTACAAGGGAGTTGATATCTGGGACGGCAGACAGTTTCGCGCCAATAA
This sequence comes from uncultured Dorea sp., assembly GCA_947063855.1. GTDB lineage: Bacteria > Bacillota > Clostridia > Lachnospirales > Lachnospiraceae > Sporofaciens. The sequence continues at coordinate 40,096 of CAMSTW010000020.1, forward strand.
GAGGATGCTTGGGACGACACGGCAGATTATCTTCCAGGATTCCAATTCCAGTCTGAATCCGCGTATGAAGGTGTGCGACATTATAGCAGAGCCGATGAAGATCTGGAATATCACTCCGCCAAGAGGGTCCCATCGTGCGGAGGCCGGGTTTCAGATGCATTATGTGGGACTGGATGCAAGCTGCCTTGATAAATATCCGGCAGAACTGTCGGGCGGCCAGAGGCAGCGGGTGGCGATTGCCAGAGCGCTTGCGATGGAGCCGGAGCTTCTGGTGGCAGACGAACCGGTTGCGGCGCTGGATGTATCCATTCAGGCACAGATCGTGAATCTGTTCCGGCATCTGCAGAAAGAGCACGGATTCTCTTTCCTGTTTATCGCCCATGACCTGGCGATGGTGGAATTCCTGTGCGACAGGGTCGGCGTGATGTATCAGGGACGACTGGTGGAGACGGGGACGGTTGGGGAAGTGTTTGCCAATCCGCGGCATGAGTACACGAAGAAATTGCTGTCGGCAATGCAGAGGGATATATTTCCTCAGACAAGGAATAAGAGGCAGTGAAGAATGACAAATTGGAGGAGACTTTCTCATGCGGCATAAGATTATATACGTTATATTAAGCATTTTTCTCCTGTCGGTTATGGTGTTTTACATGGCCAGGCTTGCGCCGGGAGACCCGCTGGCGTCTTATTACGGCGACCGTGCGGAGAAGATGAGCCCAAAGGAGCGGAAGTGGGCGGAGGATAAGCTAGGGTTAAACGACCCGGTTACGGTGCAGTACGTCCGCTGGCTTGACCGGGCGTTTCACGGGGACTTCGGAATCTCTTATAAATACAAGATGGACGTCATGGAAGTAATCCGAGAACGCATGGGAAATACGTTGCTCCTGGGAGGGATCGGGTTTTTCCTGACCTTCGGGCTGTCTCTTTTGCTGGGAGTTCTGTGCACATGGCATGAGGACCGTATGTTAGATCGCGTCATCTGTAAAGTGGGGACGGTTACAAGCTGTATCCCGGAATTCTGGCTGTCACTGGTACTGATCCTGATATTTGCGGTCAATCTCAAGTGGCTTCCCAGCAGCGGAGCCTATACCATCGGGAAGGAAGATGATACTGCCGACCGTATCTGGCATCTGATCTTACCTATGACGGTGGTGGTGCTTGGTCATCTGTGGTATTACGCCTATATGGTACGGAATAAGCTGCTGGAGGAAGTGCGGGCGGACTATGTCCTGCTGGCGAGGGTGAAAGGGATTGGGAAAAGAAGCATTATGTTCCGGCACTGCCTCCGGAATATACTGCCTTCTTATCTGAGCATTATGGCGGTCTCTGTGCCCCATATTCTGGGCGGGACTTATATTGTCGAGATGGTTTTCTCTTATCCGGGGCTTGGGACATTGTCTTATGAGAGCGCGAGATATCAGGATTATAATCTCCTGATGGTCCTGTGCCTGATGTCGGGGAGCCTGGTAATCTTGTGTAATATGGCGGCGCAGGCGATCAGCGAGAAGATTGATCCGGGTATAACCCATACTGAATAATCCACAGTAAGGTATTTAGCGGAGGCTGTACCAGTATCAGCGGTACAGAATTCACTGCTAATTATGCAACGCTGTACCAGTACAGAAGTTGTAAATGAATTGTCACGATATGGAGGTGGGACAGATTATGGCAGGACAGTTTGAGATTGTCGGTATGAGGGAGACGGCGCAAGTAGAGCCTGAACAGAAAAAGAAATGGTATGAAGGGAAACCGGTAGTTTCTATTGCGGTTCTTGTTCTGATCGTAACAGGATGCCTTGCCTGCAGCCTGATCACGACAAAGGATCCGTCCTATCTGGATCTTAAGAATTATAATGTCCCGCCGAACCAGGAGTTTCTGTTCGGAACGGACACCATGGGCCGGGATATCTTCTCCATGGTCTGGTACGGAGGCAGGATATCGCTGTTTATAGGGATTGTCTCCATGGTCATATCTACGGTGATCGCGGTGATCTACGGGACGGTCAGCGCATGTGCGCCCGCATGGGCGGACCATCTTCTGATGCGGTTTACGGAGATATTTCTCAGCGTGCCGGGGCTTCTTCTGGTTATCTTCCTGCAGGCTGCTCTTGGGGAGGCAAATGTACTGAGCCTTTCGTTTGTAATCGGGATAACAGGCTGGATGAGTATCTCCAAGGTCATACGGACAGAGGTGCGAAGGCTTCGAAACAGTGAGTACGTGATTGCCTCAAGATGTATGGGAGGAAGCTTTTTTCATATATTATGGCGTCACTTAGCGCCTAATTTCGTGTCCCCGGTCATGTTCATGGTGGTCATGAATGTCCGAAGCGCCATTGTGGCAGAATCGACCTTGAGCTTCATGGGGATCGGCCTGCCGGTTGAGGTCATTTCCTGGGGCAGCATGCTTTCCCTGGCAGAGAAAGCATTGCTGTCCAATTCCTGGTGGATGATTCTTATCCCCGGCGCATTTCTGGTTGTGACACTTCTGTGTATTACGAACCTTGGAAATTATCTGCGCCGGAATGTGAACCGGCAGGAGAGGAATCTGTAGAATAAAGGGTTGAGGTTTCTGACTATGGGTTCAGTATAGCATCTGGCGGTAAAAATCACAAGCGGCCGGATAAAAAGTATTTTACAGAAGCTTGACATTTTATAGTGTGAAAATTATAATGATACAGACTATAAAGGAATTTCTATAGGATAGATTGATAAGACGGCAGCGAAAAGGAGAAGGGCGATGGCATTATCATTGAAGAAGAAACCAGTCACCGGGATGAAGGACATGCTTCCCGGAGAGATGGAGATTCGGGATTACGTGATCCGGCTTGTGAAGGATACATATAAGACTTACGGTTTTCAGTCCATGGAGACCCCGTGTGTGGAGCATATAGAGAATCTCTGCAGTAAGCAGGGCGGGGATAATGAGAAGTTGATTTTCAAGATCTTGAAGCGCGGCGAGAAGCTGAAGCTTGAGACGGCAAAGACAGAGGACGATCTGGTAGACGGGGGGCTTCGCTACGACCTGACGGTGCCTCTGGCAAGATATTATGCGAATCATGCCAATGAACTGCCTTCTCCTTTCAAGGCAATGCAGATCGGGAACGTATGGCGTGCCGACCGACCGCAGAAAGGGCGTTTCCGCCAGTTTATGCAGTGCGATATAGATATCCTGGGCGAGCCTTCCGGCCTTGCGGAGATTGAGCTGATTCTGGCGACGACGGCCATGCTTGGGAAGCTTGATTTTGCGAACTTTACGGTGTGTATCAATGACCGCAACATCTTAAAGGCGATGGCGGCGTACAGTGGTTTCAAAGAGGAAGACTATGACGAAGTCTTCATCATCCTGGACAAGATGGATAAGATCGGCGCAGAAGGAGTAGCCGCTGAGTTTTTGGAGATGGGATACAGCAGGGAACAGGTAGAGACTTATCTGCACCTTTTTGAAGAGACGTCCGCGGATGTGGAAGGGATCCGTCATCTGAAAGAGAAACTCGGGGACTGCTTAAGTAGCGGGACCGCGGAAGGGCTTGAGATGATCATGTCCAGTGTGGAGGCGGCGAAGGACTGTGAATTCCATATCTGTTTCGATCCCACGCTGGTCAGGGGGCAGTCTTATTATACAGGTACAATCTTCGAAGTCAGGATGGACGATTTCGGCGGCTCTGTGGCAGGAGGCGGACGTTATGACAAGATGATCGGAAAGTTTACCGGGCAGGATACGCCGGCATGCGGGTTCTCCATCGGGTTCGAACGGATCGTCATGCTTCTTCTGGAGAATGGGTATGAAGTTCCGGGGAAGAGGAATAAGAAGGCGTATCTGCTGGAAAAGAAGCTTCCAAAGGAAGGGCTTCTTAAGGTTCTGAAGCTTGCGAAGGCAGACCGGGAGGCAGGATGTCAGGTGCTGATTGTGAATATGAAGAAGAACAAGAAGTTCCAGAAGGAACAGCTTAGAGAAGACGGATATGGGGAGATTGTGGATTGTTATGCAGATTCCTGGGAGGAAGTTCTGTAGATTTTTGAATTTTGCTCCAGGATAAATATATCTGGGCAGGAGGATAAAAGAGGATTAGAGTTTTGACAGACGGGGCGGCAAGGTTCGTCTGGCAGTGTATAAACAGAATAATTTTGCAAGAAGGAGAATGAGTAACATGGCAGAGTCGATGCAGGGTTTAAAGCGGACCCACAGATGTGCGGAACTGGCTGTTTCTAATATAGGAGAGACGGTAACCGTCATGGGATGGGTGCAGAAGAACAGGAACAAGGGCGGACTGGTTTTTGTGGATGTAAGGGACCGTTCGGGGATCATCCAGGTCGTATTTGAGGAAGGGAAATCAGACGCAAAACTGATTGAGAAGGCGGCAAAGCTTCGGGCGGAGTTTGTGGTTGCCGTTGTGGGAAGGGTAGAGAAGCGTTCCGGAGCCGTCAACGAGAATCTGGCGACCGGAGAGATCGAGATTATCCCGACAGAGCTTCGGATTCTCTCTGAATCTGAGACGCCTCCGTTCCCGATCGAGGAGAATGCAAAGACCAGGGAAGAGGTGCGTCTGAAATACAGATACCTGGATCTTAGAAGACCGGACCTACAGAGAAACCTGATGATGAGAAGCCAGGTGGCGACACTGACCCGACAGTTTCTTGCAGAAGAGGGGTTTCTGGAGATTGAGACACCGATGATGATCGGGAGCACGCCGGAGGGGGCAAGGGACTATCTGATTCCCAGCCGTATCCATCAGGGACATTTCTACGCGCTTCCCCAGTCGCCACAGCTGTTCAAGCAGTTGTTGATGTGTTCCGGATATGACCGGTATTTCCAGCTTGCAAGATGCTTCCGCGATGAGGATCTGCGTGCGGACCGTCAGCCGGAGTTTACACAGATTGATATGGAGCTGTCTTTTGTCGACGTGGATGATGTGATTGATGTCAATGAACGTCTGCTTGCGAAGCTCTTCAAGGAGGTTCTGGGACTTGAGGTAACACTCCCCATCCCCAGGATGACCTGGCAGGAGGCCATGGACCGCTATGGTTCCGATAAGCCGGATATCCGGTTTGGAATGGAACTTCACGACGTGACAGAAGTGGTAAAAGGATGTGAATTCGCCGTATTCAGGGGAGCGATTGAGAATGGCGGCTCTGTCAGAGGAATCAACGCCAGGGGACAGGGCGGCATGCCCCGTAAGAAGATAGACAAGCTGGTGTCTTTCGCGAAGGACTACGGCGCGAAAGGACTTGCATATATTGCGATCCAGGAAGACGGTACTGTGAAGTCATCCTTTGCGAAGTTCATGACGGAAGAAGAGATGTCGGCGCTCGTTCAGGCAATGGACGCAGAGAAGGGAGATCTTCTGCTTTTTGCGGCAGATCGGAACAAGGTCGTATGGGACGTACTTGGCGCTCTGCGTCTGGAACTGGCCCGTCAGACGGAGCTGCTTGATAAGAGTGATTACAAGTTCCTGTGGGTAACAGAATTCCCGCTGCTGGAGTGGAGTGAAGAGCAGAACCGCTATACGGCCATGCATCATCCGTTTACCATGCCCATGGAGGAAGACCTTAAGTATATCGACAGCGAGCCGGGCCGGGTGCGTGCGAAGGCCTATGATATTGTGCTGAATGGAAATGAGATCGGCGGCGGAAGCGTCAGGATCTTCAACCCCGAGATACAGAGCAAGATGTTCGAGGTGCTTGGATTTTCTCCGGAACAGGCACAGGAGCAGTTTGGATTCCTTCTGACCGCGTTCAAGTATGGCGTCCCGCCGCACGCGGGGCTTGCGTATGGACTGGACCGTCTGGTGATGCTGATGGCGAAGGAAGACAGTATCCGCGACGTAATCGCATTCCCGAAGGTAAAGGATGCATCCGATCTGATGACCGAGGCGCCGACGGCAGTGGACCAGAAGCAGCTGGATGAGCTGGGGCTTGCGGTTGTGAAGACAGAGGAGTAAAGATGCCGTGTGAGCCGCGGAGAGCATTTTTAGGACAGTCTGCCGGGAAACCTGTGAAGAATGGGTTTCCCGGATATATGATATTGATGGAAAGCGGCCGGCACAGGATTGAAAATAATGGCGGCACAGAAAAATAAAAAAAGTTGAAAATTGTTGTTGACAAATAAGAAAGTCTGTAGTAATATAGTTATTGTTCCGAGGGACACACGTAAGGAACACAAAAGATGCGACAGTGGCTCAGTTGGTAGAGTACGACCTTGCCAAGGTCGGGGTCGCG
>CAMSTW010000021.1 GCA_947063855.1 uncultured Dorea sp.
GCAGATGGTGCCGTGTATGTCGATTTCGCTGCGCACGACCTTGCCAAGATCGGTGGGCGCCAGCTGATGGAACAGGCCTGTGATATAGTAGTGGCCCGTTTTCTTCAGGGAATTCATGGCAACCTCCACTAATGGAACGGCTCCCGCGCAGTCATGGACGAAATCCAGCATCTCGCCGTCTGTGATCTCGCGTATCCGTTCGATGGGGTCTTCGATGGAATTATTGATCACATGATCGGCCCCAAGGGTCCTGGCCAGTTCAAGGCGGTCCCTGTCGCAGTCAGCCCCGAGAACGATGATCTTGCGTGCCCCGCGAAGCTTTAGAAGCTGTGTGGCATACAGGCCGATGGGACCGGGACCTAAGACCATGACGGTGTCTTTGGATGTGAGAGGCATACGCTTGACCGTGCGGTATGCGGAAGCCACCGGGTCCACTGCCGCTCCGAAGTCATAGCTTGTGGTATCGCGAAGCTTTACCAGTACCTTCGCCGGAACGCGGACATATTCTGCGAAAGCACCGTCTACATGGATACCGGTCTCGATCAGGTTATCGCACAGCGGCTCATTTCCCTCGATACAGTATTTACAATTGCCGCATCCGATCACGATGCATGCGCTGACACGGTCGCCCGCCTTCCAGCCCTTTACTTTTGTTCCGACTTCCACGATGTCGCCCGCGAATTCGTGTCCGGGGATCAAGGGATAAGGAACCTCCCTGGTTCCTGCAAGGATTGGCCCGTCAGAGCCGCAGAAGCCGACGGATTTTACTTTTACTATGACGTCATCCTCCCGGCATACCGGTATTGGAACGTCCTTGATCGCAAAGCCTGGTCCTTTCTGTTCTTTTACTACTGCTAACATGTTTTCGTCTCCTTTTATAATTTTCTAATTTTTCTGATATCTTTTCCAGCCTTCCGGCAGATTGGGGACATTGTCTGTTATGCGTCCGGATTCAGTTTTTTATATGCCCGCCATGTAGTTGCGAACTTATCCCAGTCTGTCAGGCCGGACTCGTCGATCTGAGATGCCAGTGCCGCCTTGTGCGGGGCGCTCTTAACCAGTTCCGGATTCTCGTATGCTTCCTTTGCGATGGAACGGAACGCTTCCACGAATTCATCGATATCGTCTTTGGAATAGGTTTCCACCGGTTCCGGTGTAAATGGCTCTGGAATTATCTTTGGATGGTGGCTGGCAAAATAATCCTGGAATCCATAATCGACGATCCGTCTGCAGATGTCGTCGGTTGTGACTCCCGTGTCCTTCGTCAGCTGCTCCCAGCTAAGCCTTGCCTGCTCCATACGGAATCTTCCTTCTGCCATAGGCATACTGAGTCCCGGGATGGTCAGCAGCTTTTTCAGCATATAGTTATTGTTAAGAATGGACAGTTCGGCGATCTGTTTCATTCCGTCCGGGCCAAGAGAGCGGATATAGGCGTAGGCACGTACCAGAACCGCAGGTACGCCGTAGAATTTCCTTAATTTTCCGATACTGTCCGGATGATTGTAGTCAAGGTAATATTTCTCTCCGTCAAATTCTACCGTCGGAACCGCAGTGAATCTTCTAAGCTTCTCAGAGACGCACTGGGCGCCTGCCGCCGGCCCCTGGCAGCCGTGAGGTGAGGAGAAGGATTTGTGCAGGTTATAGTGGCACATGTCGAATCCCGCGTCCTTCGCCCGGGTAATCCCGAATACGCCGTTTAGGTTGGCCTGATCATAGACACAGAGACCGCCTGCCTCATGTACGGTATCCACAAACTGACGGATACGGTCGTTGTAGATACCGGTGTCCTCGGGATTGGTGATCATCAGAGCCGCCGTATGCTCAGATACCGATGCCTTCAGGGCTTCCAGGTCCGGCAGTCCGTCCTTGTCCGGATAGAGCGTGATCAGTTTATAGCCTAAGGTTGCGGCTGTTCCGGGGTTGGCGGGGTGTGAGAGGATGGTGGTTATGATCTCGTTGCGCTGTTCTCCCTCACCATTGGCTTCATGATAGGCACGGATGGTCTGCACATTGGCGAAGATCGCCTGGGAACCTCCGGAGGGCTGGAGGCTTACGCAGTCCATTCCGGATATTGCTTTCAGATATTCCTGGTCACGGTACATGATCTCAAGGATTCCCTGCAGGGTGCTTTCATCCTGGTAAGGATGAAGTTCAGTAAGCTTGGGGGATCGTATCATTTGTTCGTTGACCTTGGGGCTGTACTTCATGGTACAGGTTCCAAGGCCGATGTCAATATTGATATCCGTCCCGATCGTCTCCTGGGAGAGTCGCATATAATGCCGCAGTATCTGCATCTGGGACATCTCCGGAAGCGCCGGCTTCTTCTTCCTCAGAAGCCCCCGGGGGACTAAGGATTCCCCGTTGCCCACACATTCTTTGATATGTTCGGATGCAAGGGGGATCATCACGCCCCGCTCCCCCGGATTCCCCAGTTCCATGATGATTGGTTCGTCCCATCTCGCCTCGTGGAAATCGCGGTCTGTTCTTATATATCCCATATCACTGCCTCCCTTCTGTGTCTGTCGTCGGTGCGGGAATTAGATTCCGTGCATTTCCTTCTGTGATTGCCGTCAATGCAGTTTTTAGATTCTCGATCTCTTCTTCTGTTGTCAGCTCCGAGATACAGTACAGCGCGCTCTGTCCGTACTGCGGGAAATCCTGGCTTAAGTCCTTGCCGCCGAAGATCCTGCGGGCAAGAAGTTCCTGGTTGATCTCCTTGACCGTCTTTTCTGTCCGGTCAAAATTAATCACAAATTCCTGGAAATTCGATCCGCCGAACAGATTCACCGTGATACCCTTTATTTCGGACAGTCTGCGGATAGCATAGCTTGTCTTCTGCAGGATGGTCTCGCCCAGTTCATACATCCCTGCAGGTCCCATGCTTGCAAGATAGATGCCGGCGGTGATTCCCCAGAGGCCTGTCTCTGTTCCGAAATACTCATTGGCATTCTCGCGGCTTCCGTGGGAGCAGCGGTAGTTCATCGCGCGGCCCCATCCGTAGCGTCCGTCTTTCCCGGTTTTGGTAATGCCGTACATGTAGGTGGGGAATTGTTCAGCAAGTTCAAGATCCTGATTGCACGCAATGAATCCTGCCTGCCCGCCGCCAAACTGCATGTGCATCCCCAGCGGCTGGATATCCCCGCATACCAGATCCGCACCCAGATTCAGCGGGCTCTCTACGATGCCGAGAGATGTGGTCTCCGGCTGTGCGATGCAAAGAGCCTGGTAACGATGTGCCAGTGCGGCGATCTGTTCTGCCTGTGTCTCGAAGAATCCCAGATAAGACGGATTCTCATAGAATACAGCCGCCGCGCTGCCGTCCTTTAATTTTTCTTCCAGATCTTGTAAGTCCATAAGGCCTGTCCGGGCATCGCTGCCAACCGTGACGATCTCACCGGCATTCCTGCAGTATGCGAGGGCCTGTGATTGGATCTCCGGGTTCATGGTAGACGGAATCAGGATCCGGTGTCTATCGTGTCCCTTCGCCGCCTGCGCCCGGAGTGCGATGCGGAAAGCGGAAGATACCGACTGTCCGGCGTCATAAGTCGTATAGCTTACGATATCCGCGTCCAGAAGCTCGCCCATCATGCTGGTGTATTCGAATATAGCCTGCATCTTTCCGTGGTCGGAGTAGGTATCCCCGCAATAAGCGGTCAGAAATTCCCCGCGCATGTTCAGCTCGTCACAGATGGCGGGAACCTGATGACGGTAACAGCCTGCCCCCAGGAAGCTTACATAGTCCTCCGTGGTTATGTTTCGGTTCAAGATTCCCATCACATGCCGCTTCAATTCGTATTCGTTAAGGATTGGCTCCGGAAAATCCAGCCGCTCCTTGTACAGCAGATCGTCCGGGATCAGGCTTTTGTAGATCTCATCAATACTCTCTATACCCAGCTCATCCAGCATCTGTTGCTTGATCTTTGGGACACTGTTTGGCATGTAAGGGTGGACGAATGCCTTGTCCTTTCCTGTATTTCCCATTTGTTTTTTCATCTCCTTTTCTTTTAAGTTGCTCTTCGGTATTCAGTGATTTCAGTATACCACAATCTGTTGTGATTTCGTAATTTTTCGTGTATACTTATGAAGAAAAGATCATAGTGTTACAAGTTCAGATTTGTTGTAAGAGAGAGGGGGATTCCATGGGAATCTATCTGAATCCGGGAAATGAAAAATTTTTCCAGTGTACCAATTCGGAAATCTATGTTGATAAAACAGGGCTGATCCGTTACTGTAACAGGGTCATGCACGAATTCTGACTGGGGAGAGGTGACGGAAGCGCTTAAGAACTCCAAAGCCGTGTTAGAAGCAGTCTGATTAAGGAAAAATGTTATCCCGGGGCGCTTGAAGGGTATAAAGGCAATCTGCTTCTTGTGGGGTCAGTTACGATGTGAAAACAAAGGAGCACAGCTGTAAGATAGAATCTTATGAGGTGAATAAGGAATAAAACAAAACGCGGCAGAGGTCTTGGATTCAAGATTTCTGCCGCGTTTTGTTTGGGATATATTAGTATTGCCGAGGATAATCTTTGAAAATGATATGTTTTTGAAGACTTTTATATGATATTCTCAAGAAAACTGTTTTAAGAAAGGAGAGATGTATCCATGAAGATGATAGAAGTCCGGAATCTGAAAAAGGACTACCGGATTGCGAAGAAGCGTACAGGGATGATGGGCAGCCTGAAGCATCTGGTCATGCCCAGATATGAGACTTTGGAAGCTGTGAAAGGGATTTCCTTTCAGATTCATGAGGGAGAGAGCGTAGCGTTTCTGGGGTTAAACGGAGCGGGTAAGTCGACGACCATTAAGATGCTGACGGGAATCATGAAGCCAAGTGAAGGAACGGTCAGGATCATGGGGAAGGATCCTTTCTTAAACCGGATTGAGAATGCCAGGAGGATCGGCGTGGTATTTGGCCAGAAGTCGCAGCTCTGGTGGGATATTCCGGTCATCGAGTCCTTCCGCCTGCTCAAGAATATCTACAGTATACCAGAGGAGCAGTATACCCGGAACATGGAGAGGTTCGGCGAGATCCTGGGTCTCCATGATTTCCTGTCACAGCCGGCAAGAAAATTATCCTTAGGACAGCGGGTAAGGGCGGATCTGGCGGCGTCTTTGCTGCATGAGCCGCCGATTCTTTTCCTTGACGAACCCACCATCGGTGTGGATGTAACGGCGAAGCAGAAGATCTATGAATTCTTAAGAGAGACGAACAGCAAGAAGAAGACCACCATTCTGCTCACCAGCCATGATATGAAGGATCTGGAGTCCATTTGCCAGAGATTGCTTATACTGGAGAAGGGGAAGATCCTGTTTGACGATACGATTGATAAGCTGCTTAAAGAGTACGGCGGTGAGATGACTTTGGAGGAGATTATTATCCGGTTATTTGAGCATGAGGCAGATCATATAACCGGATGAATGAAGTGCACTATCTGGTTTAAAGACTTTGGTTTCTGGTCGGATGGAGTACTAATATAACATTGTGCCATATTATTAGAATGGAGATGAATATGAAGAAATATCTTGCTTACATAAGATGTGGATTTTTGGAGGGGTGCGCATACCGGAGCACATTTATCACCGGTATGCTGGCGAATTTCATCCAGGCGGTGGTATTGTATTATGTCTGGAAAAGTATTTTCACGTATCAGGAAGCGGTGAATGGGTATACATGGGAGATCATGAAACAGTATGTGTTTGTCGCCTTTTTGTGCAACAGTGTTTTTTCTATGGGATTCGAGATGAATATAGCAGAGCGGATTGTGAAAGGGGACATTATACTGGATCTTCTAAAGCCTTTGTCTTATCGGGGAATGCTTTTCTTCCGCATGCTTGGGACTGCCGGACTGGAATTTGCGGCGACTTTTGTATTGATTGGAAGCGTCTATCTGTCGGTGAACGGACTGCAGTATCTGAGCGGGACGCGCACAGCGCTCTTCCTGATTTCGCTTTTTCTCGGCATGGGAGTGAAATTCTGTATCCAGTATATCTTCTCGCTGCTGTGCTTCTATACGGATAATTCTTACGGTGTGACGAAGGCGCGGGAGATACTTACCAACTTTTTCTCCGGGGCGCTCATTCCCCTGGCGATGTTTCCGGGTGTCTTAAGAGAGATTGTGAAATATCTGCCTTTTCAGGGAATCATCTATACGCCGTGCTGCATTTTTATCGGGACGTTCTCGGTGGAAGAGAGCATGATAAGTATATTCCTGCAGATTGTGTGGATTGTGGTTTTAGGACTTTTGGGGAGTTTGCTGGGGAAGAAGGCATTTGGTGTGATATCAATGTATGGAGGATAAAATCAGAATGCAAAAATATGGAACTTATATCAAATTATACATCATGTTCCAGGTGCAGAATATCAAGTCGCTGGCGCAGTACCGGACAGATTTTCTTATGATGGTATTCTTTACATTATTTTCACAGGGATGTAATCTGGGACTGATCTGCATCATATACAGCAATATCCCGCAGGTGGGCGGCTGGACGATGTGGGAAATATTCCTTCTCTATGGTTTCCTGCTGTTCTCAGAAGGGTTTATCAACTTCTTCTTCCAGGGAGCGTGGAAGATCACGAATATGATCCATATGGCAGAATTAGACCGGTTCCTGGTAAGGCCGGTGCCGGTGGGTCTGCAGCTTCTGACGGCGAAGATTGATTTTGACGGGCTTAACAAGATGGTGATCGCGGCGGCGGTTCTGGCAGTGGGATTTGGGAAGTGTGAGATTTCATGGGATGTGAAAAAGGTTATATTGCTTCTTGTGTTTTTGGCGGAGGCATGTATCATAAGAGTGTGTATGATATGGATCGCGAGCTGTGCTTCCTTCTGGATGGAAGGGAAGAAGAACAGCCTGAATTACTTTGTGATCTCATTGGGGGAGATGGCGAAGTATCCGATGGTGATCTATCCGCCTGTTTTTCAGGGAATCTTCGGATATCTGATTCCTTATGCATTCGTAAGCTTCTATCCGGTCGGTTATCTTCTGGGCAAGGAAGGAACCGGGGCGGGCGCGCTTGGAATCCCGTTCTTCTGTGTTCTTATGCTTGCAGCGTCCTGTATGGTGCTGAGACAGGGGCTTGCGAATTATGAGAGCAGCAGCTATTAAGTTATGGGACATTCGTCCGCAAATTCACTCATGTTTTGTGATATTCAACAGAGAATTCACTCGTTTTTTTGTAATAACTAAAATAAAGTTCGCTCATTTTTTTGTATTTCTGCTTGCCTTTGTTATTAAATGCGTATACTATAATAGAGAGAAGATAGAAATGAGGTGGGGGAATGGCATATTTACGAAGAAAGGTAGATTATTTTCTGGAAGAATGGAGAGCAGATGAGTCCAGGAAGCCGTTGATAATTAAAGGGGCGCGCCAGGTGGGGAAGACGGAATCCATCAGGCATTTCGGGGAAAAGAGCTATGAACATCTTGTTGAGATTAATTTTGTTGAAGAGCCAAAATACAAGATGATTACTGAAGACGGGTTCAGAGCAGAAGATATTATCAAGAATATATCCAGGATTGATCCGTCAAAGGAATTTGCAGAGGGAAATACATTGATTTTTTTTGACGAGCTGCAGGAATTTCCGGAGATTGCCACGGCGCTTAAGTTTTTTAGTATTGACGGAAGATTTGATGTGATTTGCAGCGGTTCTATGCTCGGAATACAATACAAGAGAATTGAGAGTAACAGTGTCGGTTATAAGACAGATTATCAGATGTATTCGATGGATTTTGAAGAGTTCTTATGGGCGAAAGGGTATAAGGATTCTTTTATAGATGAACTTTTCGAATATATGGCTGAACAAAAAGCCTTAAGTGAGCTTATGATGTCGGTTTGCAGCGAGGCGTTTCTTGATTACTGTATATTGGGAGGAATGCCGGCGGTCGTGAGAGATTATATTTTGAAGAATACGTTTGAGGGATCGCTGGCGGCGCAGCGGCAGCTTATTGAAGATTACAAGGAGGATATCCGCAAATACGCGGAGGGAATGGATCAGACACGGATATTGAATGTATTTAACCAGATTCCGGTTCAGCTTGCGAGAGAGAACAAGAAGTTTCAGATATCGAAGGTTGCAAAAGGAGCAAGATTCAGGGATTACAGAGGATGTATCGAGTGGCTGCATGATTCGGGAATCATTAATCTATGCTATTGCCTGCATTTCCCGGAATTGCCTCTAAGAGGGAATTATGACGAGACGAAATATAAGCTGTATTTTGCAGACAGCGGTCTGCTTGTCTCCATGCTGGATGATGAATCCCAGGATGATCTGCGGGCGAATAAGAATATGGGGGTTTATAAAGGCGCCCTCTATGAAAATGTGGTCGGCGAAGCACTTGTCAAAAGTGGGTATGAGCTCTATTACTATAAACGTGAAGATTCTACGCTGGAAGAAGATTTCTTTGTACGGACAATGTCCGGGCTGATCCCGGTTGAAGTGAAATCGGCGAACGGAAGGTCAAAATCACTCCGCACGCTGATTGAGAGTGAGAAATATCCGGATATCTCTTACGGGATAAAATTCACATCAGGAAATATAGGATATAGTGATAAGATATATTCTTTCCCCTATTTCTGTGCCTTCTTGTTGAAGCGGTATTTAAAAAGTACTACCCCTTCTTTCTGTAAGCAGAAGGCGGCAATCCATAATAGGACTTAAAAACGGCCGAGAACTGAAACGGATTGGCGTATCCCAGTGATTCGGCGATCATGGATACGGAATGATCCGTCAGAACCAGCAGCATAGAAGCCTGAGACATACGGATGGAGCGCAGATAATCACTGGGCGTCTGTCCGTATGTTTTTTTAAACACGGCGCACAGATAATTGGGATGGATGCCTAAGGCGGCCGCCACATCCTGCATCTTGACCGGGTCGCCGTAATGGGCATCCATGAATGCCTTTGCCTGCATCGCCGGGGAATTCTTCACGGGATTAATCGTATCCTCCGGAATCTGGAATCTCAGCAGACCGGAGAAGAAGTTAAGCATCCGGCTGTTCGCTTTCAGGGAATCGGAGAGTCCCAGAATGGTGGTGAACTGTTCGCCCGGAAAGATGTCTTTGTCATATTGAGAATAATCGGCGACCCTTTGGTCTGTTACGGAGATAATGGACAGAAGATTCTGCTCTGTCTCTTTAAGAGGCATCTTGAATTCGATCACGTTCTCACCGCCGAATAAAAGGGAGAGAAATGGATTGGCGGCATTGGTATAGAATCCGACCCATCCGTATGTCCATGGATCCGTCAGGGAAGCGTAGTATCTGGCAGATACTCCCGCCGGGATATAGAATGCCTGTCCGGCATGCAGGCTTAACAGCTTATGGCCCGTCTCGAAGAAACCATTTCCAGCCAGTATGAAATGGATCAGATGATAGGGGCGCGAGTCGATTTGATAGGAGAAGCCGGGGGTGCACTCCTGCATCCCGCAGTGGTTCAATTGAAGTGAGAATTTGCTTACGTCTGTTCTGTCCAGGAAAATGTCTCTGTTGCCGATCATGATTAACTCCGTTTCGCAGGTATGATTTGTCTTTGGCCAAAGTGCAGTGTCTGGTGCGTTTTAAGATTCTTATCTATGCATTTTATGCAGTCTGATTAAGTTTCTCTTTTACTTTCCGTACCTCATTCTCGAGATGGTTGACCCGAAGGAGAAGCAACTCCTTTTCACTCTCAACTCTTAATGCATCGTTAAGCTTCCGGTTCAAGTCAAGATGTCCTTCGGCAACAATCTTAATGCCTGGATTCGTCTCATTCTCCAGAGTTAACTCCATTCTGACCGCACGTTTTTTCAATTCCTGCGAATCATCTTTGAGCTCCTGAACGTCATCCTTAAGTACGTGAACGTTACTTTTAAGCTCCTGAACGTCATCCTTGAGTACCAGAACATCACCTTTGATCCCCTGAACGTCATCCTTGAGTAACAGAACATCACCTTTGAGCCCCTGAACATCGTCTTTGAGTACGTGAACATCACTTTTAAGCCCCTGAACGTCGTCTTTAAGTACCTGAACGTCATTCTTGAGTTCTCGATTATCTTCTTGCAATATTTTTATATTGTCTTTTATCATATGTATATCGTCTGCAGCGGGTTTAAGTAAATTAGCAATTGCCTGTAAATCGTCATTTGTTAATGCCATCGTATCACCCCTTCCGATTATACAATTTTCAAACGTGCTTTGGTGATTCGTATTATACCACGAGGATGGCAAAATGTCTATTGTACTCGCAGTATAATGGAATACATAAAAAAGAATACAGGTGCGGCAGCATAAGTGTAGGAGCCGCCGTATGTCATGAGAATCTTCCCCTTCCCGATCAGGATGATACGGCTTGCAAGCGCTTCGATATCCTGCATATCGTGGGTGGGCAGGGAGGTAAAGCTCTTCGGTATTCAGTGATTTCAGTATACCACAATCTGTTGTGGTTTCATAACTTTTCGTGTATACTTACATAAGAAACAATCAGAGTGCCAAACAATCAGAATTGTTGTAAGAGAGAGGGGGGATTCCATGGGAATCTATCTGAATCCGGGAAATGAAAAATTTTTCCAGTGTACCAATTCGGAAATCTATGTTGATAAAACAGGACTGATCCGTTACTGTAACAGGGTCATGAATTCTTTGCAGAAATATATCAGCATGAGCAGGCCCAGAAGATTCGGGAAATCCGTAACTGCGGACATGCTTGCGGCATATTATAGCCGCGGCTGTGATTCCCGGGAGTTGTTTGCCGGATATGAAATCTCAAAAGATAAAGACAGCGGAAAATACATGAACCAGTTTAACGTCCTGTTCTTGAATATGCAGGAGTTCTTAAGCAGGACAGATTCTATGGAAAAGATGCTGGCGTTGCTGAGGAACAGGGTTATCCGTGAGCTTGCATATGAATATCCGCAAGTCGATTTTTTTGATAAGAATGATTTGATTGGTTGTATGCAGGATTTATACAGTGAGACCAGAATACCATATATTCTCATTATCGACGAATGGGACTGTATTTTCAGAGAATACAAATCAGAAACCGAAACGCAGAAGATGTATCTTGACTTCCTGCGGGATCTTCTGAAGGATAAGGGGTATATCTCTTTGTGTTATATGACCGGAATTCTCCCGATTAAAAAATACGGAACCCACAGCGCGCTGAATATGTTTGACGAATTCTCTATGACCTTCCAGGGAGCGCTGGCAGAATATGTCGGATTTACAGAGGATGAAGTCAGAGAATTATGCGCAAGGTATCAGATGGATTTTGACGAGACAAAGAGATGGTATGACGGATATTATCTCGAAGATGTGGGCTCGATCTACAATCCGCGTTCTGTGGTAAGCGCCATGCGTTTTGGCAAATTCCAGTATTACTGGAATCAGACGGAGACTTTCGAGGCGCTCCGTGCTTATATTGATATGAATTTTGAAGGACTTAAGGATACCATTGTAGATATGATGAACGGTAAAAATGGCGCGGCGGTTAACGTTCGCAGCTTTACAAATGATATGGTTACGTTTCATTCGAAGGACGACGTGCTGACATTACTGATTCATCTGGGATATCTGGGATACCGAAGCGACACAGAGGAGGCATTTATTCCGAACAATGAGATCCTGAATGAATATGTGAATTCCATCACGAATTCTGACTGGGGAGAGGTGACAGAAGCACTTAAGAACTCCAAAGCTGCGCTGGAAGCAGCCTGGAGAGGTGATGAAGCTTTTGTCGCGAAAGCAGTACAAAAAGCTCATTATGAAAGTTCCTATCTGCAGTACAATGATGAGAATGCGCTCAGCTATACGATCTCACTGGCATTTTATGTGGCGCGCAATTATTATACGGTGGTCAAGGAGCTTCCGTCCGGAAAGGGACGTTCGGATATTGTATATATTCCGCGGAAGCAGTTTGCGGATAAACCGGCTCTTTTAATTGAGTTAAAATGGAATCAGACTGCAGAAAGCGCCATCGAACAGATTAAGGAAAAATGCTATCCCAAGGCGCTTGAAGGGTATAAAGGCAATCTGCTTCTTGTGGGGGTCAGTTACGATGTGAAAACAAAGGAGCACAGCTGTAAGATAGAATCTTATGAGGTGAATAAGGAATAAAACAAAACGCGGCAGAGGTCTTGGAGTCAAGATTTCTGCCGCGTTTTGTCTGGGATGTATTGACGAGGATAATCTTTGAAAATGATATGTTTTTGAAGGCTTTTATATGATATTCTCAAGAAAATGTTTTAAGAAAGGAGCGGTGTATCCATGGAGATGATAGAAGTCCGGAATCTGAAAAAGGGCTACCGGATTGTGAAGAAGCGTACGGGGCAGCATAAGCTTGTAGAATAATATTTACTGTGATAAACTAAAGGACAGAAGCAAGGCAGAAAATACAGAGTGAAGGGATGGGAACAAAAGGTGAATGGACAGACAATAACAGAAAAAGAAGCGGGTACTCTGAGGGGATTGCGGATACAGACGCTCAGCTTATGGATGGTAGCAGCCACGCTTGTTGTCTCCATACTGATCGGAGACGGAATCATACATGTGATGCAGGATCACAGGAAACTGGCGGATATGACGGAGGAATACATTTATGTCCGGGAGGAAGCAGAGAATTTAGAGAGAGGTTCGGATTATCTGACTGATCAGGTACGTCTCTACGCCGTTACGAAGGATACCGCCTATATAGAAGAATATTTTAAAGAAGTGGAAGAGACCAGGAGAAGGGATAAAGCCCTTGATTCCCTGGAGGAACACCTTAGCGGGAAGGATGGGGAGATTCTTAATGCATCCCGGGAAGCCCTCCGGTTATCCAATGAACTCATGGAGATGGAGATATATGCCATGAAGCTTGCGGCGTTATCTGCCGGTGAGGATGAAAGCGGCCTGTTGCCGGAGATAGCGGACTATCCACTGACGGAGGAAGAACTGTCCATGTCAGGCGACGAAAAATCCGATGCCGCTGTGGGGCTGGTATTCAGTGATGAATACAGGGATATGAAGAGCCGGATAGAAGAAAAGATATCAACCGTTACAGACGGGGTAATCGCAATCTGTGAAAAGGAACAGGCAGAGAGTGAGAATATCATGAGGAACGCACTGATTCGCCAGAGCATCTATACAGTTTTGATCGTGATACTGGTAATCTTTTCTTACATTATGATTGCCGTCCTGATCTTAAGGCCGATCCGTCTCTATGTGAACTGTATTAAGAACAATAATTTCCTGGAGATTACGGGAGCTTATGAGTTCAAATATCTTGCGGCTACATATAACAATGTATATGAGATGACTATGGAGCAGCAGAACATGCTCCGGGAGAAGGCGGAGCGGGATGCGTTGACAGGTCTTTTGAACCGGCAGTCATTTGAGCAGTTAAAAGAGAGCCTCCGCAATCCGGCAAAGAAACTTGCCTTTTTACTGGTAGATGTGGATGTATTTAAGGCTATCAATGATAACTACGGACATGATGTGGGCGATCAGGCTCTCATTAAGGTGGCGAATCTTTTGAATGATAATTTCAGAAAGGGAGATTATGTTCTGAGAATCGGCGGGGATGAATTTGCGGTCATTATGGAGAATACAACGGTTGATAAGAAACAGATCATCCGGGAAAAGATTGACGCGATTAACGAGATCCTTAAGCATCCTGAGGGGGATTTCCCCGAATATTCGCTTAGCGTGGGGATTGCATTTTCCGTGAAGGGATTCCATGATGAATTGTTTAACCAGACGGACAGTGCGTTGTACCATACAAAAGAGAATGGCAGATGCGGGTATACGTTTTACGACGAGCTGATTGAGAAGTGATAGACGATTATAATGGCCGCCTGTTATGAGCCATCGTATGTCATTGCAAGAGCGTACCGGTCAGGCGGATTCTGAGCCGGTGCAGGAGAATAATATATTGCCCGCAGATCTATGGCGGATGGATCTGCGGGCAATATATTATGCTTCCGGGCCGGTCAGGAACCGCTCGATTTATAGTGCCTCACTCCGAACTTCCAGAACATAAGCGCCGGAATCAGGAACCAGCACGCCAGAAGAGGAAGGAACATATAGACTGGGTGTGTCCGGCGGTCCAGTATATACAGGAGGGGATAGTACTGTATCAGCGCGTAAGGCACGAAAAATGTGGAGAACAAGAGCATCTTCTCCCCGTATACGCCGACGGGATACTTGCCGAATTCTCTGGCGCCGTCCGTGAATATATTCATGAATTCCAGACTCTCTAACGTGAAGAAGCATAACGCGGCATAGACAAGGAACAGTGCGGTAAAGACAGCCGTGCCTCCGATCAGCATAAAGATTACGGTAAGCACTTTGGAAAGGTTCCAGGCAATACCGCTTCGGATAATCCCGTATACGAACATCACAACAGCCTGCAGCATTCTGCCGAACCGGGTGAGTTCGAATTTGCTTCCCAGTACCTGGATGATCTCGCTTTGGGGGCGGACCAGAACCCTGTCAAATTCTCCGCTTCTTACCATGCCGGAGAACTGGTCGAATCCCCGGGCAAACATTTCCGCAAGGGAGAATTCCATCAGCATGATAGAGAAGCACAAAAGAACCTCGCTGTAGGTGAATCCTTCCACCCTGGAAAATCTCTGAAACATGAAGAACACGCCCAGGAACGCCGTAAATGATACCAGAAACTGTCCCAGGGCAGTCAGGAAAAAGGATGTTTTATACTGCATCATACACCGGATGTTTACAGACACGTAATGAAGATAGAGCCGGATGGACTTACGTACTCTGGATTCATTATGAGGTGTCCGGCCGGGTGGCCGCATGTGCTTGTGTGCGGAATCTTTGTGCGTGGTATTATGCAGGGTTTTATGTGTATTTGTCATAGCGTTTCATCAACCTCCTTGTACCGTAACGCGTCTCTGTGCCAGCAGACAGAGCACCTTCCCGGTAAATGTAATGGCTGCAAGCCAGAAGACCTGCAGGAAGACAGCCTTTTGCATCTCATAGCCGGTCATGCTCCCGCCGTAGATCCGGAGGGGGACATTCTGCATGGACGCGAAGGGCAGCAGTTCCATGACCTGCCGCATCTTTTCCGGAAAGAATGGCAGCGGGATCAATGCGCCGGCGAAGAAGTCGGCGGCGGAGTCAAACATCAGCCGAAGCCCTGCCGGCGATATGGTGAAAAAGGCGAGGATATAGATCAGCTCGCAGAGCGAAACGGTCATAAGAAGCCCAAGGATCATTGTAACCAGGAACAGGAGAAAATGTCCGGGGCTTGCCGGCGGGGTTATGCCATAGGGTTTCGGCAGGAATGCGGCGACGATAAGGATTGGGAAGCATCTAAGCACGGCTCTTGACAGCCGCGTCGCAATACTTCTTGAGAACCACATGTTGTAGAGATCCACCGGCCTGCACAGTTCATAGGCAATATTGCCGTCCACGATGGAGTCAAAGATCTCATTTTCCATCATCCACGCAGCAAAAAGGGCAAGAAACGCCTGCTGAAGCCACAGGTATGATACCGTAGCCGAAAAACTCATAGGGAAGGATGCGGGGTCTGCCCGGTAGAATGCACGGAATATCATAATCTCCATAAAACCCCATGCGAACTGGGTTGCGACCCCGGCAAGAGCCGCCGCCCGGTACTGCAGGCCCATGGCGAATCTCAATCGGAAGAAGGAGAGGTATTTTTTCATTTTATTACAAATCCTTTCTATAATATATATTCAGAAAATCTGGTATAACCCACACGAATTACCGATACGTTTCGGTTATGGTTATACTAGATATCATATGCGCGGTACAGTTCCGCCACCGTCTCATCAATATTATCGCCGCCTCTTCTGATATCGTCCAGTGTGCCGTCCATGAGGATCTTCCCCTTCCCGATCAGGATGATACGGCTTGCAAGCGCTTCGATATCCTGCATATCGTGGGTGGTCAGGATCACCGTAGTACCATGGGACTGATTCTCCTTTAAGATAAAGTCCCGGACGGCAAGCTTCGATACCGCGTCAAGGCCGATGGTTGGTTCGTCGAGGAACAGGATCCGCGGACGGTGCAGCAGAGAAGCCGCAATCTCACAGCGCATCCGCTGGCCAAGCGAGAGCTGTCTTGCCGGAGAGCGCAGCAGCTCGGTCAGGTTCAGTAATTCCGTTAATTCTTCAAGGCTTTGCCTGTACAGGGGTTCTGGAATAGAATAGATATCCTTCAATAATTCGAAGGAATCTATGACGGGAACATCCCACCAGAGTTGAGAACGCTGGCCGAACACGACGCCGATCTCGCTGACGTGCCGGGTTCTGTTCTTGTAGGGAATCCTTCCGTTGACAAGGACGGTTCCGTGATCCGGGGTCAATATTCCGCTTAGAATCTTGATTGTGGAGCTTTTCCCCGCTCCGTTGGGGCCGATGTAGCCGACCATCTCTCCGTCTTCGATGGTGAAGCTTACGTCGTTCAATGCATGGATAATCTCATATTCCCGGTGAAAGAGCGCTTTTACAGCCTCACCAAAGCCGGCGTTTCTTTTTGCAATCTTGTACGATTTGCATACGTGTTCCATCGTAATCATTCTTGCTTCCTCCTGGTAGTTATATTCGCATATCTTGCCAAGTCGGTCTGGTTCCTGTGGATTTTGCCAGAGGATACCGAAGGTAAAATATTCAGTTGGCGAAAGACCGGCGTCAGTGGATCCGGGAGCCAGTCTTTCCAAACATTCTGATTATATCATGGATGGGCAGGAAGGTAAAGTGGAATTGTATGTGAAATGAAAGTAAAAGGTTTGTAAAGTGATAAGGGATATGATATTATATGAGTATAGAAAAGGCGAATATGAATTGGAGGGGATAAGATGAAGAACAGACAGGTATGTTTAACAGAGGGGCCGATTCTGAGGTCTCTGGTTGCACTGGCGGTGCCGATCATGGCATCGTCCTTTTTAAATACGGTTTACAGTATAACGGATATGGCGTGGATCGGTCTGCTTGGATCGAAGGCTGTGGCGGGAGTCGGAGTCGGAGGCATGTATGTGTGGCTCTCTCAGGGCTTGTCATCCCTTGCCAGGATGGGCGGACAGGTCAATGTCGCACAGTCCTTCGGACGGGGGAGAAAGGATGAAGCAGGAGAGTACGCCCGCGCAGCCTTGCAGATGACTCTGGTATTCGGGGTGGTGTTTGCGGCGGTCAGCGTAGGCTTTACAGAGGGGCTGGTGTCGCTGTTTCATCTTGGTGACGCAGAGACGGTCAGATATGCCGAAGAATATATGCGGATCACCTGCGGACTCGTGATATTTTCTTATATGACGGTAGTGCTGACCGGGATCTATACGGCGCAGGGGGATTCGAAGACGCCGCTTCTGGCGAATTTTATCGGACTTATTATGAATATGATCTTAGACCCGCTGTTGATTCTGGGAATCGGACCCTTTCCGAGACTGGAGGTGGTCGGAGCGGCGGCCGCTACGGTCACAGCCCAGTTCATTGTCATGCTGGTGATGATCGTCGGGATATGGAGAGGCCGGGGGACTGAAAATATACTGGCGGGGATGAGACTATGCAGACTGTCGGAGCCGAAGTTTTACAGGGGAGTGTTCCGGATCGGACTGCCTACGGCGATACAGGGGACCGTGTACTGCGGGATTTCCATGGTGCTTACCCGTATGGTGGCTGTATTCGGGCCGGGGGCTGTGGCGGTACAGCGCGTAGGAGGACAGGTAGAAGCAGTCTCCTGGAATACTGCGGATGGATTCGCGGCGGCGCTCAATGCATTCGCCGCACAGAATTACGGGGCAGGGCAGATGGAGCGGGTGCGGAAGGGATATCGTATCTCGTTATGGACGATTGTGATATGGGGGAGTCTGATTACGCTGGCCTTTGTTCTGTTCCCGGAGCCGATCTCCAGTATATTTTTCCATGAAGCGGAGGTTATCGGTATATCGGTAAATTATTTTATCATTGTGGGAATCAGTGAAGCGTTTATGTGTGTGGAACTGATGACAGTCGGCGCCCTGTCCGGTCTTGGCAGGACGAAGCTGTGCAGTATGATCAGTATCCTGCTTACCGGATTCCGCGTGCCGCTTGCGGTTGTGCTTTCCATGACGCCGCTTGCGCTGAATGGAATCTGGTGGGCGATAACGTTGTCATCCGTGGCGAAAGGGATCCTGTTTGTGGGAGCGTTTAGCAGGGTGACGGCCCGGCCTCATGCCGCAGACCAGAGGAATGAACAGTGTAATTGATGAAGAAGATAAGAAGAACCCCGGGGAATCAGATGTGATAAGCATCAGATTTCCGGGGGTCTTTTCTTTTGTTCTATGAGGGGGGACCGGCAGTAACCGACAGCCCCGGCCTATTCTTCTACTAAGTGACACGCAACCTTGTGTCCCGGTTTCACCTCGCGAAGCTTCGGCATCTCGTTAAAGCATCTGTCCGTCGCATATGCGCAGCGCTCTGCGAAACGGCAGCAGTTCTTGGGATTGATCGGGCTTGGAATCTCACCTTTGATGAGGATTCGTTTGTTCGATTTCGCCCTGTCCGGATCTGCCTCTGGAATAGCAGAGAGCAGAGCCTTTGTATATGGGTGCAATGTATTGCCGTAGAGTTCTTCTGTCTCGGCGGTCTCCACAACCGTTCCCAGGTACATTACAATGACACGGTCAGAGATATACTTTACAACGCTCAGATCGTGCGCAATGAAGAGATAGGTAAGTCCGCGCTCGGACTGAAGGTCTTTCAGCATATTGATTACCTGCGCCTGTACAGATACGTCGAGCGCAGAAATCGGCTCATCACAGATGATGAAGTCCGGATCTACAGAGAGTGCTCTCGCAATACCGATACGCTGTCTCTGTCCGCCTGAGAATTCATGAGGGAAACGTGACATATGGTCTTTGTTAAGACCCACAATCTCTAACAGTTCCTGCACCTTTACATCTGCGTCTTTTGCCGGCATACCGTGCTCTCTTAATCCCTCGCCTACAATCTCTTTTACCGTCATACGGGAATTGAGGGAGGCGTATGGGTTCTGGAAGATCATCTGTACCTTCTTGCAAAATTCCTTTTTCTCGGCACCGGTAAGCTTCGTAATATCTTTTCCATCGTAGATTACTTCACCGGAGGTTGGTTCATACAGGCGGATCATACAACGGCCCATCGTGGATTTTCCGCAGCCGGACTCTCCGACAAGACCAACCGTCTCTCCTTTGTAGATCTCAAAGGAAACGTGATCTACCGCCTTCAGATCTGCATTCTTTCCCACATGGAAATATTTACATACGTCTTTTACCTGTACGAGAGGCTGTTTTTCATTGTTACTCATCTGCTTTCACCTCTCCTTCCTTCTTTCCTTCGATTGCTGCCGCATTTTTTTTCTTCATATCTGTGTCCGGTGCATATTCATGCTGCAGCCAGCAGTTTGTCGAATGTTCATCCGATAATCGATACTGGTATGGCGGTTCGTCTTTACATACATCCATGGCGTATGCGCAGCGCGCCGCGAATGGACAGCCCTTGGGCGGGAAGAATAGATCCGGAGGCGTTCCTTCAATGGATTGGAGCCTCTCGCCTTTCCTGGTGTCCAGTTTGGCAATCGAACCGATCAGACCTTTTGTATATGGATGCGCCGTATCATAGAAGATCTCCTGTACAGTACCCTTCTCTACAATCTTTCCGCCGTACATTACGATTACACGATCGCACATACGTGCGATTACGCCTAAGTCATGCGTAATCATGATAATAGACATCCCAAGCTTCTCCCTGAGTTCCAGAAGCAGGTCAAGAATCTGTGCCTCGATGGTTACGTCAAGAGATGTGGTCGGTTCGTCGCAGATCACAAGGCCCGGACGGCTTACAAGCGCAATCGCTATCATGACACGCTGTTTCATACCGCCGGATAATTCATGCGGATATTGTTTGTAACGCTTTTCCACGTCAGAGATACCTACGAGTTTCATGATCTCAAGCGCTTTCTCTTTTACTTCCTGCTTCGTGACGTCTGTCCTTCCCAGGAATACTTCTTCAATCTGGGCTCCGACTCTCATGGTTGGATTTAACGAGGTCATCGGATCCTGAAATACGAATCCAATATCTTCGCCGCGAAGCTTCCGGAGTTCTTTCTTGCTCATCTCAAGCACATTTTTTCCGTTGAACATTATCGCTCCGCCCTCAAAGAAGCCCGGCGGTTCCGGGTTCAGCCGCATAATGCACTGGGCCGTAACGCTTTTGCCGCATCCGGATTCTCCTACGATACCAAGGATCTCGCCCTTTCTTACCTCAAAGCTCACATCCCGTACAGCCTTTACTTCTCCTCCGTATGTATGAAAGGAGTAGACAACATTTTTCATTTCCAGAATATTACCATTCTCTGCCATTTTCGTTTCCTCCTATTCTGTTCCACGAAGTTTCGGGTCTACCGCGTCACGTAAACCATTACCAAGAAGATTGAGCGCCAGCATCGTCGTACAGACAAAGAATGCAGGAATCAATACCTGGTGCGGTGAGTTACGAAGATATGCAATACCCTCCTTACAGATAACGCCCCAGCTGCAGTTCGGAGGCGTGACACCAAGACCTACATAACTTAAGAATGCTTCCTGGAAGATTGCGCCCGGGATTGCCATACAAAGGTTCGTAATGAGCATACCAAGGATATTCGGGATAATATGCTTCACAATAATCTTAAAATCAGGAATGCCCAGTACCTTTGCCGCAAGAACAAAATCCTGCTCTTTTATACGGTAAACTTCACCGCGCACGAAACGGCAGGTCCCAATCCAGCCGACCACGCACATCGCGATGATAAGTGGCGCGATCCCTTTACCAAGAACCATTACAACAAGGATTGTAATGATAAGACTCGGAATACCGTATAATATATCCACGATTCTCATAACGATCATGTCTAATTTGCCGCCGTAGAAACCGCAGAGACCGCCGATTACAGCGCCCACGCACATATTCACAACAGCGGCGATAAGACCGATACTAAGGGATACGCGTCCGCCCATCCAGATACGGACCCAGAGGTCACGTCCTGTGGAGTCCGTGCCAAGCCAGTGTGCGGATGACATCATCTGGCTTCTTGCACTTGCATCCATCTGGGACTGTGTATACTGACTGAACATCGGTGCTAAGATGGATAATAACCCATAGAGAATAATCAATGTAAGTCCGAACATTGCCGCCTTATTCTTTTTCAGCCGTCTCCACGCATCCTGCCAGAAAGAGAGGGAGGGTCTGCTGATACTTTCCATACGGACGTTATCTTTTCCTTTAATCACAAAAGATTCTTTCTTTAATTCTGCCACCTTCTACACCTACCTTTCGCCGATACGTACACGCGGATCTGCCACGCCATAAAGAATATCTACAACCAGGTTACAGATAATAAGGAAGACGCCGTAGAATAGTGTCATTCCCAGAACCATGGAATAATCGTTGTTTGATACGCTGTCTACGTAATGTTTTCCCATTCCGGGAATTGCAAAGATAGATTCGATGACGAACGTACCTGTAAGTACAGATGCCACGGTTGGTCCCATAACGGTCATAACCGGCATGATCGCATTACGGATCTGGTGCTTTGCAGTGATTCTGAACTCACCCAGTCCTTTTGAACGGGCAGTCTTTATGTAGTCCTGTGAGGCAACCTCAAGCATGCTTGCGCGCATGATACGCGAGACAGATGCCAGTGTGTAGAATGCAAGGGCGCATGCCGGAAGAATCGTGTACTCGATCCCTTCATACCTTGCTACCGGAAGGAGCCCCCATTTAATACCGAATCCATACTGCAGCACGGCTCCCATAATAAAATCAGGAATACTCGTTCCCAAAACGGCGACAATAACACAGAAAAAGTCTATGCCCTTTCCGCGGTTCCTCGCCGATACGATACCAAGAACCAGACCAATCGAAACCGCCAGCACAAGCGAACGGATTCCAAGGTCCGCTGAGAATGGAAATGTCTCGCCTATAATACCCGCAACTGTTTTATTTGTAAATTTCATGGAATATCCAAAATCGCCCTTGAGCAGATTGACCATATAGTTTCCATACTGTACGATCAGTGGTTTGTCAAATCCATAATAACTTTCCATGTTCTCTCTTACTTCCGGTGTCAGTTTTGGATTTGTAAACGGATCACCGGGCATGAGACGAACCAGGAAAAAGACAACCGTAATCAATACCCAGACCGTCACTATAGCAGCGATCACACGCTTAAATATGTATTTACGCATCCTTATCCCTCCTTGTAATACTTGAAAAAGTCCTTTTTATATTTTAATTCGCCACCCGTCATACCGCCGGGTGGCGATTCTTACTCAATTCCTATATTGATATGACTTTCTCTGTTATTCAACAATATCAGCATAGACCCAGTCAAGGTTGATACTGCAGTGGAAGAAGTTAAGTCCCTGTACATCATCATCTACAAGATAGTGAACTTCTCTCTCTGCTTGTGGGAAGAATGCAGCTTCATCAATCAGGATCTGCTCTACCTCGTGAAGCATATCCATACGTTTCTGTACGTCTGTCTCTGTCTGAGTAGCCGTCAGCAGCTTGTCAACTTCATCATTCTTATATTTGCTGTAATTGTACGGGCTGTCGGACTTGAACAGTTCAAGGTATGTATATGGATCGTCATAGTCGGCGCCCCAGCCTCCCCATGCAATCTCATACTCACCGCTTGCCTGACGGTTCAGTGTCTCCGCATAGGTTACCTGATTCACTTCTACGTTGATGCCAAGCGTGGTCTTCCACATCTCCTGGCAAACCTCAGCCTGCTTCTTAGCTGACTCGGAGTCGGTTGTCGTAATGGTTACCGTGATATCGGATGCTTTCTTTCCAAGAGCGCCCAATGCTTTCTCCAAGTGTTCTTTTGCCTTTGCTTCGTCTCCGTCCATCGGGTATCCCTCAAGCGTGGATTCTTCACCATATGTCTTCTCAACGCCGGAAAGTCCGCTGAATACAAGTGATGAACTCGGTGCAAACATGCCGTTGTTAACCAGTTCGTTGTAAGAGTTCCTGTCAATCGCATAATTGAGGGCAAGACGGAAATCAATATTTTTCATCGCCTCATTCTCGCTGTCGCAATTATAATAGAAGTAATCCACGTTACCATTACGGTAGGACTCGTCCTGACCCTCGTAATTCGGAGCGTCTGCAGACGGGATCTCGGAGAAGTCCAGTTCTCCGTCTTCATACATGGCAAGAGCCGTGGACTGATTCTGCACGTAACTCATCTCTGCGCGGTCAAGCTTGATGCTGTCTCTGTCCCAGTAGTTCTCATTCGGCTCGAAGATCCACTTCTGATTTGCGGAGCTTGTAAGGACATATGGTCCTGAATAAACGTTCTTCTCTGCATCTGCCGCGAAGTCTTTGCCGTATTCCTCTACAATGTCCTGGCGAAGAGGTGCGAAGAGAGAGGATAATCCCATCATACTTAAGAAGTATGCGGTCGGATGCTCCAAGGTAACTTCGAGTGTCTTGTCGTCGATTGCTTTTACGGCGAGCTCTTCCGGCTTCATCTCGCCGGTCTCAACTGCACGGCCGTTCTTAATATATTCGCCGATATATGCGAATGGAGCCGCAGTCGCCGGATCCATCAGTCTTCTCCAGCTGTACACAAAGTTCTCTGCCGTGATGGGCTCTCCATCGCTCCATTTAGCGTCTCTTAAGTGGAATGTATACACAAGTCCGTCGTCGGAAACTTCCCACTTCTCTGCAATACCTTCTTTTACTTCACCTTTTACGTTGCGCACCAGCCGCTCTGTCAGAGCATTCTGAAGTTCCGTATCAGGGATACAGTTACCCTTTGACGGGTCAAGTGTTGTCGGCTCGGTTCTTGTTGAAAAACGGAATACTTTTTCGCCGGATGCACCGGAGTCCCCGGATTCCCCGCTGCTGCTTTCACTTTTTGGTACGCCGCATCCTGCAAGTAATGACGCCGCCATAGCTACGGTCAGAATACTTGCAATAAGTCTCTTTTTCATAGAGATTCCTCCTTTTCATCAGGTTTTCCTGATTATTTATTTTATAAATAATGCGTGTGTTGTATTGATAAAATACAACTATTGCTATCATAGCATTTTCACTAAGTTTTTGTCAACAAGATTGTGCGTTTATGTGAAATTGTTCCATTTTCCGTTTTTTTTTATTTCAAAAATGCTCATTATCCAATATAATAGAGATAAAAGAAACCGATACAGGAGGAGGGAATCAGTGATGTATGTCGGAAAGAATGTACCCCGTGTAGATGCTCGGGACAAGGTGCTTGGACGGACAAAGTATACGGATGATCTGTGTGATAAGAGCGCATATATTGCCAGAGTATTGCATTCAACCATTGCTCACGGAAGGGTAGTGTCTGTCGATACTTCTGAGGCGGAGAAAATCCCGGGAGTTGTGAAGATATTTACCTGCTTCGATGTGAAGGAGAAGCATTATTTCCCAACAGCAGGCCATCCCTGGTCTACGGATCCGGATCATCAGGATGTGGCGGACCGTCTGGTACTGACAGAGGAGGTCCGCTTCTATGGAGACGATATCGGTGCAGTGGTGGCAGAGGATGAGATTGCCGCGGCTAAGGCCCTTAGGGCCATCAGAGTAGAATATGAAGAGTATCCCTTTGTGCTGGATGTGCAGGAGGCGATGAGGGACGGGGCGCCCCGGATCCATAAGAATTATCCGCATAATATCCTGAAGCACACGGGCACGCGCAGGGGGAACTATGAAGAAGCCATTAAGGAGCCTGGGCTTACGAAAGTGGAGGGGTGGTATGATACCCCGACGGTGCAGCATTGTCATATTGAGAATTTTATCTGTTACGCTGAGATGGAGGGCGGCCGCATCACGGTGACTGCTTCTACCCAGATTCCGCATATCATCCGCAGGATTGTAGGCCAGGCGCTGGGGATCGAATGGGGCAGGGTACGCGTCGTCAAACCTTACATAGGCGGCGGCTTCGGCAATAAGCAGGACGCCCTCTACGAACCGCTGTGCGCGTGGCTGTGTATGCAGCTTGGCGGGCATCTGGTGAAGCTGGATGTTCCAAGGGAGGATACCTTTGTGTCCAACCGTGTACGCCACGCGATCCGAAGCCATATCATATCCTGGGTGCGTCCGGACGGAACCTATGCGGCGCGCAAGCTTGAGGCGTTCTCCGACCAGGGGGCGTATGCGTCTCACGGCCACAGCATTGCGGCGAAGGGGGCGGGTGCATTCTCGCAGCTATACCCGTGTGATAATATAGAAGTCGACGCCTACACGGTATTTACCAACAAACCGGTGGCAGGGGCGATGCGCGGCTATGGGATTCCGCAGGCCATGTGGGCGGTAGAAGCCCACACAGAAGATGTGGCGGCGAGGATGGGGATGGATCCGGTAGAATTCCGGCGCAGGAATCTGATGCCGGTAGGATACGTAGATGCATTTTCCAGAAATGAACTGTATGACGATACCTTCAACCAGTGCCTTGACAAGGCCATGGAGGCGATTGATTATAAGCGCAAATATAAGGAATACCAGAACCAGACCGGGGATATCCGGCGCGGGATCGGAGTAGCTGTTTTCTGGTACAATACGGCTGTGTGGCCCATTTCCCTGGAGACTTCGTCCTGCCGGATGGTACTGAATCAGGACGGCTCCCTGCAGGTGCAGCTTGGAGAGACGGAGATCGGGCAGGGGGCGGATACCGCATATACGCAGATGACAGCGGATGTGCTTGGGGTTCCTCTGGAAAATGTACATGTAGTGTCCTGTCAGGATACGGATGTGACGCCCTTTGGAACGGGGGCGTATGCGTCACGGCAGACGTATACGGCGGGTTTCTCCATCCGGCAGACGGCTCTTCTACTTAAGGAGCGCATCTTGAAATACGCCGGCGGGCTGACACGTATGCCGGTATATAACCTGGATATTGTAGAAGGAGTTATCGTGCGCACCACAGATGGAAGGCGTCTGATGACTCTTGGAGAATTGTCCACGGAAGCGCTGTACAGTCTGAAGGACAGCCGGCACCTGACGGCGGAGAGCACTTCACAGATCAAGTCCAATGCCTATTCCTTTGGATGTACCATCGCGGAGGTTGAGGTGGACATTCCGATGTGTAAGGTGAAGCTTTTGGACATCGTCAACGCCCATGACGCGGGAACGCTGATCAATCCGGCTCTGGCCGAAGCACAGGTGCATGGCGGTATGAGTATGGGGATCGGGTACGGGATGTCGGAGCGGCTGATCTTCGATGAGAAGACAGGGCGTCCGCTGAATAATAACCTGCTGGATTACAAGCTCTCTACCTTCATGGATCATCCAAGGCTTAAGGCGGTGTTTGTGGAAAATGCAGAACCGACCAGTGCGTTTGGAACCAAGGCCCTGGGTGAACCGCCGGCCTGTTCGGTTGCGCCTGCAATCCGCAATGCGGTATATCAGGCGACAGGGGTGGCAGTGAACGAGGCGCCTGTGAATCCGCACAATCTGTTCCGGAGATTTCAGGAGGAAGGGCTGTTATAACGAATACAGCACCCTAAGGGGACGGGCAGATTGTGGGAATGAGTTTTCGGACAGTTTGGCTGGGGCGTGCAGATGGCGCAGGAGAGAAGAAGGAGGTTAAAACATATGTATGACATAAAAGCACTTTACGAGGCCGAGAGTGTGGAGCATGCAGTCGCTCTGCTTGTGGAGCACCCGGAAGCACAGATCATTGCAGGCGGAAGTGATATTCTGGTAAAGATGCGGGAAGGTAAGTGTGCGGGAAAAGAGCTTGTCAGTATCTATGGGCTTGATGAGATGCGCGGCGTAAGCTTCGAGGCAGACGGGGCGATTCGTATCGGATCTCTTACCAGCTTCTCCCATATTACCGGAGATCCCATCATTCAGGAGCATATCCGTGTGTTGGGAGAGGCAGTCGATATGGTGGGCGGACCGCAGATCCGCAATATCGGGACGATCGGGGGAAATACCTGTAACGGTGTGACTTCCGCGGATTCTGCTTCTACACTTTTTGCGTGGGATGCAGTCGTAGAGATAACCGGGCCGGAAGGGGTGAGGAGAATCCCGATCCAGGATTTCTATATCAGAGCAGGAGTCGTGGATCTGAAGCCGGGAGAGCTGCAGACGGCGATCCTTATTCCGAAGAAGGCTTATGAGGGATATCAGGGGCATTATATGAAGTATGCCATGAGAAATGCCATGGACATCGCCACTACGGGATGTTCGGTGAATGTGAAATTATCTGAGGATAAGAAGGTGATGGAGGATGTCCGGATTGCCTACGGTGTTGCCGGGCCGGTGCCCATGCGTGCGTCCGGGACAGAGGCGGCGGTAAAGGGGAGGACTGTGTCCGGGGAGAATGTGAAGACATTTGCCGGGGCCGTACTGGAGGATATCCGTCCCCGTGACAGCTTCAGGGCGTCTAAGGAATTCAGGCAGCACATTGCGGTGGTACTGGCGGAGCGTGCATTAAGGGAATCCATCCGTCTTGCGGGAGGTGAGGTTGATGAGTAGACAGTACAAGTTGGTATCCTGTACCATTAACGGGAAGCAGGTGGAGAAGATGGTTGACGTCCGCGCGTCGCTTACGGATATGCTGCGGGACGACTATCGTCTCACGAGCGTAAAGAGAGGCTGTGAGGTCGGAGAGTGCGGCGCCTGCAATGTGATCATAGACGGGGAGTGTTTTAATTCCTGTATCTATCTGGCTGTGTGGGCGCAGGGAAAGGAGATTCTGACCCTGGAGGGGCTTGCCGGTCCGGACGGAGGGATCTCGGATATCCAGCAGGCGTTTATCGACGAAGCGGCAGTACAGTGCGGATTCTGTACCCCCGGCTTCATTATGAGCGCGGCGGCGATTCTGGAGGCAAAGAGAGAATTCACAGATGATGAGATCCGTAAACGGATGTCCGGAAATCTGTGCAGGTGTACGGGATACGAGAATATCTTCCGGGCGGTGAAAAAGACCATGCTTCAAAGGCTGGGGAAGGAGAAAGAAGGGATTTTATGAATTATTCAGAAATAGCAGGAAAGCAGTATCATATTCAAACAGGCAAAGGAGATGTGGGCAAGTATGTGATCCTGCCGGGCGACCCAAAGAGGTGCGCAAAGATTGCAAAATACTTTGACGATGCGAAGCTGATAGCGGACAACAGGGAATATGTCACCTATACGGGATATCTGGACGGAGTGAAGGTAAGTGTGACGTCCACCGGAATCGGCGGTCCGTCGGCAGCCATTGCGATGGAAGAGTTGGTAATGTCGGGAGCGGATACCTTTATACGGATCGGGACCTGCGGCGGTATGCAGACCAATGTGATGAGCGGTGATGTAGTGATTGCAAGCGGTGCGGTCAGAATGGAGGGGACGAGCAGGGAATATGCGCCGATCGAGTATCCGGCAGTGCCCGATATCCAGGTTGTCAACGCCTTGATTCAAGCGGCAAAGAAGCTTGGGACGGATTATCATGTAGGTGTTGTACAATGTAAGGATTCTTTCTATGGGCAGCATTCCCCGGAGACGAAGCCGGCCAGCTATGAGCTGCTTCATAAGTGGGAGGCATGGAAGCGGATGGGATGCCTTGCCTCGGAGATGGAGTCTGCGGCGCTGTTCATTGTTGCAGGCAGTCTGCGCGTCAGGGTGGGATCCTGCTTTCTGGTGGTCGCCAATCAGGAAAGAGAGAAGGAAGGGCTTGACAACCCGGTTGTCCATGATACAGATATGGCGGTCCGGGTGGCGGTTGAGGCGCTTAGAACCCTGATTAAGGAAGAATAGAGAGGAGCCTGGTATATCTGACAAGATAGAGACAGGCGTATGGGTGAAGATATAGAAAGTCGATGTGGGCAGTATACGGAATGCTGGCCATATCGGCTTTTTATTTTGTGTTTTTTGCTATCATATTTTTCGTTGGCCAGGTAACAATTATATATATTGTACAAAAAAATAATTGTTTTCTATAATAATTTTATACAAAGAGTACTCGTGTAAATTAAAATCTATAAGGAGAATACTAGATGAAGAGTAAAGATATGAGTTATTATGTGAAATCCGTAATCGGCCTTCTGTTCATGTTTGGTTTTGGCCTGCTGCCTCCGATTGAACCATTGACGCCGCTGGGGATGCAGATTGCCGGCATCTTTATAGGTCTGATCTTTCTTTTGTGCCTGGTAGATATTGTATGGCCCAGTATGCTCGGTCTGATCGCTCTTGGAATGACGGAATACTGTTCGGTGGAGGAGGCGATCGCTTCCGGCTTCGGCAGTGAGCTGGTTTGGATGATGCTGATTATTCTGGTTCTGGCAGAAGCAATCAACTTAAGCGGACTTGGGGAAGTGATTGCACGCTGGCTGATCACAAGAAGATTTCTGAATAAACGGCCCTTGCTGTTTACTTTTGTATATATTGTGGGACTGGGGTTATGTTCCCTGCTGGTATCATCGACCGCGGCGGTAATCATGGGATGGGTAATCTTTTATGATATCGCGGATATGGTTGGATATAAGAAAGGCGAGCGGTACAGTACATTGATGATCTTAGGGACCTTCATGTCCTGTATCATGTATGAAGGACTCTTCGCGTTCCAGAGCTGGTGGCTGGTGCTGGGAGAAACCTTCAGAGATATGACGGGATTCGGAATCAATTATGTGACTTATTTTATCATTGGTTTCATCATAGAGACGCTGATCAACATCTTGTTCGTGCTGTCTATGAAATATGTGTTCAAATGTGATTTTGACAAACTGAACGAGGTGGATATCAAGAAACTGGAGGGCGAGGGAGAATTAAAGCTGAATTTCCTCCATAAGTTTTTCCTCCTGTGTTTTGGCATGATCGTCGCATATGTATTTGTCACGATCATCTGCCCGCCAGAGTGGCCCTTTATTGCCCTGCTGAATAAGATTACACAGTCTGGCTGGTTTGCGATTGTATTATGTCTTGCCATGATTGTCAGATGGAAGGAGAAGCCGGCATTGGATTTTGCTCAGGCTGCATCCACTGGATTGAGCTGGAATATCCTTATGATGTGTGCCGCTATCATTCCGGTTGCCAGGGCGCTGACGTCAGATGCGACAGGGATGAAGGAGATGCTCAATCATCTGCTCAGTCCGATCTTCTCGGGGATGCATCCGGTGGTATTCATCATCACGCTGATCATCATGATGATGATTCTGACGAATGTGGGAAGTAACATGGCCACGGGCGTAGTACTGATGACGGTCATCATACCCTTCGTGGGAGACTATTATTTCTCCCCTGCGCTGGTAGGCATGATTATCATCTTCGTGGCGACGATGGGGTTCATACTTCCGGGTTCCTCCGGAATGGCGCCATACTTGTACGGAAATGACTGGATCCAGGTCAGGGATATCTATCGATATGGATTATTCTACTGCCTGCTGTTCTTAATCTGTTCTGTTCCGGTGTATCTGGCCGCCAGCTTTATCATCTGACAGGATGCCGGCGCCGGGCGTTACCGGATAGAAAAGCGGCCGGCGTCATATGGAATCCGAATGGATAGCAGAAAAGAAGCTGTGAATCTCCTGCATCAGCAGGTTTTCCTGGATACTCAGTCCGGAGGAGTCGTATACCATGAACAGTGTAAGCGAAGTGTGGAAACCGGTAACTTCAAGGAGCTTAAGCCTTGCGGAGGTTACCAGGGGATCCTGATATACGGCGAATGCGGGCGCGATCATCACCTTGTCCGGATCGTCCACAAGAACCTGCTTGGCAACCTCCATATTGCTGAGTACCGTGAAGAGCCTGAACTTGTGGATGATGCTGCCGATGGGTTTGTCCTGCGGGCTGGGATAGTTGTGATGCAGCAGAAGGTGCTTGTGGAGCAGCTCGTCTACATGGACGCTTCCCCGGTCTGCAAACTCAGAGGCGGCAGATACCATGGCGAAGAACCGGTCGTTATAGAGCGGCTCGATGCAGATGTTCCCGTTCTTTGCAGACAGTGCATGAAACTGGTTGGGGTAGTCTGTAGATTCGGCGCCGATCACGATACTGGCTGTGCGGTTGTTGAAGCAGCTGTGCATATCTTCATAGCCGATCTCATAGATGTGCAGGTGGATATTGCGGTGCTTCTTAGACCAGATCTTCACGAGATGACGGGAGAGCGCGTAGGTTCCCGACGGAAAGATTCCGAGATTGATGATCTGACGCTGCTGGCTGTTATCCGAGCAGAGATAGTGAAGCTCGTCATTCTTGGCGAGAATATCCTTCATCAGACGGATGGCCTGCTCACCGTCAGGCGTAAGGAGAGTCCCCTTATTGGTCCGGCGGAAGATCTGGATATTCAGTTCGGCTTCGATGGAGTTGATAATGGCGCTCAAACCGGTCTGGCTGATGTAAAGCTTCTTTGCGGCAGTGGAAATGGATTTGCAGCGGGCAACTTCAATTAAGAATTGTAAATGATCAATACGCATAAGGATACCTCAAACAAACAGCAGATGAAACGTACAAAGCAACAGGCCCTGACGGGCGTATATAACAAGTTCAATAAAAATATAAACCCATAAAAAGGAGACTGAAAATGAAGAAATATACCAAGATTATAGCAGACTATTTAACGAATCTCAAGTACGAAGATATTCCGGGGGAAGTCATCGAGCGTGCGAAATTAGTTACATTACATACGGTGGGAGCGGCAATAGCAGCAGTGAAGACCGAGGCCGGACAGAATATCATCGACGTGGCCAAGACGCTTGGAGCGGGAGGGCGCGAGGCAACGATCATCGGCGACGGCACGAAGGTAAGTGTAGGCAATGCAGTCCTGGCAGGCGGAACCCTGGCAGACCTTCTGGACTGGGAGGACTGCAGCTGGACCGGACACCCGTCGGCGGGCGCCGTGCCGACCGGGCTTGCGGTTGCGGAGGCTTATCATAAGAGCGGGAAGGATTATCTGACCGCATTGGTAGGAGGGTATGACGTATATCAGAGAGTCGCCATGGCGGTACAGCCCTCCCCGAAGCGTTTTGAGGAGGGCTGGGGGCTTCACTGCTGGCAGATCTT
This sequence comes from uncultured Dorea sp., assembly GCA_947063855.1. Classification (GTDB taxonomy): domain Bacteria; phylum Bacillota; class Clostridia; order Lachnospirales; family Lachnospiraceae; genus Sporofaciens. The sequence continues at coordinate 31,947 of CAMSTW010000021.1, forward strand.
TGCGCCGGCCTCTGTCACCGGTAAGCTTCTTGGGATAGAAGGCGATAAGATGAACCAGCTTCTGGGAGCGGCGGGGCATATGACGCCCATAGCCATTAACCTGATTCATTCAAGCTTCAGTGATTTCTATCACTATACACATGGCCTTACGGCTCAGTCGGCAGTTGAATGCGCGCTGATTACAGAGAAGGGGATATCGACGCTGACGGGCGTGCTGGAAGAAGATACCGGCTATTACTTCGGCGTGTCTGACCAGTGCGACTGGGACTGGTATGACAGGGAGCTTGGAAGCCGTCATATGATCATGGAGCTGATGCTTAAGAACTGGCCGGTCAATATGTGGATCCAGACTCCGATGGATATGATACATGCTATTAAGACGAAGCATGACATTGACCCGGATCAGATTCAGTTGATTGAAGTCTCTCCGTTTATTCCGGAGAGAAGTGAGGACAGTCCGGCAGACGGCTATGATTCCCTGGTTGCCGCTCAGTTCAGCATCCCCTTCTGTATGGCGATGTATCTGAAAGGACCAGAGGTTGGGACGGCGTGGCTGGATGAGAAGTATCTGAAGGATCCGGAGATTTTAAAGATGGCTTCCCGGGTAAAAGGAGTCGGGGAGACCTCCCTGATCAGCAGCAATTTTGATACCTTCCAGAAGGGGTCTTATCCGTCCTATACGATGAAGGTAACGATGAAGGATGGGACGGTCTATGAGGAAGCGGTACAGTTCCCCAAAGGACATCCAAAGAATCCATATACAAGGGAAGAGTGTATCGACTGCTTCAAGCTGGCGACCAGGGGACTTATGAGTGAGAAGAAGCAGGATGAACTCTGTGATTTCATCCTGAACAGGCTGGAGACCGTTGAGGATATGGAAGAAATCGGGAGATATCTGGCGGTTATTTAGACATAATCATTCATGATTTTACCGATATGATATTAAAACTGTAAAGCCATACATTTTCAGGAAAACTGCAATTCATATCGGTAAAAGTCTGTATGATTGTGTATAGACGGAGAAAGGAAAGAGGAAAGAAAATGATTAAAAATATAACAATAATCGGAGGCGGCTCTACGGGTCATGCGGCGGCGGCATTCCTGACAGGCAGAGGATTCGAAGTTGTGCTCTGCGATCATGAAGGATTTGAAAAAGAATTAAATGATATAGAGGAAAATGGAGGCATCCTCTTAAGAGGACGGGCCGGCAGGGGGATCTACAAGATTGCCGGCGTGACGCATGATTTCGGGGAGGCTGTCGGACGCGCACAACTGATCCTTGTCTGTGTACCTGCGGCAAGACATCCGGAAATTGCCGGACGGATGGCGCCTTATATGAAGGCGGGACAGAGTGTGCTGATCCTGCCGGGGAATCTTGGTTCCTTTATTTTCCGGGATGTCTTTAAGGAACATCAGGCGCCGGAGGATGTGATCATAGCAGAGATGGAAGGGAACTTATGCCCATGCCGTCTGACGGCCCCGGCGGAGGTAACTGTGGGGCTTCCTATCCGGGCCAAGAAGGTGGCGGCTCTGCCGGGATCGAAAACGGCTGAATTCATGAAGCGTAATGAAGGCGTCCTCGACTTCATCGCGAATAAACATGTTCTGGAAGGTGCATTGCTGTCAGATAATTATGTATTACATATCGGAACGACACTTCTGGCGTCCAGCACCATAGATGAGATGGGTGAGGAATTCATCCTGTTCCAGCATGGACTTACGGATGCGGCCGTCTGCTGCACGGAAGCAATCCGGCAGGAGAGGATCCGCCTGCTGGCGGGACTTGGAATGGAGGAGCGGGACAGCGCGACAGAGTTTTTCGAGGAACTTAGGGACTGGAAGAATCATCCGGAATATTCCGTATTCAGGACGTTGAAGGGACCGGACAGGCTGAAGCACCGTTATATAGAAGAGGACGCGGCCGCATGTGCTTCCATGGCGCTTTCCTGCGCGGCAAGACTGGGAATCGAGATGCCTGTTCTGAAGTCTGTGGTTACACTGGCGTCTGCGGTGAACCGGACGGATTATTATGGGACGGGAAGAACGCTTGAGAATGCGGGATATGGTATGGATATGACCATGGATGAGATCATTGCGCAGTTAACGTAATGGAGCAATGCTGTACTAGTACAAAAATAACGATAGATGAGATTGTCTCATAGATTAGCAAGGAGGACGAAGATATGCTTTATAATTGGAGAGCAATGATCGGAGTGATTGCTCCAACGACAGGCGTTGCGATTGAAACAGATTTCCACAGATTTGCCCCGGAAGGTGTTGCGGTAGTGACCAACCGGATTCCCTTTTCCGGGAATCCTTCACCGGAAGAACTGATGGATATGGTAGAGTGCCTGGAGGGCTCTGCGAAGATTTTCGCGGATAATCTGCCCTTTGATGTTGTAACCTTTGGATGTACGTCAGGAAGCCTGGTAGGGGGAAGCGGGTTTGATAAGAAGTGTGCCGAGACGATTGAGCGGGTCTGCGGATACCCGGGACTTACGACCAGTACTTCCCTGCTGGATGCATTTGCCGCACTGGGAGTGTCCAATGCGGCGGTGGTGACGCCTTATCCGGATGACACCAATGAACTGGAGAAGCAGTTTCTGGAGAACAACGGCGTCCATGTGACAACGATACAGGGGATGACGTCGAAGCGGTGTACGCTGGATGAGCTGAGCGACCGTCCTTACGATATCTACCGGCATGTGAAGGCGCTTGACCTGACAGGGGCGGATTGTATCTTCATCAGCTGTACCGGGATGAATGTGCTGGATATCATCTCAACCATCGAGACGGATTTCGCGCTTCCGGTTCTTACCAGTAATCAGGTGACTCTGTGGGGAGCGCTGAGGAAGGCGAGGGTAGGAGACAAGATCCCTTATCTTGGCAAACTTTTTACACAATATTAGGCTGACGGTGCGCGTACGGTAAGGACTGTACACGATATTAGGCAGACGGCGCGTGTACGGTAAGGAATGAAGTATGCAAAGCTGCAATAGATGATAAATGCGAGGAGAATTTATGATGTCAGAAATAGATGAATTGACGAAGGCAAAGATTCCAAGTGCAGATAATGGAATCGAATTGAAGAGGACCTTGTGCGATATCTGCTGTCCGGGTATGCACTGCGGGGTGAACGCCTATGTGAAGGATGGGAAGATTGTCAAGATAGAAGGTACGAAGGAACATCCCCGCAATCACGGGAAACTCTGCACCAAAGGGGCGGCGGGCCGCCAGTATATATACCGCGAAGACCGGCTTAAGACGCCGCTTAAGAGGGTTGGCGAGCGGGGAGAAGGGAAGTTCGAACCGGTCTCCTGGGAGGAGGCGTACCGGACCATCCGGGATAAATTGTTCAAGGTAAGGGATACTTACGGAGCCGACAGCGTGGCGTTCTTCTCAGGTTATACCAAATGGTACAGGCAGTATCTGCACCGTTTTGCGTATTCCTTTGGAAGCATCAACTATGGAACCGAATGCAGCACCTGCTTTAAGGCCAGTGAGATGGCGTGGGAGGCGACGGTGGGACGGAATTCCGATCCGGATATGGAGAATTCCAATGTAATCCTGGGTTTTGCATTGAATGGATTCCACTCAAATCATCTGATGTCTGCCAGACTTCTGAAACTTAGAGAGCAGGGGAAGAAATTTATTATCATTGATCCCAGGAAGACGCCGGCGACACAGAAGCTTGCAGATATCCACCTGCAGCTTAAGCCGGGTACGGATGGCGCGCTGGCGCTTGGAATGGCGAACCTGATCATTGCGAACGACTGGCATGATAAAGAATATATCGAGAAATATACCTATGGATTCGAAGAATATGCGGACTATGTGAAACAGTTCGATCTGGATACGACTGCGAGAATCACGGGACTTCGGAAGGACGATATCTACGAGGCCGCGAAGCTGTATGCGACCGGCGGACCGGCGTCTATTACGGAGACGTCGTGCTCTGTTACACATCACACCAATGGTTTCCAGAATTACAGGGCGATGATCTGCCTGAATGGACTGACCGGGAATTTCGACCGGCCGGGAGGGCAGATCCCGGAGAAATCCACCTTCTATGATATGCCGGCAGGTTATCATATGTACGAGCATGAATATTATCTGGATGTACAGCCGGACCGGAAGGCAAAGGCAATCGGCTGCCGGAAATATCCGCTCTGGAACAAGTTCATGAATGAATTCCAGGCGATGGATCTGTCCAGACAGATACTGGAAGGGACGCCGTACCCGGTCAGGGCCGTTTACGGCGCGGGGATGAACGCCAAGATGTTTCCGGATACGAGAAAGATGTATGAAGCGCTTAAGAGTCTGGATTTCTTTGTGGATGTCGATCTGTTTATGACAGATACGGCAAAATATGCGGATATTGTCCTTCCGGCATGCACTTCATATGAAAGAGGAGAGTTCAAGGCCTATATGGGAGGATATGCCGCATTTACCAAACCGGTGATCGAACCGCTCTATGAATCGAAGAGCGATGTACAGATTCTAAAGGAGCTGGCAGACGTCATGGAGCTTGACGACCCGCTGTTAAGAGAAGGATATGAAGCGGAGATCAAATATATGATCCGTGATCTGAGCGTTACGATCGAGGACATGAAGGCAAGTGAATTCCCCATAAAGGTTCCGGAGGCGCGGGAGGTTGTGCCGGGTGAATTCACGGCAAACGGCATGAATACGGTGAGCGGGAAATTCGAGTTCTATTCCAATTACATCGCAGAATTCAAGGACCAGGGACTATCTCCGATTCCTACATATAAAGAAACACTGGATGATGAAGGGATGGATGAGAAAGAATATCCCTACATCCTGGTGACCGGCTCGAGGCTTCCGAACGCCATACATTCCAGGATCCATGGTCTGGCCTGGACAAGAAGCCTCAGGAAGGATGCCATGGTAGATCTGAATATGGAAGATGCAAAGGAGCTTGGTATCAGACAGGGAGATCTGGTAGAGATACAGACAATCACCGGGAAGATACGGATGAAAGCAAATCCTTCGGTGAAGATCCGTAAAGGGGATGTGCAGTTGTACCATGGATATGGGGAGGCTAACGCGAACGATCTGATCGGCAGTACACATACCGACCCGTACAGCGGATTCCCCGGGTTTAAGTCAAGCAGATGCAGGATTACCCGGGTGGTGTAAGTTATACGGTGGTTACTGCCCTGGGGAGAGGATGTCTTCACAGCAGCTATTTTGCTGTGGAGATGTACCAGCCTGCGTGTGTACTTAGCTGAGGGAAGGAGAAAGGAGAAGAGGACGATTGAAACAGAAAACGGCAGTCGTAGGGTTTGGCTGTGCCGGATACCACGGCGTTAAGGCAATGCGTGAGCATGGGTATAACGGGGAGATCGACGTATATACAGATTCACTGTGGGCGCCGGCGAATCCTATGCTGACAACCTACTACATATATGGAAAGCTTCCCAAAGAAGCGACGCGTCCGTTCGGCACATTGGATGAGCTTGCAGAAAAATATGAGTTTCATACGGTGAACGGGCAGGCGCAGAAGGTATTGTCAGAAGAGAAAAGCATCCGGATGAAGGATGGACGGATTGAAAGATATGACCAGATTCTGATCGCAACGGGAGCGAGAGCATTTCTCCCTCCGGTTGAGGGACTGGACTGTAAGAATGTATTTCCTATGAGGACGATGGAGGACGCCGGGCGTGTGAAAAAGGTTCTTGAGGAAGAGGAGATTCACAGTGCGGTCGTGGTGGGCGCCTCCATGGTGGGAATCAAGCTTGTGGAATTATTCCATGCAAGAGGTATCAAATGTACGCTGGCAGATATGGCGCCGGGGATCTTCCCGATCGCCGCAGTGCCGTGTATCGCATCAGAGATTGAGCGCCGGCTGAAAGAGAAAGGAGTTGATCTTGCATTTTCCAGAGCTTTACAGAGGATAGAGGAAGCAGACGGAAGGCGGCAGGTAGTATTTGCCGGCGGTGAATGGATTTCCTGTGATCTGGTGATGATGTGTATCGGCACGAGAGCGAATACACAGCTTGCCGATGAGAAGCTTCGTGTGAACCGCGGAATCGTGGTGGATGGGCAGATGAGGACGAATATGCCGGATATCTACTGCGCGGGTGACTGTAGTGAAGGGACGAATCTTCAGACCAAGGAGACGCAGATCATTGGTATCTGGGATAATGCGGCGAAGCAGGGCAGGACGGCGGGGGCGAATATGGCCGGCGTCCGGACGGTTTATCAGGGAAATATGCTCCATAACATCACTCATTTCATGGGAATGGATTTTATCGGCTATGGCGATGTCAGAAGTGAAGGCCGGGAGTATCTCTATGAGAACAGAGAGCTTGGACAGAAGTTCTTCCTCCGTATGGGAGATGCGGGGCCGGTATGCATGAATTTCCTGGATTCCTACAAAGCGAGCGGAGCGCTGAAATCCTATATGCTCCGGAAGATAAATGGAAATGCACAGACTCTGAGCCCTGTCGAACGGGTACGGATGATCCGTGAAGGGATACCGGAAGATTTGACAGAGCTTCTGATGAAAGACCAGGGATGAGACAGAATTTTGACAGAGTTTGATTTTTTAATGTAAAACAGATAGGAGATATGATGGGAAAGATTATAGACCTTGATATTCAGAAATGTTCTGCCTGCGGCGCATGTGCCGTGGCGTGTATGGACCAGAATGACCTGGATCTGTCGGAGGGGGTATCCCCCTTCCGGGTGGTATGCGATCTTGAGGACGAGGACGGAGAATTCCAGTACTATTCAATTGCATGTTTTCACTGTGAAGATGCGCCCTGTATTACGGCGTGTCCGTGTAACTGCCTGCGTAAGGATAAAGAGACCGGATTCACGGTTTATGATAATACGAACTGTATCGGCTGTCACAGCTGTGCCATGGCCTGCCCCTTTGGCGCGCTAAGTTACCGGGGAGACGGGAAGATGGTGAAATGTGACGGCTGTGCGGCCAGAGTAAAGCAGGGGCTTGAACCGGCATGTGTCAATAACTGTCCGACAGGGGCGTTGCGGTGTATCGAAGAACGGGAACTGAAAGATGTGAAAGTGAAGCGCTCCTTAAAGAAGATGATGGCGGCGCTGGATACAAATTAGGGATTGAAAAAGAAGTCGTAAACGAATATAATTAACATTAATAATTGTTCTTTGAGCGAAAGCATCTAAGTCATAGAGGATATGGTGCTAAGCCGGGATGAGATCTTCATCCCCGGGGTTCAGATGGAAACGTCCGGGCCTTCCCGCGGAACCGGCAGGTAATCCGCATTGAAAAAAAGAACACGAAGCAGCCATATTGTGTTTATGATTTGAAAGCAGTAAGGGGACTTTGTGTCTTTTTACTGCTTTTTGTTGTTTATGGCAGTATAAAGATGTGCTTTAGAGATAAGGGGGGAATCATGCAGGCAGAGGGATTGATTCTGGCAGGAGGCCAAAGTACAAGGATGGGCGGCCGTCATAAGGGAAGCCTTACGTATAGAGACGAGACCTTTACGCATCATCTTGTAAGGGAGCTGAAAAGGGGAGTTTCATGCGTAAGGCTGTCATACGGGCAAGAAGTAAAGGATGAAGGGATAGAATGTCCGGTCGTGATGGATATCTACCCGGGATGCGGTCCGATCGGGGGAATCTACGCGGGTCTTAGAGCCTGTGAGAGCGAATGGATGCTGGCGGCGGCCTGCGATATGCCTCTGATGAAGATAGAGATGTATTGCTGTCTGATGGACATGCTTGGTCGGAAAGGAGAGGAGATCTTGGCATACGATGGGGCGGTTCCCGTGACAGGCAGCAGGATTCATCCGCTGGCGGCCATCTATCGTGCGAGGAAGCCGGTGAACAAAGAAGCATCTGTGCTGACGGAACATATGATGGGCCGGCAGGTAGAGATTCAGGCAGACGCCGGGTCTGAATATCCGGTGAACCGGCCGGATATGGCTGATATATTAGAAGAACAGATCCAAAGAGGGAATTATCGTATCCGGGATGCTCTTAATCGTCTGAATATCCTCTATGTCGATGTGACGGGGAATAAAGGGTTCGAACAGATGCTTCGCAATATAAATACGATAGAAGAATACAGACAGTTAGAAATTCTCGCAAAAGCATGCTCATTGAAACAATAAGGTTTACAGGGAAGGAGTATAAAGAAATGGCAGAGAAGATATTAGATCTTAAGCAGGCGCAGGAATTGCTGCTTGAACGGGTGGAGAAGATTGAAGAGACCGAGAGCATCTCTCTGTGGGATGCGGTAGGCAGGGTTCTTTCTGAGGATGTATCTGCGGGGCATGACCAGCCGCCGTTCCCGCGGTCGCCCCTCGACGGGTATGCCGTGCGAAGCCAGGATATTGAGGGGGCTTCAAAGGAATCACCGGCAGAGCTTACCGTGATTGACGAGGTGGATGCAGGCCATGTAAGCGGGAAATGCGTAAGCCCGGGAACGGCCATCCGCATCATGACCGGCGCGCCGATACCGGAAGGAGCAGACTGCATCGTCGGTCAGGAGGATACGGACTATGGCGAAGAGACGGTAGAGATCTACGAAGAGATCGGGGCGTATCAGAACTATTGCCATGCAGGCGAGGACTACAAAGAAGGTACGAGGATACTGACAGGAGGTATGGTATTGGGCTCTGTCGAAGCCGGGATTCTTGCCAGTCTTGGTCGGGAGAAGGTGTCGGTATACAGACGTCCAAGGATTGCCGTACTGACTACCGGAGATGAGACCGTACTCCCGGGAGAGGCGCTTGGGCCTGGAAAAATCTACGATTCCAACCTCTATACACTGGTAACGAGGTTTATATCCCTTGGAATGGATGTGGTGAGACGGGACCGCCTGGGCGACGATCTGGCGGCAGCGGCAGAGTGGATCCGGCTGGCGGCGCAGGAGGCGGATCTCATCGTTACGACAGGCGGGGTGTCCGTGGGCAAGAAGGATATCATGCACGAGGTGCTAAAGCTGCTTGGCTGTGAGCGGATTTTCTGGAGGATTGCCGTGAAGCCGGGAATGCCCACTTTATGCGCACAGTACCAGGGAACGCTTCTGATCTGTCTGTCGGGGAATCCTTTTGGGGCAGCGGTGAATCTGGAATTGCTGGTGCGGCCTCTTCTGGCGAAGCTTACCGGGAGAAAGGATTTGGAGCTTAAGAAAGTAACGGCAGTGGCAGAGAGTACATTTCCCAAGAAAAGCGGCGTGACCAGATATGTCCGGGCATATTATGAGGACGGGAAGGTACGGATTCCAGAAGGGTCTAATGCGTCGGGAATCTTAAGTTCCATGTGTGGATGCAACTGCCTGATTGAGATCCCGGCAGGAACATTGAGGGTTGACAGAGGAGATGAGGTATGGGTGATACTGTTGTGAAGATGGGAGAGATTGAGGAGGCTGGTGTGACGAGGGTTATCGCTGTCTGCGGAGTTAAGAATTCGGGGAAGACGACCTTGCTTGCAAGACTCGTAGAAGAACTTGTGAAGCGGGGGATGAAGGTGGCCGTCATCAAGCATGACGGACATGATTTTACCTGCGATATCGAAGGGACGGACAGCCATCGTCTGAAAGAGGCGGGAGCCTACGGGACGGCCGTATTTTCAGATTCCCGGATATTTGTCCACAAGACCGGAACCGGGGAGAGGGCGGAAGAACTGCTGGCGATGTTTCCCGAAGCCGATCTTATTTTCCTGGAGGGCATGAAGGACAGTACTTATCCGAAGATTGAGATTATACGGAAGGGAATATCAGGTATTCCTGTGTCGAATCCCCGGGGACGGTTTCTGATTGTGACGGATACGGACCGGGCGGAATATGAGGAAGAAGCAGTTGGGTTTGAAGACATAGAGCGGATAATCCATAAAATATTAATGCTGCCGGAGAATGGAGGTACGACAGGATATGAAAGAGATGAGAACCGTTGATGCAGTGGGGCAGGTGCTCTGCCATGATATCACGCAGATTATAAAGGGAGTTACCAAGGATGCGGTATTCCGTAAGGGACATGTCATCCGCGAAGAGGATATCGGGGTGCTGCTGCGTGTGGGAAAGGATCACATCTATGTCTGGGAGAAGGATGAGAACATGCTTCATGAGGATGAGGCGGCCGGGATTCTCTACTCTCTGTGTGAAAATGAGCATATGCACCCATCGGAGGTGAAAGAAGGGAAGATTGAGGTCATGGCAGACTGCGACGGCCTTCTGAAGGTAGACCGCAGACGTCTGAACAGGGTCAATGCATTGGGAAAAATGATGATTGCATCAAGGCACGGGAATTTCCCGGTAAAGGCGGGCGATAAGATCGCCGGGACAAGAATCATCCCCCTGGTGATCGAGAAAGAGAAGATGGAGCGGGCGCGGGAAGTCTGTGAAGGACTGCCTTTGTTCGAACTAAAGCCTTATTTACATAAGAAAGCGGGGATTGTGACGACAGGGAATGAGGTGTATCACGGGCGGATTCAGGATACCTTCACGCCGGTGATTAAAGAAAAACTGGCAGAATACGATGTGGAGATCGTCGGGCATGAGATTGTCGACGATAACCATGAGAAGATTACGGCCTGTATCCACAGCCTTATAGAGGCGGGAGCAGAGATGATTCTCTGCACAGGCGGCATGAGCGTGGATCCAGACGACAGGACGCCCCTTGCCATCAAGAATACGGGGGCGGAGATTGTGACCTACGGTGCGCCGGTGCTTCCGGGGGCAATGTTTCTTCTGGCGTATCTTGACAGGGAGAATGCAGGCGGGCGTGCAGGGTATGACTGCCATGAAGGAAAATGTCCGCCGGACGGCAGGAGATGTGTTACGATCATGGGCTTGCCGGGATGTGTGATGTATGCGAAGCGGACCATATTTGATCTGGTGCTTCCGAGAGTCATGGCGGGAGAAGTATTGAGCGAAGCAGACATTTCCGTGCTGGGAGAGGGGGGCCTGTGCCTGTCCTGCCCGGTGTGCACATTCCCCAACTGCGGGTTTGGCAAAGGAGGCAATGCATGAGATGAGAGACGGATATGGAAGAGAGATCAGGTATATGCGCATCTCCATTACGGATCGGTGCAATTTAAGGTGCAGATACTGTATGCCGGAGGGAATTAAGCTTTCGCCTATGGAAGAGATTCTGACCTTTGAAGAGATTGCGGCGGTCTGTGAAGCGGCGGCGGCGCTTGGGATTACCCGGTTTAAAATTACAGGAGGGGAGCCTCTGGTGCGTCTTGGCTGCCCGCAGCTTGTGGGGATGCTTAAGGGGATTTCTGGCGTGGAGCAGGTGACGCTTACGACGAACGGCGTTCTTCTTGGCGATTATCTGGATGAACTTCTAAGAAATGGCCTGGATGCGGTGAATGTGAGCCTGGATACGCTGGACGCAGAACGGTTCCGGCAGATTACAGGGTTCGACGAACTTGGGAGAGTGAGAGAGAGCATCCTAAGCGCAGTAGGAAGAGGCGTGCGGGTTAAGATCAACAGTGTCCTTCAAGATGGGATAAATGCGCATGAATGGGAGACTCTTGCCGGGCTTGCGAAGGAGAATCCGCTGGATGTCCGGTTTATCGAGATGATGCCGATTGGTTACGGAAAGAAAGAAAAAACCATCGAAGGAAATAAAATACTTTCTCTGTTGAAAGAGAAGTACCCGGGAATCCAGAAGGATCACAGGGTTCACGGGAATGGACCGGCAGAGTATTACCGGATTCCGGGATTTGCAGGAGGTATCGGATTTATTCGTGCGGTTCACGGTCAGTTCTGTGAGAACTGCAACCGGATTCGCCTGACTGCGAAGGGAGAATTGAAACCATGCCTCTGTTATGAGGATTGTGTGGATGTAAGGAGTATTCTCAGAAGGCCGGAAGTAATGACAGGTGAAGACAGGAGGAAAGAAGCAGTATCAGAAGATATCAGGGCTGCGATCTGCCGTGCAGTCCATTCTAAGCCCCGTAAGCATTGCTTTGATGTCAGAGAGCAGATCACAGAGGGAAGACAGATGGTGCAGATTGGAGGCTGAGGTCTGAGAATTTAGAAGGAAGACAGATGGTGCAGATTGGAGGCTGAGGTCTGAGAATCAGAGGGAAAACAGATGGTGCAGATTGGAAGTTGAGGTCTGAGAATCAGAAGGAAGACAGATCAGGAGGGAGAAGATAAAAATGGGAAAAATCATTGCCATATGTACAAGTGAGAAGAAGGGTACGTCAAAAAGTGAGGTCCCCGGCGCGGTACTTAAGGAAGAATGGGGAATCGAAGGAGACGCCCACGCGGGGAAATGGCACCGGCAGGTCAGCCTGCTTGCAGCAGAGAAGATAGATGCATTCAGGGCAAGAGGGGCCGATGTGGACTATGGGGCTTTCGGGGAGAATTTCATTATCGAGGGATATGACTTAAGAAATATTCCGGTAGGAACCCGGTTCGAGGTTGGGGAAGCTGTGCTTGAGCTGACCCAGATTGGAAAGGAATGCCACAGTCATTGCGCCATCCATAAGGCGGTGGGCGACTGCATCATGCCAAGAGAAGGCGTATTTGCGAAGGTAGTTAGAGGCGGAGAAGTTAAGCCGGGAGACGAGATTCGAAGACTGCCCTTTGATGCCGCGAGACCCTTTACGGCCGCCGTGATTACACTCAGCGATAAAGGGTATGTGCACGAACGTGAGGATCAGAGCGGTCCCAGGGCCTGTGAGATGCTTAAGGAGGCGGGATATGAGATTATTGAGACGCTGCTGCTTCCGGATGGGGAGGAACAGTTAAAGAAAGAGTTGATCCGTCTTGCCGATCAGCGGCAGGTCAATGTGATCTTCACCACGGGCGGCACCGGTTTCGCAAAGAGGGATGTGACGCCGGAAGCGACGCAGGCGGTATGTGACAGGATGGCAATGGGAATCGCGGACGCGATACGCGTACATTCTCTGGCAATCACGGAGCGCGCCATGTTAAGCCGCGCCGTATCAGGGATACGGAAGCAGACGCTGATCGTGAATCTTCCGGGAAGCCCCAAAGCGGTTGGGGAAGGACTGGAATATATCCTTCCGTCACTGGAGCATGGGCTGGGAATCCTGCGGGGGACTGCGGGGGAGTGCGGAAGATAAGGGCAGTACTCCACCGAGTCCAATTTCTATCCGGATGGAGCGCCTCAGATAGAAAATAAATGCACAAGGAGGAAAAGGAAATTGAGGAAAAGAATTTTGGCAATGCTGGTGACCATAGGAATGGTATTTACTATAGCGGGATGTGCGGGAGACGGCGATACAAAGGAAGAGAGTAAGAATAATAACCGGAAGGAGGATCTGTCAGAGGCTGACAAAGGCGGAGAAGATACGGAAGAGACCGAGATCCAGGTATTTATCGCGGCAAGCCTTAATATGGTGATGACGGAACTGGCAGGAATGTATAATGAGGAACATCCTGAGGTGAAGATTACCTATAACGCAGACAGTTCCGGAACACTCCTGACTCAGATTGAAGAGGGATATGAATGTGATATCTTCTTTTCCGCGGCGTCAAAGCAGATGGACCAGTTAGAGAAGGACGGCCTTGTGCAGGCGGGAACCCGTGCCGATGTGGTGAATAACCAGGTGGTTGTCGTGACGAGAAAGGACAGCGGCACGAAGGTGAAAGGGATAGATTCTCTGGCAGACGCTGAGAGTATCGCGCTGGCAGGCGGCAGTGTCCCGGTTGGAAAATACACGAGACAGGCGCTTATGAACCTGGGGACGTTGTTTAAAGTGGAGGATGTATCTGCAATCACGACTCAGGAGGTGGCAGATGCCCTTGGCGGCGTGGAAATCAGCGAACAGGATAATGTGAGCAAGGTGCTGTCAGCCGTTGTGGAGGGCTCCTGTGAAGTCGGAACCACCTATTATTCAGATACGTATGGGTTTGAGGATGAGCTTACGATTCTGGAAACTGTGGGTTATAATCTGACCGGAGACGTTATATATCCGATTGCAAGAGTAGTGAACGAAGAGGCGGACGAGGCACAGAGCGCGGCGGCAGACGATTTCCTTGCATTTATCCTTTCCGATGAAGCGAAGGCAGTGTTTGATGCGTATTATTTCGATACGGATGTAGAGTAGAGATTTGGGTCAGGAAGACGGTATTTTTCGTTGTATTATTTTTGAAATACGTTATAATGAACATAATGATATTATTTCCGGACAGTTCCTGAGATGAAAATAAGATGGAGAATGGCAGGAGAAGAGCGTATGGAGAAGTTACTGAGCGAGATATTGGATGAAGCGGTGGAGAACGGAAGAAAGATGACGAAGTTTGGCAGTACGGCAACCTATATACCGGAGCTTGGACATGTGAATAAGGATTATCTG
>CAMSTW010000022.1 GCA_947063855.1 uncultured Dorea sp.
TCACAACTTACTCTATTCTCCCCAGCATAGCTGGGGGATTAGCGATTTCATTTATGAGAACACAATTTTAAGTTGGTTGAAAGATATGATAAAGAAAGAGGATTTCCATGATCTGTATCTGGCAATGGAAGAAGGAAATGCCCAGAGGATGACGGATATATTGAACAGCCAGCTTTTCCGGACCATCAGTTTCTACGATAGTGCGGAAAACTTGCCCACAGGGAAAGCGACCACTAAGAGTTCTAAAAGACAGAACTCAAGTGTCTGCTTTTACCATGGCTTTCTGACGGGGATATTAAGCCAGAGCGAGAATTATCTGGTGAAGTCTAACCGTGAATCAGGGAACGGTCGCTCTGATATCATGGTGAAGAGCCCTTCTCTGCGGGGACGGTCGTTTATTTTGGAATTAAAGGTTTCGGATTCGATTGATGATTTGGAAACGGACGCTGGGAAAGCGTTACAGCAGATTTATGATAAAAAATATATGGAAGAATTGCGGCAAGAAGGATATCGGAAGATTGATTGTTATGGGATATCGTTCTTCCGGAAAGATTGTGAAGTTCGGTTTGGCGGGCTGATCGATTGATATCATTAAAGCGAGATAATATTTGGATAACTTATCTGCAGGATAGGAAAGAACCTATTCTGCAGATATTTTTATTGGTTGTCGTTCAATCATGCGCCTGAAGACCTACAACTTTCTTCAGGCTTCCGGCTGATTTATGACAGAAATAATTCGTTCTTCTTATAATTGCTGCAGGCCTTTTTAAGTTTCATACTTCCGGCAGCAAGAAGTATCTTGCTCACACTTCGGGCTTTCTGCGGACAGACAGCGATACAGCGCATACAGGAGATGCAGCTTTTTGTATCGGTGTTTGAAGGGTTAGCCGCGTTGATTGCCTGAACAGGGC
This sequence comes from uncultured Dorea sp., assembly GCA_947063855.1. GTDB lineage: Bacteria > Bacillota > Clostridia > Lachnospirales > Lachnospiraceae > Sporofaciens. Next base: position 912 of record CAMSTW010000022.1, read on the forward strand.
ATTCTTTCGCGCAAAGCCCGCATCCAGTACAGGAATTCCCGGCCTGGGGTTTCATGGGAACGCCACTGTATTCCCGATAAGGGCGATTCCCCGGCAGGCTTAAATGGGCGGATAATGCGCCTGATTCTATCCTGGAACGGACTGTTTTGGCAAAATCTGCAAGTTCTTTTTCGTCTTGTGCATCAGGGCGTCCGGCGGCGAACTGGCGCATAATGGAGTGTTCCGCAATAGCGGCGACTGCGGCGACGCAGGAGAAACCTGCATCTGCTAATGTATCCTGTAATTCTGTGAAAGTATCATCATATGCCCGGTTTCCATAGACAACGATAAGGATTGCCAGGGCTTTCGCGCCTCTCATCTGAAGCAGCCTTGATACTGCGATAGCGGGAACCCTCCCGCCGTAGGATGGAACGGATATAATACAGATATCTATTTCACAAAAGGAAAAACTGGAAAAATCTGTCTCGCAATTGGTAAGATCTATAAGGGTGCTTTCCGGGCAGAAGGATTTTATAAAAAGTTCAGCAGCTTTTCGCGTACCTCATGTGGGACTGAATGTAATATTGTAAACGGACATGGTTGAATCTCCTTTCACTTACGCGCAGGATATTGTTTTGCTTCTATTACAGTGTATTTGCGTCATTTATTTGCTTTGACTATTGTATCATGGAAAAAGGGTTCATTCAATATGGGATAAATAAAAAAGCGAATTAAAGTACATGGATAAGTTAACGATTCACTGCATAGAGTGTTAAGAATAATCAATGCAGGTGAGGTATGGAAGAGCGAAAAGAGGGAGAAAGGAGCAGAAGAAGCATGAAGAAGATATTAAAGGAAGAACGGATTAAAGTCGCGCAGGTTACATACGGTGCCCGGGATCTCCGGGAGTGTATGGAATCTGTTGTCAGGATCCGGGCAGGAAGCCGGTTATAGTGTGTGAAGAAGAAGGCGCTGGATCCAGCGCCTTCTGCAGTCAGGGGGAAGTTTATGGAAGAAAAAAATAGAGCCGTTCTCTATCTGCGGCTGTCGAAAGAGGACAAAGATAAACTGGACAAAGGGGATGACAGCGCAAGCATCCAGAATCAGCGGCTTCTGCTGACAGATTATGCCCTGCAGCATGATTTTCAGATTATGGATGTATATTCCGACGACGACGAGAGCGGATTATTTGATACAAGGCCGGGATTTGAGCGTATGATGACAGACGCCAAGCTTGGCAGGTTTGACGTCGTGATTGCAAAGTCCCAGTCCAGATTCTCAAGAAATATGGAGCATATAGAACGATATCTGCATCATGATTTCCCGAATCTGGGCATCCGGTTCATCGGTGTGGTTGACGGGGCGGATACGGCCAATACCGGCAATAAGAAATCCAGGCAGATCAATGGCCTGGTCAATGAATGGTACTGCGAAGACCTGTCTGCAAATATCAGGAGCGCGTTCAGGGCAAAGATGCGGGACGGGCAATATCTGGGCTCTTCCTGTCCTTATGGCTATGTGAAGGACCTGGAAAACCATAACCATCTGATTATAGATGCGTATGCGGCAGATGTGGTCCGGCAGATTTATCATCTGTATCTGAAAGGGTACGGAAAAGCAAAGATCGGACGCATCCTTACGGAGAAAGGAATCCCGATTCCTACTATATATAAGAGGGAAGTCCTGGGTATCAATTACCACAATTCCCATGAACTTGAGACGACAAGAAGCTGGTCTTACCAGACGGTACATAATATATTAAATAATGAAGTATATCTTGGAAATACGGTGCAGAATAAGTATAACAATCTGTCGTATAAGGACAAGAAGCATATAAAGCAGCCCCGGGATCGCTGGATCAAGGTGGATGGTACACATGAGGCAGTCATTGATGCAGAGATGTTCAGAAAGGTACAGGAGAGGCAAAGGATCCGGACAAAGGAAGTGAACTCTAAGGGGGAGGCATCCGTATTCTCAGGCATCCTGTTCTGTGCGGACTGCAAACATGCAATGGTACGGATGTATGAACGCAGGGGGAATCATAATTTTATCGGATATTGCTGTAAAACATACAAGACACAGGGAAAGAAGGTCTGTTCAAGTCATGCGGTGTATTACGAGCAGTTGAAAAAGGCCGTTCTGTATTCTATTAAGGAGGAAGCCAGGAAAATACTGACTCCTGATGATATTGAGTATCTGAATCAAATCAAATATATTAGTAGTATCATAAAGAACCATCAATCACAGCTTGAATATTTGGATAAGGAAATTAAGCATAAGGAAGCATATAAGAAGAAAACATACCAGAATTATATGGATGAGCTGATTTCAAAGGAAGAATATAAGTCATATGCCGGGGAATTTGAAACAGATATCCATAACCTGAAAGAGAGGGCAGAGAAACTCAGGGAAGAGATCAGGGAGCAGGACAGATTAGGCTTAGAATATGATGAATGGATGGAGAAATTCAAAAATTATATAGATGTGGACGAACTGACAAGGGAAATGGTGCTGGAGCTGATTGAGCGTATTGAAGTAAATGAAGACGGATCCATCAGTATTTGCTACAAGTTTAGGAATCCTATGCATGGCAATTGATCAAGACGAACGTATTGTTAATTGCCGGTGGCATTTCTTTATTAAGAGCCGATGTCAGCCCGTCATTTGAAAAGAAAGCACTGATTTGTAATAATGCTTAATAATTTTGTAACAATTTGCCGTCCTGCACTTGAAAAATATGGGAAATAATGTTAGAGTAGAGTAGTAACAAAAAGAACTATTACAAATTAATAAGGGGCAAAGGAGGAGTCAGATTGCAAAGAGCAGGGAAATTCCTGATTCTTGTACTTCTTGTATGTCTGTGCACAGTATATGTGCCGGGCATAGAGAGTCAGGCAGAGGAGATGTCAGGGGAGCAGACATCTGCAAGTACGGGATTGGAAGATGAGAACCCTCAGCGTCTCGATGAGGTTACCGGTATGGATGAAGACGGTAATATCTTTGAGGTCGAAGAGACAGGGGGAGAGATCATTGATTCCGGGATCGCGGTGTACTCACGTGCGGTGTCTGTGAAGGTAGTGAATTTCAGGACCAAAGGCAATGCGGTTACGAACTATACGGAGTATTCGACGGGAACAGCCGGATACACCAACGGCGCTTATGGTGCGGACGCGGCGTATCTGGGAACGGACGGCAGCAAGGTTAAGTTCATGCTGTCAGGCGTAGTAGGGGAAGTTGCGGCCAGCGAGGTACAGGTGGTTGATTTCTCAAGCGTTCAGTCTGTCAGCTGCTACAAGGCAGAGGATGGAAGGCTGCTTCACTATATCACACAGGATATGACGACGCCGGGACATGTGACGTCACTGGATAATGGCGGCGCGCCGTCGTATCTGCAGGGCGGGGTAACCTATTACAGCTATGACGGACATTATTTTTACACGGATTACGGAACTATGCTGGATGATTACCAGAATAACACAAGAGCGAATTCTGTGAATCCGGGCAATCCACATTATAATTATTATCAATATCTGCCGTTCAGGAGTCGGACGGCCTATAGCGGGGCAGAGATCAACAGCTTGATAGACGGGAAGACCAAGTCTTCATCAAAATTAAGAGGCACGGGAGATTATTTCGTAAACAGTCAGAATACATACGGCGTGAATGCCCTTGTTATGGCCGGGATTGCGGCCAATGAGAGTGGCTGGGGGACAAGCAGCATCTGTCAGAACAAGAACAACCTGTTTGGCCTGAATGCAGTAGATTCTTCACCGGGGACCAGCGCCAATACCTATGCGAGCGTAGAAGAGTGCATCCGTCAGTTTGCAGATGGCTGGATGTCCAGAAAGTATCTGAAACCGGGCAACTGGGTTTATAACGGCGGTTTCCTTGGCAATAAGGCGAGCGGAGTGAATGTAAAGTATGCGTCCGATCCCTATTGGGGAGAAAAAGCGGCAAATATCATCTGGCGTCTGGACCAGAGTGGAGGAAGCCGGGATGCGAACGCCTATACCATAGGTATCAAGGATACCCTTGCGACCGGACATACCAGCGTGAATGTAAGAAGCGGAAGCAGCACGTCTAATCCGTCGCTGTACATGACGGGCAGTGCATCTAATTATGCCGTCCTGGTGCAGGATCCGGCCGCAGAGAATTCATTCTACAGGATACAGAGCGATGCAGTGCTGAATGCAGACCGTGGGTCTGTCAACAAGGAGACAGGTAAATACGATTATGACAATATGTATGCGTATATATCCTCCAATTTTGTTACACTGGTCAATCAGGGCGGGACTGTGAATCCGCCTGCGCCGAAAGTGCTGGAATCTATTTCCATCAGCCAGCCGCCTGCACGGACAGAATATACAGCAGGCGAGACCTTTGATGCGTCAGGCATGGTCGTTATGGCAAAGTGGAATGACGGAACGGAGTCTGACGTGACGGCGGAAGTTACATACAGTACGGATGCGCTTTCGGAAGGAACGGGAAGTATTACGGTTTCCTATACGAATGAAGGCGTTACCGTGACGGCAGACCAGGCGATCACAGTGAATACAGCAAAGCCTCCGGCAGGAAATGATACGCCTGTGGCAAAGAGGCTTGAGTCCATTTCCATCAGCCAGCCGCCAACACGGACGGAATATACGGCGGGCGAGACCTTTGACGCATCAGGCATGGTCGTTATGGCGAAGTGGAATGACGGAACGGAGTCTGACGTGACGGCGGAAGCTACATACAGTACAGACGCGCTTTCGGAAGGAACAGGAAGTATTACGGTTTCCTATACGAATGAAGGCGTTACAATGACAGCAGAGCAGGCGGTGAAAGTGAATGCGTCTGTGCCTGCAGACAACAACACGCCGACGGAGGGTACACCAGCGCCAGAGCAGCAGCCAACAGTCAGTACGCCGGCACCAGCACCGGAGCAGCAGCCAATAGTCAGTACGCCGGCATTAACACCAACGCCGGAACAGCAGCCGGCAGACAATGCGCCTGCGGCAACACAGCCGGCAGAGGGCACGCCAAAACAGGAACAGCAGCCGGAGGAATCGCAGCAGCCAACGGATACTACACCGGGTACGGATCCAAAACAGCCGGGAGAGACTTCATCGGAACCAGTTTACCAGTCAGCGGCGGATGCGGGTAAGACGTCAGATCAGAACGGTGCAGGACAGGCAGAAAATGGAAGTGGTAATACATCCGAAGCTTCGGGATCTTCGAATGCAGGACAGAATACATCAAATGAAAGCGCCCAGGCAAGGAAAGCGCCCAGGACAGGAGATGAAAGCAATCTTATACTGTGGAGTGTCCTTTTCGTACTCTCGGCGTCGGGAATGCTGTCTGTGATTCAAAGAAAAAGAGAATTGTGCAGACATTAGGCAGAATAAATAAAACTGTCGGAAAATAAATTGTTTTCCGGCAGTTTTCTATCCAATCATAGGTTGAAAGTGACCTTTCAGACACAGTAAGCATACATTTAGGTGATGTCTACCATTTCTAAACGACGCATGTGTGGCAATGGCAGAGCACATCTGCGGAAATGAAGAGGAATTCGTGGCACAGATGAATAAGCGGGCGGAAGGTCTCGGAATGACGAATACACAGTTTGTCAATTGTAATGGGCTGGACGCGGAGGGACATCTGACAACCGCAAGAGATATTGCACTGATGTCACGTGAGCTGATCACAAAGTATCCGCAGATCCATGATTATTGTACAATATGGATGGAGAATATCACCCATACGACGAAGAAGGGAACCTCGGAGTTTGGACTGACGAACACGAATAAGCTTATCCGGCAGTATGAATATGCCACCGGCCTTAAGACAGGTTCCACCAGTAAGGCGAAGTTCTGCTTATCGGCGACGGCGAAGAAGGACGATACGGAGCTGGTTGCTGTTGTCATGGCGGCCGACGACAGCAAAGCGCGGGTACGGGACGCAGTTGCACTCTGCAATTATGGATTTGGAAAATGCAATAAATACCAGGAGGATGCGGTAAAGCCCTTAAAGCCTGTGAAGCTTTCGAAAGGCGTGAAGGAGAAAATCAAGGTTGCACAGGAAGAACCTTTTACATATGTCGACACGACAGGGGCTGACTTAAAGGGGATGAAGCGGGAAGTGTCGATCAAGAAGAAGCTGAACGCTCCGGTGAAGAAGGGGGATAAAGTAGGCGAGGTAAAGTATTTCCTGAATGATAAAGAGGTCGGGAGCCGGAATGTTGTCGCGGCTGAGTCGGTGAAGCGGATCAACTATCAGAGTGCGGTGGTCGATACGCTTAAGAAGTGGCTGCTGTGATGGATATGGATTAGAAATTATTATACGACAGGAGAGAGGTGAGATTCCGTGCAGTCTATCAGGATCCGGACAGATGAGAATCAGCGGGAATTACTGGAGCATGGAACGATGCAGTTTCCACTGACAGTCACGCATGACCATCTGAATGATTACTATGAGAGATATGTTTGCTGTCATTGGCATGAGGAGTTGGAGATACCGGTCATTGTTCATGGTAAGATTCGTTATCAGGTAAAGAAGCATTCTTTTGATCTGAATCCAGGAGACGGGATTGTGATTAATTCGCGTGTGCCGCATACGATTATGCCCTTGGGAGATGAGGAACCGGTTATATTAACGACTATATTTTCCCCGTCTTTGCTGTACGGGACACCGGCCAGCGCCATCTATCAGAATCTTCTGAGTCCTTATATGAATACGCCTGAGCTTGCGGGGATACTGCTGCAAGAGCACGAAGTGGAGACGATGAAAGAGATAGATGCGTTATATCAGGAAGCGGCTCTTGGAGTAGAGCTTCGGATTAAGGGGATGTTATGTAATCTGTTCTATGACTTACTTTCCAGGCGCAGATACATGCTGTCGCCGGTAAAAGCATCAAAAGAAGAATCGCTTTCAAGGCTCCGGATACTTCTGGATGCGATTCATGAGAATTATGCACAGCAGCTGTCGCTTACGGAACTGGCATCAAAGATATCCGTCTCAAAGGAAGGATGCTGCCGGTTCTTTAAGAGTATGACAGGGAAGACGATTTCCCAGTATCTGGAGGACTACCGGGTATCCCAGGGGATTCTGCTTCTTCAGGAGGAGCAGTATTCGATCATGCAGGTCTCTTATCTGGTCGGATTCGGGAATCCGGGACGGTTCTCAGCTGCGTTTGCCAGACGGATGAACTGTACGCCAAGCCAGTATCGTAAGAAGATGAAGGATATGTAGCCAGGAGGTGCTTTTGCATCTCCTGATATGTTATGGGTCAAAAACGGCGCGTACACCATTTTTCGAGAAGGCTGATCAGAGAGTACAGGATGGTTGCCATAATGCATAGAAGAACGATGCTCATCAGGAGCCAATCCATTTTAAACAGGTGAGAAGGCGTTCTGATACGGTGTGATATCGTTTGATTTTGTTTGGGTGATTGAAATGCCCCATCTGGCCGGAGCCGGATGGAGCGCTGATGATTATGTCAGGGTTAGAACCGGGATGCATAGGAACGGCTGTAAAGGACAATCCGGATCCTGTGGGACATGTTTCTTTTGCAGGAATTCCGGCGCCATACCAATTGTCCGTTTAAGAATGGCTGCGCCAGCGTCTGGTTAAAGAATTCAATCAGGCTTCCCATGAAGAAAGCGGTGATGATTGTTCCGAATCCGGCGATAGCTGCGAGGCTTTTTAAAGATCCGCCGGATACAAGATACAGGGTGCAGCCCAGGCTAATGCAGACCAGATCGGTACAGATCCGCACGTATTTGAACGTGCCGATATGCCATTTATTCGACAGGATCAGCGCAACCGCGTCGTAAGGGGATACGCCCATATCAGCGGTAAAATAAAAGGAAGAGCTGATGCACATGATGCCGATCCCGATGAAAAATGCCAGAACACGGACCGTGAAGACCGGAGCCGGGAACAGTGCCTGCAAAAGTTCCGTGGAATAGTCAATCACATATCCTAACAGGAAAAGATTGACAATGGTTCCAAGTCCGATATAATGGCGGTCAAAAGCCAGCATGAACGTCAGCAGGCAGATGCTCACGATGATATGGAGAGTTCCGAATGGAATCGGGATGAATGCGTTCAGTCCGGCCATAAAGGACTGGAACGGATCGACGCCGAAGGCGGCAAGCTTCAGGAAGCCTACGCCTACGCCGCACAGAAGGACGCCCCCGGTTGTCATGCCGGCTTTTTTATAGAAATGTTCTGTATGATTCCAATCTCTCAGATTGTTTAAAACTTTCATAACGTTTAAATGATTCATAGTTCTTAATGCATTCATGGTTGTGTCTCCTTGTTGTTGTGTTTCTTTCTTTAATGCTTATTCAGTATAATAAAACCAAAGCGTAAATGAAAGTCAGATTTTGAGAAATTATATACAGATATTGACGAGATAGAAACAGACCGTCTGATAAAGAATCGGTTGCGAGTGTATGATTGAGAGGGTTTGCGAAAGTTATTTGAGGAAAGGGGAGAATTATAATGATGACGGACAGAGAATCGGTTCTTAAGTATTGTCTGGCTTTGCCGGATACGTATCAGGATGCGCCGTTCCATGATGAGAACTGGCAGTTGGTACGATACAGAAAGAACAAGAAGGCATTTGCATGGACATATAAGTGGGAAGATGGAACAATCCGTGTGAATGTCAAGGTGGATCCGCAGTGGCGTGATTTCTGGAGGCAGACTTATCCGTCGGTGGTTCCGGGATATCATCAGAATAAGGAGCATTGGAATACGGTGATTCTGGATGGGAGTATTCCGGATAAGGATATTAAGCGGATGCTGTTGGAAAGCTATGATCTTGTGACGGGGAGGAAGCCCACCTCTGTACCCACAGCGCCGCCTCCATTGCAAATGCAAGACCTTTTGGAGGTATAGACTTCAATCCGTCCTTGAAGAAAACAATAAAAAAACCGGAATATTTTGTCCCGATATGCCCACTGCGAGTGAATGCTAGAAGTAAGAGAGAATTTGCTTGCATGGGAGGAAAAGGGATGGATGCCAGATATACGATGGATGAGGCGGCGGCTCTTGCCCGGGAATGTATTTTGCTGGGGAATGAGAAGCGGCCGGAACTTGAACGGGTGAAGAAGTGGCACGAGAATATACGGAAGAAGTATAGTCTAAAAAATAAGGCGGAGACGGATCGGTTCCTGTACGAGAGGATGCATGGGCACACGCCCAAAAAGAGTACGGAATTCCTGAAGATCCAATATTGGCGGACTGGAAAGTATGTGCCAGGGAGCAGGGAACAGTGCCTGTTGTTTGGAAAAGCGCTGGAGCTCTCCGGGAGTGAGCTTCGGTACATGCTGCAGGAGTATTGCGACAGGAGTGAAGATATCTATCTGACGGCAGAGAGCCAGCGTAACGGAAAATGCTGTGAGAGGAAGGAGTATCTGAAGGAAATGATCGAAGAATATATCAGGAATGTTCCCGCAGAGAAGCTTGAGAGTCTCCGGATTCCCCGAGAGAAGGCGAAGATGTTCTTCCGGCATCTGTATTTTACAGACGCATTTCAGTATGTTGAGCCTTTGCCTGGTTTTAAGCAGGAGATTATGAGGAAGCATATCACAAGTTATCGGTATCAGTCGGAGTTCGCGCGTCAGATGCAATTGCGCGGTGAGATTCCGCGCAAGGTGTTTATACGGCATCTGCTGATTCTGGGGATGCCGGACTTAACGCTTGAGAAGTTGAACGGGCAGCTTGGATTCTTTGGATATCTCGGGCTTGAGGAGGAGCATACGATGGTCAGAGGGGAGAGGTTAGACTGGCTGCTGATCAGGCTTCTTGAGAGGTATGAGGAGCTGCGCGCCCGTGAGGAGCGGAAGGACTGTCTTTTGTGGTTTCAGAAGGCGTGCCGGACAGTAGATCAGGTGTTCCGGGAAGAAGGATATAAAAGGCTCAGATTTATGTATTTTAAGGCGTTGAAAATGTAGAGGTCAGGCAGAAATTCAGAATGAGCTGGGATAAGAGTTAAGGTAATGAAAAAGCGTCCCGGTTCTCTATTATTCAGCAGAGAACCGGGACGCTTGTACTCTTCGCTTAATATCAGGATTTTGCCATATTTCCGTAGAGCCATTGCTGTATCACATTGATTCCAACATCTAAAATATCTGCAATCGTGGCGTCTGGATAGCCCTTGCTTTTCATATTAAACGCAGTCTCCTTCTTGCCTTCTTTCTTACCTTCAATGATGCCTTCCTTATAAATTTCCTCAGAAACTTCACACATTTCCAGATAGCCTCCTTCCTCGCACTTCAAATAATGAATCCTTGCTGACAGATCGCCCTGGCTCATGTCCTCTGGATCGGCCATTTAGACTGTATCTATGGCGCCCCGGCTCTTTACTGAGTAAGTAGAGAGCCGGGGCGCTTTAACTGGCTTAGTATCAGGATTTTGCCATATTTCCGTAGAGCCATTGCTGTATCACATTGATTCCAACATCTAAAATATCTGCAATCGTGGCGTCTGGATAGCCCTTGCTTTTCATATTAAATGCAGTTACCTTCTTACCTTCGATGATACCTTCCTTCTTACCTTCGATGATGCCTTCCTTATAAATTTCCTCAGAAACTTCACACATCTCCAGATAGCCTCCTTCCTCGCACTTCAAAAAATGAATCCTTGCTGACAGATCGCCCTGGCTCATGTCCTCTGAATCGGCCGTTTAGACTGTATCTACGGCGCCCCGGCTCTTTATTGAGTGAGTAGAGAGCCGGGGCGCTTTAACTGGCTTAGTATCAGGATTTTGCCATATTTCCGTAGAGCCATTGCTGTATCACATTGATTCCAACATCTAAAATATCTGCAATCGTGGCGTCTGGATAGCCCTTGCTTTTCATATTAAATGCAGTTACCTTCTTACCTTCGATGATGCCTTCCTTCTTACCTTCGATGATGCCTTCCTTCTTACCTTCGATGATGCCTTCTTTCTTACCTTCGATGATGCCTTCCTTATAAATTTCCTCAGAAACTTCACACATCTCCAGATAGCCTCCTTCCTCGCACTTCAAAAAATGAATCCTTGCTGACAGATCGCCCTGGCTCATGTCCTCTGGATCGGCCGTTTTAAAATAATCCATCAATTTTGCTACCTTACTGTCATCGTTCACCTCAGCGTTTACATATGTTACATAAACGCCGTCATCATACGGGACTTCAGTCTCTTTGAACTTCTTCTCTACCTTATAGACAGTCTTCCCCGCCGCCCATAGATCCGTCTCACTGATGTATATGATATGGACGTCCGGCATTTGATCGTAATCTTTTCCCTTCTCCAGACATTCGCTGTCAATCATTGCCGCATAGAATCTGGTTCGTCTGGCATGGTCGATGGTATCCTTCCTTTGTATTTCCAGATTTATTAACCGCCCGTGGCCGTCCTCTGCCAGTATATCAAGAATGGCGTCATGTGCCGTAATCTTTGAAATCCTGTGCTGTGAACGGACCTCCTTCACAACCAGGTCCGGAATGCCCGTTATGATGCGGAGCACATGTTGACAGGCGGGAATGTCGTTCAATGCAACACTCATAAATACATTGCTAAGAAGATTAAAACTTCTTGCTTTTTCAACTAACTGGTCTTTGATATTAATAAAAGATGTTCTTTGTGATTCGGCGGCCTTCATATCTGCAACAGCTTTCTCTTTCGTCGTATTCTCATCTGTTCCCATAATACAGCGCCTCCTTATGTAATGTAGAAATTATTTCTTCATTGCTCTTATTATAAATAATTATAGGAAGACTGGCAAGGACTTTTTGTGAGTTAGATTCATTTAGAGCGTTACTATATGACTAATATTCTTAATTATTATAATCTCTAAGGTGTGGGTATAGGGCTTGCGCCGTCTATACGTGCGATTTATGGTGATTCGTATATAGATACGAATTTGGGGGAAAAAGACAGGCGATAAGGCCTGTCTCCCCTCTTACAAGTTTACAAACAAGAATGCGAAAAAGTTACTCTGTGAATGTTACATTTGCCGGAATTGTTTCATAATATGGAACTAAACTTACTTGAAGTTCCAAAAGATCTATATCCTCATTTTCAGGAAGTTTAGTCCACTCGTCAATTCCAATTAATACTGCATTCATTAAATCTTTGTCTCCAGATGGTTCAACTGGTAAATCAGTTGTATCAAATAGATTACCTGAAAGCCAATAATTATCGAAAATGGTATTGAAATATGTCCAAAGATATCCTTCATCATGTATTTCTGTACCACCTTCATTTTTTTCATAAGCAGGCCATTTAAAGTCAGATGCTGCGATGTTCTTAGGTTCCAAATAATTAGCCTTAACACTATTTCGAATATAATCATAGATATCTGCAGCTGCCTCCGTCTCTTCTTCTGCCTTCTTATCTTCCACCGGCTCCGCTTCCTTTTCCGTTGGTGCCTCAACCTTCGTCTCTTCTTTATCTGCTTCCGCCGTTTCTTCCTTCTTGCCGCATCCTGCCGCCATCGCAATCACCATTACCGCTACCATCAATACACTAATAATCCGCTTAAAATTTTTACGCATAATTTTGTCCTCCCTTTGGATTTCTTTTTGCTTCGTTTTCATGTTCCTTATTTACTTTTTGAATTTCTTTTTACGGGTTCCATAGTTAGTTTTTTGAAATCTGTTTACGGGCTACTTCTCATCGAGGTTACTGGTTTTTGCATTCTTGTTTGCTATGTTTCACTTACCAATAACTTAAGCTTTTGCTCCATGTAGGTTAGAAGCAATTGACATAAGTTTATTTATTATGGGATGTATTAGCAGTCAATTAGTCAGTTTACTATTGTTCCTATTTCCTATCAACACTGTAAATGCTAACATTTTAATGCTATTTCCATTGCAGAGGACATTCTCATGGATTTTTCCATTCTACGGAACCGTCAAAACTCAGTACTACTTATTTGTTAGTTTTTTTCACAGTAATATTTTTTGCAAACAATAAAGGTATTCATTAAAAACATGAATACCTTGCAAAAATATTGCCGTTGCCGATTAATTTATTAAAATGGAAGCAGAATACATTAAGAAAACCACAGGAATACGCACCAAAAGAAACCACATTCATTCGGCAACATCCGCAACATCACGGAATATTGAATCTACTGGAAATCTCAGACAAGCTGCCTTTTGTATGGCTGTCAAAAAGGCTCATATTATCTCGACCTTAATACATGGGCGTGTTAACGCTCTGCCTGAGTCAGGCAGACGGCAAAGGAGAGATCTGGTTGCATGGTTAGAATTTACAATGTTGATAAATTGAGGCTGCTATGTTATTTTTAACTGGATATAGTGTTCGAATCCAATAAGGAATATCATCTGGTTATGGTAAAAGAATAGTTTCGTGGTCAGAAAGAGGAAGGCGGGGAAAGAATGGAAGCTCGGATGGGGACAGACGAGAGGATTTTAGATATATTGGAGAGAGATTCACAGAAGGGAATCGTGCTTTTGATGGAGAAATATACGGCGCTGGTCTGGCATATCTGTTCTCGTTATGTGAAGGATCCGGAGGATATCAAAGAATGTGTGAACGATATATTTGCAGAATTTTATCTTCACAGAAAAAGGTTCAATCCAAGGAAAGCATCCCTGCCAACTTATCTGACAGCGATTGCGCGCCACAGGGCCATATCCCGATACCATAAAGAGCAGAGAGAATATGACCGGCGGGCAGATATTTCTGCTGAGGAATTGCCGGGGGATATTTTTCAGTTTGAACAGGCAGAACTGCGGACGGATATGGAACAGGCTATGAGGGCTCTCAAACCCAATGAACTGCAGATTATCCGTATGAAGTATTATGAAGGAATGTCTGTGCGGGAGATTGCGGATTCTCTGGATCTGCCTTATGAGACCGTAAAGAAACGCCATCTAAGGAGCGTACGGAAGCTGGGACAGAACCTGATGCTTGCCCTTGTCCTGATCTTCATACTTACTGCATGCGTATACGGAGTCCTGCGATATCTTGATGTGATTCCGCCGATCAGGCTATGGCCATGGCCGTGGCAGGGGATAGAGATAGATGGGCCGGAGGAAGAGCCGGATGATGATACGGTGACAGGCGGAGTGCAGGAGCTTCGTCTGGACGATACGGCAGGAGAGGGCAGGGAATCAGAGCCGGAGCCGTTTGCTGAACTGACAGAAGAACCTTTTACGGTGAATTCAATGGATATGCCGCCTTCACAAGCCCGCCCTGAGATACAGGAAGAAGGTATGGGCAGAGAGCCTGCGGTCTGGGAAGAATACGCGATCGTCCCGGATTACGGAATCAACCGGAATCCCAAAGAGCCTGTGTATTCTTTGAAAGAGAAAGAGGTTGTGGAGAATGAGAAATGTATTCTGACGCTGGAGGAAGCGTATTATATAAACCGGGAGTTAACAGTAACAGTCAGGATTTCCCTGAAGGACGATACGATAAACAACTGGCGGGGAGATATAAGCGATTTTTATGTGGAATCTGTGACATATCGGGATAATATCTGGCAAAAAAATAGAGAGTTGTCCAGATCGGTAGATTCGCATACAGAGCTGTCAAGCAATTACTTTGAGAATGTATTGATCCAGAATCCGGAACAGAAGATAGAGAATCTGTCTATACAGTTTAGCGGAGGCGGCCGTATCTCATTCGACATGGTATCTGTGGAGCAGGAAAATGTGACGGAATATCCTCATCAGACAGGCGAGTTTGGCGGTATACTGGCGGCGCCGCGCTTAGAGGGCGGGGATTTGATCATCGGCATTCATCCGTTGGATGATGAAGATGGTATACAGATTGTTCCGGGGCTTGTCAGGGATGTAGGCGGTTCTGCTCCGGAAAAGAGCGTAACCGTAACCGGAGAAGACGGCACGGCGCTGGAAGGGGAGTGCATCCGGTATCGTCCATGGGGAGAGGAGACGTATTTTGAATGGAATTTCGGCAAGGCGAAGCCAGGCAGATATACCCTGAATATACCATATGTATATATGAAGGCAGATATGCCCAAGCTTAATATACCGATAAACCTGCTGGAGAATTCATGGGAGGATAAGAGATATACATTTCCCGGAGGAAGCATCCGGATTTGGGACTGCACGCCTATATATGAGAAACCGGAAGGACTTGACGATCGGTTATGGACCAACTCTTTCCTTACAATGAGAAACTGGCGGCTTTGCTTGCGGTATGATTCGGTCTATCCCAACTGCCCGGTTACCGGTTTTTACGGACTGTCATGTAGAATGGAACGTTATCCTGCGGATGTGGGGAGCAATTCGGAAGGCAGTGATTATTTTGTCTGGGATTACCGTATGACCGAGATCTCCAATGATATAGAAAACGGCGTACTGGAGTCTGTGCTGGGAGTAAATCTGGAACTGGTCAACCCGGAAAATACGAATATAATTTTTTCTGAGGATGGAGCGATTAGTTTCCGGTGGAACAGAAGCTTTGAGATTCCGTTTGTCCTTGAAGAAAATAATTAAAAGATTGTCGGCCTGACTCTTTGAAATAAATGCCTGAATAAAGAGATAGAGCAGGTAAACCGGGCATAGACTGTATAAATAAAGCAAGGATTATGCTATGCCCGGCAGAAAATCAGAAACAATAGGGAAAGAAGCGTACCTCATAGAACAGAATACACAGATTATGCTTAAATTAGCAGATCTGCTGCTTGAGGATAACCTGATTACGCCAGAGGAGAAGTTCCGCCTGAAACAGCTGATACAAAGAGGTGGTTCCGTATGATACCACGTGCGGTGATTTATGCCCGCTGCAGTACGGAAGAAGAGAGCCAGAAGGATGCTTTAAGGAAGCAGGTAGACGAAGGAAGAGCCTGCGTCCGTGAAATGGGCTGGATACTGGCAGATCTCTATGTGGAGAGCCGTTCCGGCACGACCACAAAAGGCAGGAGCGAATACAACCGCCTGTATGAAGACCTGGCAGGCGACAGGTTTGATATTATTGTGATCAAATCACAGGACAGGTTGATGCGCAACACGAAGGACTGGTATCTCTTCGTAGACCGTCTGCTTACACAACAGAAGAAGCTCTACATCTACATTGAGCGAAAATTCTATACGACGGACGACGCCCTGATTACGGGGATCAAGGCGATCCTGGCCGAGGAATACAGCCGCGAACTGAGCAAGAAGATCAACAACGCCCACAAAAACCGTCAGAAACAGAACGGGCCGGTTGTCCTGACGTCTCATACATATGGATACCGGAAGATGCCGGATAAGAGCGTAGTTATTATAGAGGAGGAGGCGCAGATCAAGCGGCGCATGTATGAACTGTGCGCCGCCGGCTTTGGGAGCAGAACCATATCTGCTATCCTGAAAAAGGAAGGAATCACAGCCAGAAACGGCAAACCATTCACGGATTCGGCGATACTAAGGATGATACACAATCCGCTCAATAAGGGGACGGCAGTCATGAACAGGCTCCATTATGATTTTGAGTCTAAGAGGATCCTGAAGATGCCAAAGGAGGAGCAGTATATCTATGAAAATAAAGTGCCGCCCATTGTATCGGAAGAGCTGTGGGAAGCGGCGAACCAGGAGATATTAAGGAGAGCGGAAATCATAAAGAAAGGGGAGAAGAAAAGGGGCAGGAATCCCGGAAAATCCCAGCTTAGCGGCAAGCTGTTCTGTGGATTATGCCTAAGCCCGTATTATAGAAAGACAAGGAGACGATACAAGGATAAAGCCGTCGTCTATGAGTGGAAATGTAAGAAGTATCTGGAAACCGGAAGGAACAAAGAGCAGGCAGACCATCCGCAGTTAAAAGAGGCGGAGCTTACAGCGGCAGAAGGATGCGGCAATATCCATCTGGATGAAGAGAAGTTGTATCAGCTTCTGAGCGAGGTCTGCAGGAACCGGTATCAGACGGATAAAGAGCGGATCGTCGGGAAGCTGGTAACCCTGCTGAAACTGGTATTGAAAGAAAAGGATGATCAGCCGGAACTTGACAGGGAAAATCAGAAAAAAGAAAAATTACAGGAGCAGATGGATATATTGGTCGAAAAACTCCTGGACGGTATCATTTCCAATGAAATATATCAGAGAAAACAAAAGGAGCTGGAACAGGTCCTTGCCGTGGTGAAGGATAAGATCAGGGAACTGGAGCAGAAGAGGGCGAAAGGAGATGTGCTGGAAGACAGGCTTGCACAGATTGAGCGTACATTAAAGGAGGGAGGCGCGGTAGAAAAGGCTGCGGTGGCTGGGATGCTTGGAGAGGTGGATAAGATCTGGATTTATCCGGAGTATATGGAGATTGTGTTCCG
Source organism: uncultured Dorea sp. (assembly GCA_947063855.1). Taxonomy (GTDB): domain Bacteria; phylum Bacillota; class Clostridia; order Lachnospirales; family Lachnospiraceae; genus Sporofaciens. The sequence continues at coordinate 18,161 of CAMSTW010000022.1, forward strand.
TTTGTCTAAGCTTAACGGAATAGAGAATCCGGATATGGAGACAGGCGGTCATGAGAACAGCATGAAGATAGAATATGGGAATCTGTTTGATTATAAGGCCAGGAAAAAGGATGAGAGGGAAGGTATTGTTGATCTGATGAGGGCGGATCCAGGGATTACCGCCCGGAGGATTGCCGATGAACTGGGAATCAGCCTGTCCGGGGCAAATTACAGGATCCGCGCATTGAAGAAGGAGGGAAGAATCCGGTTCAGCGGAAGGGGAGGGAAAGGAGAGTGGGAAATATTGGAGTAACTGCCAATGTCTTAAAGACCGCGTTGGATTATTATTATGGCCAGGTGTGCAGGATTGCGGAAGGACTTAAGATTGCCTTCACACCATATCCGAATGCCTCCCCATCTGAATACCTGACTGGAATATATGATCAGATATCCCAGTCCGTCTCTTGCCGCCAGGAATTCTCCTATGATAACTCCCACCAGGCACAGCCCGATATTGACTTTCATATTGCTGATGATGGCAGGTATAGAGCTTGGCAGCACCACCTTTGTCAGTGCGTGGAACCGGTTGCCGCCCAGGGTATAGATCAGCTTGATCTTCCCGGGATCGACAGTGGTGAAGCTGGTATACAGGCTTAAGATACTTCCGAAGACCGCAACCGACATCCCGGCTACGATGATCGTTGTCTTTGTGGCTCCCAGCCATACGATCAGAAGCGGCGCCAGCGCCGACTTGGGGAGACTGTTCAGGACCACAAGGTAAGGATCGAGGATCTCGGAGAGTTTGCTGCTGAACCACAGGGCGACTGCCATCAGGATGCTGATGGCAATCACGAGCAGGAAGCTTAAGATGGTTTCGTACAGGGTCACTCCAAGATGGAGAAAGATGCTTTTATCCATGAGCATTCCAAAGAAGCAGAGTGCGATCTTGGAGGGACTGCTGAAGATAAAGGAATCAATAAGCCCTGTGTTGGCGGCAAATTCCCAGATAAACAGGAAGCTTAACAGAATCAGTATCCGGGATATCCTGACGATTCGTTTGTGTTTGCGGTGCATAAGCAGGTATTTCTGTTGTCCTGCTGACAGATTACTCATCTGTATTCAACTCCTTCCATATGAGATTAAAATATGTTTTGAATTCCGGGGCGTTGCGCCGGTTCAGCGGTGTGTCGGCATCCAGCTCGAAGATCAGAGGGATGGTCTGCCGGATGGAGGCCGGACGGCCGGAGAGGATGATCACACGGTCTGCCAGTGATATGGCTTCGGACAGGTCGTGAGTTACAAGGAGAGCCGATTTGCCTTCTTTGCGGATAATCTGGCCGATATCGTCGCCGACGGTCAGACGGGTCTGATAATCAAGAGCGGAAAATGGTTCATCCAGAAGCAGAAGATCCGGTTCCAGCACCAGTGTGCGTATCAGGGCCGCCCGCTGGCGCATACCGCCGGACAGTTCAGAGGGGCGTGAGGTTTCGAACTGGCGCAGACCGTAGAGATCCAGAAGGTCATGGGCTCTCTGGCGTGTCCGCGCGGTCAGCATATGCTGAATCTCAAGCCCCAGGATAACATTGCTGTAGATGGTCCGCCATTCGAAGAGTTCGTCGTGCTGGAGCATGTAGCCTACGTTGGTGGTGCTTTCTTTTAAGTATCGTCCATTGATTCGGATCAGACCCTTCTCCGGCTCAAGGAGGCCGGCGATGAGTGAGAGCAGCGTGGATTTGCCGCAGCCCGAAGGACCCACGATCGACACGAATTCACCTTTGTTCAGTGCAAAGGAGATGTCTGTGAGGGCGGGGGTTTCTCCTTCCAGGGTGTGATAGGCATAATGGATATGTTTGAGTTCTAATACTTGTTCCATAGGAACCTCCTGTATTTTGTCACGATTCAGCCATCAAGCGTTCAGACATTGTGATCCAGTTTCTTTACGGCTAAAATTGAAGTGTTACATTATTTTATGTAAATATCAGGAATTAGTGACGGATTAACCTTGTCAGAAGCGAAGAAAGAAGTTATAATGCAAAAGTATACGTGGTAATGTCTTTATAGGAGAAGAATTCAGATGAATTATCAGAAAGAACTTGAGAAACTGATTGAAGGTCTGGGAAGAGAAGAGCGGGTGCCAAAGCTTCTGCTGCACAGCTGCTGCGCACCCTGCAGCAGCTATGTGATAGAGTACCTGAGTAATTATTTCAAGATTACCGTATTCTATTATAATCCGAATATTTATCCGGAGAGTGAGTATACCAAACGGATTCTGGAACAGCAGACATTGATCGGGGAGATGAAGACAAGATATCCGGTTTCGTTCATGGCGGGCAGTTATGAGAAAGAACGCTTCTATGAGATGGCAAAGGGTCTGGAGCATGTGGGGGAAGGCGGGGAACGGTGTTTCAGATGTTATGAGCTGAGACTCAGGGAGACGGCGGAGGTTGCCGGGAAGTGCGGATTCGATTATTTTACGACGACCTTGAGTATCAGCCCGCTTAAGAATGCGGCCAGGCTCAATGAGATTGGGATGAGGCTTGCAGGGGAATACAAAGTCGCCTATCTGCCCTCTGATTTTAAGAAGCGGAACGGATATAAGAGGTCCATAGAATTGTCGAAGATCTATGGGCTGTACCGGCAGGATTATTGCGGGTGTGAGTTTTCTGTACCGGCGCCGCGCAGGGCGTAGGAAGCCGGTACGGGTATTTGGGTATAAGCAGATATGCAAACATGCAGGAATCAGGTATGTCAGGCATATTTTTAATACTGGCTGGCAGACTTGAATGGATGTAATATGGAATGTAACGAGAATATGAAGATCATATCCGCGGGTTTCAAATGGAACCAAGATTCGGCGGATGGTAAGGGAGAGGAAGAGCTATGGCACAGTTATGGGGCGGCCGTTTTACCAAGGAGACGGATCAGCTGGTATATAATTTTAACGCATCGATCTCATTTGACAGGAGATTCTATGCACAGGATATCCGGGGCAGTATCGCGCATGTGATGATGCTGGCAAGACAGGGGATTCTGACAGAGGAGGAGAAGGAGAAGATCATCGAAGGACTCGAGGGGATCCTGCGTGATGTGGAGAGCGGGAAGCTTGAGATCACAGAGCAGTATGAGGATATCCACAGCTTTGTCGAGGCGACGCTGATCGACCGGATCGGGGAGCCGGGGAAGAAGCTGCATACGGGGCGCAGCCGCAATGACCAGGTGGCGCTGGACATGAAGCTCTATACAAGAGATGAGGTACATCAGTTGGATCAGCTGGTCAGGGAGCTTCTGCAGACGATTCTTACAATCATGGAAGAGAATGTAGATACATATATGCCGGGCTTTACGCATCTGCAGAAGGCCCAGCCGGTTACACTGGCGCATCATATGGGGGCGTATTTCGAGATGTTCAGAAGGGATCATGAGAGACTTCTTTTGATCTATGGACGGATGGCTACCTGTCCGCTGGGATCCGGGGCTCTGGCGGGGACGACCTATCCGCTGGACCGGGAATATACGGCAAGCCTGCTTGGCTTTGAAGGTCCCACAAGGAACAGTATGGACGGGGTGTCGGACCGGGATTACCTTCTGGAGCTTCTGTCCGCACTGTCGATCATGATGATGCATCTGAGCCGTTTTTCCGAGGAGATCATCATCTGGAACTCCAATGAGTATCAGTTTGTGGAGATTGACGATGCTTACAGTACCGGAAGCAGTATCATGCCGCAGAAGAAGAATCCGGATATCGCGGAACTGGTCCGCGGGAAGACGGGGCGCGTCTACGGGGCTCTGCAGGCGCTTCTGGTCGCGATGAAGGGGATTCCGCTGGCATATAATAAGGATATGCAGGAGGATAAGGAATGGGCCTTCGATGCGATTGACACCGCGAAGGGGTGTCTTGCCTTGTTTACCGGGATGCTTGCAACGATGCGTTTTAAGAAGGAGCGGATGGAAGAGAGCGCGAAGCATGGGTTCACCAATGCCACGGACGCCGCGGATTATCTGGTGAACCACGGGGTTCCGTTCAGGGACGCCCATGGGATTGTAGGGCAGCTGGTGCTTCTGTGCATTGAGAAGGAGATTGCGCTTGATAACCTGCCGCTTGAGGAATATCAGAAGATATCGCCTGCGTTCGGGGAGGATATCTATGATGCGATCAGCATGGAGACCTGTGTCAATAAGCGTGTGACGGCTGGAGCGCCGGGAAGGACGGCGATGGAAGAGGAGATTGCCGAATGTAAGAAGTATCTTGCGCAATAGTATATTTGAAGAAGGAGTGGAGGATTATGGACAAGAAATTAAGAGTAGGTATCTTAGGTGCAACGGGGATGGTTGGCCAGCGTTTTATATCACTGCTTGAAGACCACCCCTGGTTTGAGGTTGTGACGGTGGCGGCCAGCCCCAGATCGGCAGGGAAGACCTATGAGGAGGCGGTAGATGGCCGCTGGAAGATGACGACGCCGATGCCGGAAGGCGTGAAGAAGCTTGAGGTGCTGAATGTCAATGAGGTGGAGAAGGTTGCGGCAACCGTTGATTTTGTGTTCAGCGCCGTGGATATGACGAAGGATGAGATCAAGGCGATCGAAGAGGAGTATGCGAAGACAGAGACGCCGGTGGTGTCGAATAACAGCGCACACCGCTGGACGCCGGACGTGCCCATGGTAGTGCCGGAGATTAATACCGGACATTTTGAAGTGATCGAGGCACAGAAGAAGCGCCTGGGAACAACCCGGGGGTTCATCGCTGTGAAGCCGAACTGCTCAATCCAGAGCTATGCGCCGTGCCTGGCCGCATGGAGGGAATTTGAGCCGACAGAAGTGGTTGCGACGACTTATCAGGCAATCTCCGGAGCAGGCAAGACATTCAAGGACTGGCCGGAGATGGTGGAGAATATCATCCCATATATCGGAGGAGAAGAGGAGAAGAGCGAGCAGGAGCCGCTGCGTGTGCTGGGCCGGGTGGAAGACGGCCGGATTGTGAAAGCCGATCTTCCGAAGATTACCTGCCAGTGTATCCGTGTACCGGTATTGAACGGACACACGGCGGCAGTATTTATCAATTTTGCAAAGAAGCCTGCGAAGGAAGAACTGATCGAGAAACTTGAAAGCTACAGGGGATATCCCCAGGAGCAGAAGCTTCCAAGCGCACCCAGGCAGTTTATCCGTTATCTGAGCGATGACAACCGTCCGCAGGTGAAGCTGGATGTCGATTATGAGAACGGGATGGGAATCTCCATCGGACGGTTAAGAGAAGACAGTATCTACGATTATAAATTCGTCGGTCTGTCCCACAACACTGTGCGCGGAGCCGCGGGCGGAGCCGTACTCTGCGCCGAAGCGCTGACCGCCAGGGGCTATATCGAGGCAAAATAAAGGCGTAAAGGAAAGTGAAAAACGTGAGGTGCAGATATGGATAAAGAGATATTAAACTATACCCAGAACAGGGAATTATCGTGGCTTCGTTTCAACAAGAGGGTGTTAGAGGAGGCGCAGGATGCCTCCGTACCGCTCTTAGAGCGTATGAAGTTCGTTGCGATCTTCAGCAGCAACCTGGATGAGTTCTTCATGATCCGGGTCGGAAGTCTGTTTGATATGGCTCATACAGATGCGAACCGGAGGGACAGCCGGTCCGGTATGACGCCCAAGGAACAGCTGGATAAGATCTTCGAGGCAGTGGCGCCGCTTTATAAGGAGCGGGATAAGGCTTATGCCGAGATCAAGAAGCAGCTGGGACCTTACGGGATCTGCGGGCTGAACTTCAAGGAGCTTGAGCAGAATGAGAAGAAATACGTAAAGAAGTATTTCAAGGACCAGATTCTGCCGGTGCTCTCCCCCCAGATTGTAGACGCCAATCATCCTTTCCCGCATCTGCTGAACAAAGAGGTCTATGTGACTGCGAACCTGCGGTTTAAGGAGAAGTCCAATTCGAAGACTATGATGGGGATTGTTCCGATTCCGCAGTTTGTGTCGGATGTTTTATATCTTCCGGGACATGACATCCGTTATATCCGTATGGAGAAGGTAATCATGGAGCATCTGGATCTGGTTTTCTCAAAATACGACGTATCAGACCCGAACTATATCTGTGTGACAAGGAACGCGGATATTGCGCCGGACGACGAGGCGTTGGAGGTCAGCGATGATTTCCGTTATCTGATGAAGGAGACTTTACATAAGAGACGTAAGATGGCCGTGGTACGCCTGGAGATTGCGGAGAAGTTAAAGCCCGACATGGAGGCATATTTCTGTGAGAAGTTAAATATCGGACCGCATCAGATCTTCCGGACGAAGATACCCATGAAGCTTGCGTTTATATTTGCAATCAGTGACAAGCTGCCGGAATCCATGAAGCGTTCCCTGATCTATCAGCCGTTTACGCCGCAGAATTCACCCCATGTGCTGGACGGGAATGTGATGCGTCAGGTGAAGCGCAGGGATATCCTGTTGTATTATCCGTATGAGAGTATGAATCCATTTCTTAAGATGATCAAGGAGGCTTCGGTGGATCCAAACGTCATGACCATCAAGATTACCATCTACCGGCTTGCCAAGAAAGCGCGTCTTGTGGAGTATCTGTGCGCGGCGGCCGAGAACGGGAAGGATGTGACGGTTCTGATCGAGCTTCGGGCAAGGTTCGACGAGCAGAACAACATCGATTGGTCCGAGCGGATGGAGGAAGCAGGATGCCGTGTGATCTATGGCTTCGAGTCTTATAAGGTGCATTCCAAGATCTGTCTGATCACCTACCGTAACCGGAATGAGATACAGTATATCACCCAGATCGGGAGCGGCAATTATAATGAGAAGACGGCGGCCATGTATACCGATCTGTCGCTGATCACTTCGAATCCGGCGATCGGAAAGGATGCGGCCGAGTTCTTCAAGAACATGTCTATCGGGAACCTGGACGGAAGCTACGAGCATCTGATCGTAGCGCCCACGAGTCTGAAGCAGAAGGTGCTCTATATGATCAATGAAGAGATCAAGAAGGGGAATGGCGGCAGGGTCATCATGAAGATGAATTCTCTGACGGACGTGGATTTTATCAGCAAGATCTGCGAGGCGTCCAGGGCCGGCGTGAAAGTAGATCTCATCGTCCGCGGAATCTGCTGTCTGCTTCCGGGAGTACCGGGATACACGGAGAATGTAAGGGTGATGAGTATCGTGGGCAGGTATCTGGAGCATGCGCGTATCTTCAGCTTCGGGCTTGGCGCGCAGCAGAAGGTATATATCGGTTCTGCGGACATGATGACAAGGAATACCGAGAAGCGGGTAGAGGTTGCGTGTCCGATCCTGGATGATAAGATCCGGCGTCAGATTAACCATTATCTGAAGATTATGCTGGGAGATAATGTGAAGGCCAGGGTACTCTTAAGCGATGGTTCTTATGTGAAGCGGAAGGCGTCAGAGCCTGTGGTGGATTCGCAGGCAGCGTTCATGTATGAGGCGGTTCACGCCAGAAGGGAAGAACCAAAGGAGGAGAGAACGCCTGTTGGCGAGTGGCTCAGAGGCCTCATCAGGACGGTGAGAAGGCAGCCGTGATCCATTTGGAGCAGAGATAGAAAACAGTTGTGATTCATTTGGGGCAGAGACAGAAAACAGATAGGAGAGAACAAGCATTTATATGGGGAAATCACTTTATATAGCGGAGAAGCCCAGCGTGGCGCAGGAATTTGCCAGGGCGCTGAAGATTAAGGCGAGGCGGGGAGACGGATACCTGGAGTCAGAAGAAGCGGTCGTGACCTGGTGCGTCGGACATCTGGTGACCATGAGCTATCCGGAGGCGTATGATCCGGGTCTTAAAAGGTGGAGTCTTGAGACTCTGCCTTTTATACCCGGGGAGTTCAAGTATGAGGTGATCCCGGCCGTGGCAAAGCAGTTTCGGATTGTCTCGGGGCTTCTGAACCGGAAGGACGTGGAGCGGATCTATGTGTGTACGGACTCCGGACGGGAGGGGGAATACATCTACCGTCTGGTGGAGCAGCAGGCAAATGTGCGGGGAAAGGAACGCCGGAGAGTCTGGATCGATTCCCAGACGGAGGAAGAGATCTTAAGGGGGATCCGGGAGGCAAAGGATCTTAGAGAGTATGATAATCTGTCAGCCTCCGCCTATCTTCGGGCGAAGGAGGATTACCTGATGGGGATTAATTTCTCGCGCCTGCTGACCCTGAAGTACGGGAACAGTATTTCCAATTATCTGAACACAAAGTATTCGGTCATATCCGTGGGAAGGGTCATGACCTGTGTGCTTGGCATGGTGGTCCGCAGGGAGCGGGAGATCCGTGAGTTTGTGGAGACGCCCTTTTACCGGGTTGTCAGTATGAACGGCGGGCCCGGCCAGACGTTTGAGGGAGAATGGAGGGCGGTCAAGGGCTCCCGGTGGTTCGAGTCCTTTGACCTCTATAAGGAGAACGGCTTTAAGAAGAAGGAGAAAGCGAAGGAGCTGATTGCATACTTAAGCGGGGAGCAGCCGATGACCTGCCAGATTATTTCCATAGAGAAGAAGAAGGAGAAGAAGAATCCGCCGCTCCTTTTCAATCTTGCGGAATTGCAGAACGAGTGCTCGAAGAGATTCAAGATCAGCCCGGATGAGACACTCAGGATCGTACAGGAATTGTATGAGAAGAAGCTGGTGACCTATCCAAGAACCGATGCAAGAGTCTTGTCCACGGCGGTGGCCAAAGAGATCCATAAGAATCTGAACGGGCTTATGAAGTATGAGCCTGCGGTGCCTTATCTTAAGGATATCGTGGGATTCGGAAGCCATAAGGGCATTGAGAAGACCAGGTATGTGGATGACAGGCAGATTACGGACCACTACGCTGTCATTCCCACCGGGCAGGGACTGAATGTTCTGGCTTCCCTTCCGGCTCTGTCCGGGCGGGTGTACGACGTGATCGTGAGGAGATTCTTAAGTATCTTCTATCCGCCGGCTGTCTATCAGAAGATTGCGGTCGTGACGAAGATGAAGGAGGAGTCCTTCTTTGCAAGCTTCAAGGTGCTGGCGGAGGAAGGATACCTGAAGGTGGCGGGGATTCCGGGAAAGAAGAAGGAAGCTTCTGCGCCGGGCAGGGAGACGGAGGCGGAGGCCAAAGGAGGAGACCGGGACAGGGAGCCAGGGGCAGATGCTTTGGAGCCAGGAGAGGAACAGAGCACAGACGCGGCGTTTTTCCAGAAGATACAGGCGCTTAAGAAGGGGATGGTGCTTCCGGTTGAGGCTCTGAAGATCAGGGAAGGGAAGACCTCCCCGCCCAAGCGGTATAATTCCGGTTCTATGATTCTTGCCATGGAGAACGCAGGGCAGCTGATAGAGGATGAGGAGCTTAGGGCGCAGATCAAGGGAAGCGGCATAGGAACCAGCGCCACAAGAGGAGAGATTCTTAAGAAGCTGTTCAACATCAAGTATCTGGCGCTGAATCAGAAGACCCAGATCGTCACGCCGACCCTTCTTGGAGAGATGATCTTCGATGTGGTGGAGCATTCCATCAAGTCGCTTCTGAATCCCGAGCTTACGGCCAGCTGGGAGAAGGGGCTTACCTATGTGGCCGGCGGAGAGATTACGCCGGATGAGTATATGAAGAAGCTTAATCATTTTATCATAAGCCGGACGGAGGGCGTGAAGGGGCTCTATAACCAGAGGGAGCTTCTGGCGTGCTACAATAAAGCGGCCGAGGCCTATAAGAAACCAGCTAAAAAGCAGAAGTGATAAGCCGGATGGAAAAAGTGTGTGCGGCTGCCGGAAGATGTGGTAGAATAGTAGGGAAGGCATACATGGAGAGCAGAAAGAGAGGTAGACAGTTGCTATGAAGGAATTAACAGTCAAGGAGTTATACACATTGGAGGAGACCATTGCGAAGGATATCTTCGAGGGAGTGACGTATCCCTGGGAGGTGCTTCCGAAGATCGGCGCGTTCATCCTGAAGCTTGGCGAGACACTTCCGGCGGATGAGTATGATAAGGCAGGCGAGGATGTGTGGATCGCCAAGTCTGCGCATGTATTTGAGTCCGCATATATCCACGGACCCGCGATCATCGGAAAGAATGCAGAGGTAAGGCAGTGTGCGTTCATCCGCGGGAATGCGATCGTAGGCGAGGGCGCCGTGGTCGGGAATTCGACAGAGCTTAAGAATGTAATCCTGTTCAATAAGGTTCAGGTGCCCCATTATAACTATGTGGGTGATTCTATCCTTGGATACAAGGCGCACATGGGCGCAGGATCGATCACGTCCAATGTAAAGTCGGATAAGAAGTTGGTTGTGGTAAAGACCCCGCAGGGGAATATCGAGACGGGGATCAAGAAGTTCGGAGCCATGCTTGGCGACGAGGTAGAGGTAGGCTGCGGCACGGTCCTGAATCCGGGAAGCGTGGTGGGAAGCCATACCAACATCTATCCGCTCTCCAGCGTCAGAGGATACGTGCCGGCAGGCAGTATCTATAAGAAGCAGGGAGAGGTCGTGGAGAAGATTGCAGAGTAAGAGCCTGCAGAAGTAAGATAACAGGAGGTCGGTAAAAGATGCATAAGATAGGTTTTATAGGCGTCGGGATCATGGGAAAATCCATGGTACGCAACCTGATGAAGTCCGGGTTTGAGCTTCATATCTATGCCAGGACAAAGGAGAAGGTAGAAGACGTAATCGGCGAGGGTGCGATCTTCCACGAGTCGGTCGGGGAGTGTGTCGGCGGTTGTGAGGCGGTGATTACCATCGTCGGATTCCCTCAGGATGTGGAAGAGGTGTATTTCGATACGGGCAATATTCTGGACAGTGCGGATGAAGGCGCATATCTGATTGATATGACCACCACCAGTCCGATGCTGGCTAAGAAGATCTTCGAAGCGGGAAGCGGGAAGGGCTTCCATGTGCTGGATGCGCCGGTGACGGGCGGAGACGGCGGAGCGAAGGCGGGAACCTTGTCAATTCTTGTCGGCGGCAGGAAGGAAGATTATGAGGCGTGCATGCCTTTGTTCGAGGCGATGGGAACGAATATCAACTATCAGGGAGAGGCAGGATGCGGACAGCATGCCAAGCTTGCGAATCAGATCATGATTGCAGGCGCGCTCTCAGGCGTCTGCGAGGCTCTGACCTATGCGAAGGCCAAGGGGCTTGATCTTAAGGTTCTTCTTGATTCCGTATCCACCGGAGCGGCGGGCAGCAGGCAGCTCGATACCTTTGGACCAAAGATACTGGCAGAGGATTATGCGCCGGGCTTCTTCATGAAGCATTTCATCAAGGACATGACGCTGGCGCTGACAGAAGCGAATATGAGCGGGCTGTGTCTGGATGTGTTAAGTCAGGCGCTGGCGAATTATGAAGAACTGGCTGCCGAAGGCTACGGCAATCTTGGGACCCAGGCGCTGATGAAGTATTATGAAGAGACTATGGACGACGGCAAAGATGAGGAAGAGACGGCAGATTAATGGAAAGATGTACTGGTCCGTTTCATTCGTCTGGTGATAGAGAAAGGAGAGAAGAATTATGGCAAACGATAATTTTGTAACATTTGAGATAGGAAAGACGAAGCATATCGCGCTGGTGGCGCATGACGGCAAGAAGAAGGAGCTGGTAGAGTGGTGCGACCGCAATAAGGAGATACTAAAAGGGCATTTCTTATGTGGAACGGGAACGACGGCCAGACTCATTGCGGAGAAGACAGGGCTTCCGGTGAAGGGATATAACAGCGGCCCGCTTGGAGGAGACCAGCAGATTGGTGCGAAGATTGTGGAAGGACAGATTGATTTCATGATTTTTTTGTGGGATCCGCTTGCCGCACAGCCGCACGATCCGGATGTGAAGGCGCTTCTGCGTATCGCGGTAGTATATGATATCCCGATTGCCAATAATCTTGCGACTGCGGATTTCATGCTGAATTCCAGGTACATGGAAGGAACTTATAACCGGACGGTAGAGAACTTCAATAAGACGATTCAGGAACGTGTAGAAAAGATGAAGTAGAGATGAGACAGGGTGGGCAGGAAGAATGAGTGAAGACATAAAACGAGTAGGAAGAGAGCTGGCATATAAGGGCACCATTCTGGATGTCTATGTGGACCATATGGAATTCGCCAACGGCAATACCGCCGACTGGGATTTTATCCATCACGACGGGGCGGCGGCCGTCGTGCCGGTGATGGACGACGGAAGGATCCTTATGGTCCGGCAGTACCGGAATGCGTTGGAGCGGGAGACGCTGGAGATCCCGGCAGGGAAGCTGGATACGCCAAATGAGCCGGGACTTACATGCGCCTTAAGGGAGCTGGAGGAGGAGACCGGATACAGGTCAGAGAATCTTGAGTGGCTTCTGACGCTGCGGACTACGGTGGCATTCTGTAACGAGAGGATAGAGATCTATGTGGCGAAGGATCTGATACCCTCCCACCAGCATCTGGATGAAGATGAGTTTGTGGATGTGAAGACGTACTCTGTCGACGAGCTCAAAGAGATGATCTTCTCCGGACAGATTGAAGATTCCAAGACGATTGCGGCCATACTGGCATATGATTTGAAGTATATACGAATATAATGGATTACCCGGCATATAATGAAGTATCTTGGCAAAGGGAGGAACGTTTGTGAGGATACGGGAAAACAAAAAGTTTTTGGCTGTGTTTTGTATGCTGGGTTTTTTTGCTGGAATCATCTATGCGAACCTTATGTCTAAGGATTACATTGCAAGCATAGGGATATTCAATGAGTTCTTTCTGGATCAGTACAGTCAGGCAGAGATTGACGTCATGGAATACATGTGGTATGTGATCCGGATCAGGGTGACGCCGGTGATACTGATCGCCGCGCTTGGAAGCACCAGGCTGCGCAGGGCCGTGGCGGCGGCGTTCCTGGCATGGACAGGCTTTGGCGGCGGGATGATCATGACGTCGGCCGTACTTAAGATGGGAATCAAGGGGCTGATCCTGTGCCTGATTGCACTGACGCCGCATTTTATCTTCTACGCAGCAGGATATATGGTGCTTCTGTGGTATCTGTATACCTGTCCGGAGTCAAAATGGAATATGGCCAAGACGGTCAGCATGATACTGTTCATCACGGTGGGCGTCCTGCTGGAATGTTATGTGAATCCGATTATCATGGAGCTCTTTCTAAAAACTCTGTGAAAAGAATTCACTGTACTGATACCATATTGTCCACACGCATAACCGGCAGTATTCTGCCTTTATGAACTGATACAGGTTCGGACATACTGCCAGAAGCCTGCCGGGATCTGCGATATACTGCCAGAAGCCTTCTGCGAAGAATTCCATCTTGTCTCTTACACAGTCCGAACCATAAGACGCTATGAAGGTTGCAGACTCTGCGGCATAGATCGCGTCAAATTCCGGCATCTCCGTCACGAGCCCCATAAACAGGTCGAACCAGTGTCCGATCTCATGGATGGGGGATTCATAGGCGGCGTCTAATCTCGATTCGATGAGGATCCGCTTCTCATCATAATTCGTGGTCGCCATGACCTTCCCGTATTGCCCGTCGTAGTAGGTCTGGTCGATATTCTTGTCGGTCACATAGACGGACCATCCGTCGTTCGTAAACATATTATGTATATTCGCCGGAAGCAGGGATAACTGCTGGTTCACAATCTCTACGATACCATCGTCTACATTGCCGTCCCTCTGGCATTGGATATATGTGACAGAATCATCTCTAAGATCCGTCCCTTCATAGGTAATCTGCGCCTTGGGCGTCTTAAGCTTTGCGAAATGAACTGCTGATTCCTCTTCTTTTTGCTGTCTGTAAAATAAAACTCCCGCGGCGCCAAAAAGGATAACGGACAGTACGATCAGGAAACAGACGAGTCTGCGCGCTCCTGTTTTTCTTGTGTTGTTTGTGATTGTTTCTTTCATGAAGCCTCCTGTGTCTTATGGATTAGAAGTTTTCACTTCTATGTCTTTACCCGTACCCTATTGTAAAGGATTCTCCCGCTGATGTCTATGAAATCCTTCTTAATTTTTCCCCAGACCAGAAAAGTTCTTAGCCAGACAGAGCAGGCAGAAGAGGAAGATACTGACCTGGCTTGCCAGAAGTCCCCACAGATATCCTTCAATCCCAAATACTGGAATCAGCAGGAATACGCTTGCAATCCTGATCCCAAGGCTGGCAGTGTTGATGCAGAAGGAAAGCTTCGTCCGTCCGGTTCCGTTGATGATGCTGATCAGGGTATTGTTGGTATACAGGAAGGGACACATCCATGCAAGAGTGATGATATAATCGCCGGCCATAGAGCTGTGGAACAGGATATCTCCGATCCACTGGCCGAAGCACAGAAGCGTCACACAGCAGATACTTCCAAGAAAGATACAGGAGGAAGCCACCTTCTTAATCAGCTCCGACATCTCCCGGCGGTTGTCAAGAGCCTGTATCTCGGCCACAGTCGGAAGGAGCATGGTCGATACGGAGTTCGTGATTGCAGAAGGAAACAGGATACAGGGCAGAGCCATTCCCGTCAGTACGCCGTAGGTGCCAAGCGCCTCTGAAAGCGTCAGTCCATAGCTTTTAAGCCGGACCGGGATGGAGACGGCTTCGACGCTTTGAAGAAGATTCAGAAGCACACGGCTTGCAGTCAGAGGCAAAGAGAGAGAGAATAACTCTCCGGCGTGTTTTAAGCTACCCCGGAGATGGAACCGCGCTATGGCAGGAAGTATCCGACCCTTTGTCAGGGCGTGCAGACAGAAAATGGAGGAGGCTGCTTCTCCCAGAACCAGTCCGAGTACGGCAAGCGCTACGCCGAAGCGGATTCCATGCCTTACGCCGTAAAGGTACAGCAGATAAACGCCGAGAATTCTTGCGGTCTGCTCAATAAACTGAGAGACGGCAGGGACGCCGGTCTGTTTAAGCCCGAAGTAATATCCGCAGATACAGCTGTGAACGGATGCGAACGGAAAGGCGTAGGAAAGAATAACGAGCAGATCGGCGCACCTGGGTTCCTTCAGGAAGAAGGCGGATATAGGTACGGCGTATCTCTGGAGAATCAGAGTGATTATGGCGGAGACGGCGACGGTAAGCGTCAGGCTTGTATATAACAGCTCTCTGGCTTCGTGCTGTTTCCCCCGGGTGACGCGTGCGGCCACACAGCGGGACAGGGCAGTCTCTATGCCGGCGCAGGTCAGAGAAAAGCAGAGCGCGTAGACAGGAAATACAAGCTGATAGATGCCCACGCCTTCCTCCCCGAAGGTATGGCTCAGGAAGATCCGATAGAAAAACCCCATGAACCGTGTAGCGAATCCAGTCAGTGTTAAGATAAAAGTACCTTTGATGATTGCATGTTTTCGAGACATAGTAATCTCCTGGATGATATCATATTATTAAAACATATTCAAAAAGAGGACTTGACAGAACAAAAAAGCGGTGTTATCCTACATATGGTCGATATCCTAGCAAATTGCTAGGAATTAGGAACCGATATGCAGAAGAATATGAAAAGAAGGTGAGTGAGTGAAGCTTTCTACGAAGGGACGATATGGACTTCGTGCGATGATAGATCTTGCCAGATACAGTGAAGAAGAGCCGGTGTCAATCAGCAGTATTGCGTCAAGGCAGGATATCTCAGAGCGGTATCTGGAGCAGCTGGTCGGACTCTTGAGAAAGGCGGGGCTTGTGCAGAGCATCCGCGGTGCAACAGGCGGATATGTGCTGGCGAGAAGCGCCGGTGAGATTTCCGTGGGAGATGTCCTGCGGGCGCTTGAGGGAAGTCTTGAGCCGGTCAAGTGTGCGGCGTTCTACACAGAGGAGGGGTGTACGGCTTCGGATGGATGCGTGACCAAGTATGTATGGCAGAAGATCAACGACAGCATCAACGAGACCGTGGACCGGATGATGTTGGATGAACTGGTCCAAGAGAGCAGGGCAGTGAATCCTGAGGGTGAGCTTGCGAATCCCAGATGTAACTCATGATAAGATAACAGAAAGGCAGGAGAAGAACATGGAGAGATTCATATATTTGGATAACGCGGCGACGACAAAGACGGCGCCGGAGGTAGTGGAGGCGATGCTTCCGTATTTTACGGAGAAGTTCGGCAATCCCTCCAGTGTCTACAGTTTTGCGGCTGGCAATAAGGAAGTGATCAGCGGACAGAGGGATGCGATTGCAGAGGTGCTGGGCGCGAAGGGCAATGAGATTTATTTTACCGCAGGAGGTTCGGAATCGGATAACTGGGCTCTTAAGGCGACGGCCGAGGCCTATGCGGACAAGGGGAATCACATCATCACGACGAAGATAGAGCACCACGCCATCCTTCATACGGCGGAATATCTGGAGAAGAGGGGATTCGAGGTGACTTATCTGGATGTAGACGAGGACGGCAGGATCAGTCTTGACGAGCTTAAGCGTGCGATCCGTCCGGCCACCATACTGATCTCCGTGATGTACGCCAATAACGAGATCGGAACCATCCAGCCTGTCAGGGAGATCGGCGAGATAGCCCATGAGAACGGAATCCTTTTCCACACGGATGCGGTCCAGGCATTCGGACAAGTGCCGATCAATGTAGATGAATGCCATATTGATATGTTAAGCGCCAGCGGCCACAAGCTGAACGGGCCAAAGGGCATAGGCTTCTTATATATCCGCAAGGGGGTTAAGATCCGCTCCTTCGTACATGGAGGCGCGCAGGAGCGTAAGCGCCGGGCAGGTACGGAGAACGTTCCCGGAATCGTAGGTCTTGGAACGGCAGTAAAGAGGGCGGCGGCTACGATGAAGGAGCGGGCAGAGCAGGAGCGTGCGCTCAGAGATTATATGATCGGGCGGGTGATGGAGGAGATACCTTACTGCCGCCTGAACGGGCATAAGACAGAGCGGCTGCCGAACAACGTGAATTTCAGCTTCCGGTTTGTAGAGGGAGAGTCGCTGCTGATCATGCTGGACGGAAAAGGAATCTGTGCTTCCAGCGGTTCCGCCTGTACGTCCGGGTCGCTGGATCCGTCCCACGTGCTTCTGGCAATCGGGCTTCCCCATGAGATCGCCCACGGATCCTTAAGACTGACGCTGGGAGAAGAGACGACGAAGGAAGAGATTGATTATGTAGTCGATTCTTTGAAGGAGATTGTGGCGTCCTTAAGAAATATGTCGCCGCTTTACGAGGATTTCCTTAAGAGCTCCAGGTGATACGAAGGATGCCGGGAGGCAGTTCGAAAGTCCGGTTTCCGGCCGGATGGAGTACTGGGATTTCCGTGTAAGAACTATGAAGATATAGATGGAGGAGGAAGACAAGATGTATACAGAGAAGGTAATGGATCATTTTCAGAATCCAAGAAATGTAGGAGAGATAGAGGGAGCCAGCGGAGTAGGAACCGTGGGAAATGCGAAGTGCGGGGATATCATGAGGATATATCTGGATATTGACGAGAACCAGATGATCCGTGACGTGAAGTTCAAGACCTTTGGCTGCGGGGCTGCGGTCGCGACCAGCAGCATGGCCACCGAGCTTGTGAAGGGCAAGTCCATCTATGATGCGCTTCAGGTAACCAATAAGGCGGTGATGGAAGCGTTAGACGGGCTTCCGCCGGTGAAGGTGCACTGTTCCCTGCTGGCAGAGGAGGCAATCCACGCGGCTCTGTGGGATTATGCCGAGAAGAACGGGATCAAGATCGAAGGGCTTGAGAAGCCGAAGTCTGATATCCACGAGGGCGAGGAAGAAGAGGAAGAAGAATATTAATAAAGCGGAGGAAGCATGGCGGATAAAAAGGTGGTTGTCGGGATGTCCGGCGGGGTGGATTCTTCTGTGGCGGCATGGCTTCTGAAGGAGCAGGGGTATGATGTCATCGGCGTGACCATGCAGATCTGGCAGGAGGAAGAGGAAGTTGTCCTGGAGGAACAGGGAGGCTGCTGCGGACTGAGCGCGGTGGAGGATGCCAGAAGGGTAGCCGCGTCTCTTGGGATCCCATATTATGTGATGAATTTTAAGCAGGAATTCAAGACAAATGTGATTGATTATTTTGTGAATGAATATCTGAATGGAAGGACTCCGAATCCCTGTATTGCATGCAACCGCTATGTAAAGTGGGAGTCTCTTCTTAGGAGGAGCATGGAGATCGGGGCGGATTATATCGCAACCGGACATTATGCCAGGATTGACCGTCTGCCCAATGGAAGATATGCATTGCGCACCTCACAGACCGGGGCGAAGGACCAGACCTATGCGCTCTATAATCTGACGCAGGAACAGCTCGCGCATACGCTGATGCCGGTGGGAGAATACACGAAGGAGGAGATCCGCGGTATGGCAGGGAAGATTGGACTCAGGGTGGCGGACAAGCCGGACAGCCAGGATATCTGCTTTGTTCCGGACGGAGATTATGCTTCGTATATTACGCGGTATATGGAAGCCGGACAGGACTGGCGGACAGGACAAGGCCGCGTCAATGCCCGACCCGGATATCATACCGGACGAAGCGCGAAAGGCGCCGGAAGTGAAGCGGGACAAAGTGTGGAGGGCGTCGGCATTGAGACAGGCGGAGGTTACAGGTTAGAACCAGGGAATTTTATCCTGCGTGATGGTACGGTGGTTGGAAAACATAAAGGAATCATACATTATACGGTGGGACAGCGCAAAGGCCTGGGCCTGGCGCTTGGACATCCGGTATTCGTCCTTGAGATACGGCCCGGGACCAACGAGGTTGTGGTCGGGACCAGTGAAGAGTCGCTGTCTTATGAGGTCAGGGCAAACCGTGTGAATTTCATGTCCGTGGAAGATCTGCCAGAGAAGAAGAGAGTGTGGGCGAAGATACGCTATAACCATAAGGGTGCGTGGTGCACAGTCGAAAAGACAGGGAAAGACGAGATCCTGTGTGTGTTCGAAGAAGCGCAGCGTGCGGTCACACCCGGACAGGCGGTGGTACTGTACGACGGGGATTATGTGCTTGGAGGGGGAACCATTGTCTGAGAATTCCATCTCCGTTACAAAAATACTGCCAGAAAGGAGGAGTAAGATGCTGTCAGATTGTCATATGCATACACAGTTTTCGCTGGATTCGGATACAGATCCGGAAGAGATGGTAAAGAGCGCGGTTTCCAAGGGGCTGGATGCAGTCTGTATCACGGATCATGAAGACAAGGATTATGTCAGCGAGGGGAATCTGTGGACTTTCGACGTGGATGCATATTTTACGCAGATGGAAAGGCTGAGAGAGAAGTACCGCCGGGCGATAGACCTGCGGATCGGCGTGGAGATCGGCCTGCAGCCCCATCTGGGAGAATATTACCGGGCTTATGTCAGACAGAAGCCCTTTGATTTCGTGATCGGTTCGGTTCATCTTATCGGCTTTCGGGATCCTTATTATAAAGAATTCTTCGAAGGGCGAAGCGACGCGGATGCATACAAAGAAACCTTTCTGGAGACTTATGAGGATATCCGGAGAATAGAGGATTTTGATGTGCTGGGACATCTGGATTATGTCACACGCTATGGAAACCATCAGGCAGAGGAGTATTCTTATGCAAAGTTTTCGGATATCATTGACCTGATCTTGCGGTACTTGATTGAGCATGGGAAGGGAATCGAGCTGAATACGGCCGGATTAAAGTATGGATTACCGTACGCCCACCCGCATATGGACGTACTGAACCGTTACCGCGAGCTTGGCGGGGAGATTATCACCGTAGGTGCAGACGCCCATAAGCCGGAGCACGTTGCATATGATTTCCATAAGGTCCCGGAGATACTGAAAAGCTGCGGCTTCCGGTATTACACGGAATTTGTGCAGAGAAAAGCTGTGTTTAAGAAGCTTCCATAGCTTGGGAGAGCTGATGGCTTTAAAAATTATCATCTGTACGGTTGAAGTGTCGTTCAAAGGACGGAAATTGGGAGGCGTCCTTCCTGACACACTCTTAAGCAATACTCCGGAATGTCTGTTTATAGGAAGGCGCCTCCCAACTTCCTGTGCACTGGAGATCGGATGTTACTGTGTGATGAGCGCTTTAAGAAGCTTATAAGTATTCATCACTCCATCCGTATGGGAACGCTCATAGTTATGGGAAGCGTACACGCCGGGGCCGATCAGTCCGTGGCGGATATCATAGCCGGCCTTAAGTGAAGCGCCTACGTCGGAGGAATAGTGCGGATAGATATCAACCGCGTAGCCTAATCCGTTCTCCTTCGCGAGTGAGATGAGACGGGAGGTAATCTCGTAATCATATGGGCCGCCGGAATCCTTGGAACAGATGGAGACCATACGCTCCGTACACTCAAGACCGTCTCCGACACAGCCCATATCGACGGAGAGCATCTCTTTCGTATCGGAAGGAATAAAGGACGCGCCGTGTCCGACTTCTTCATAAGTAGTGAATATCAGGGTAAGCTTGCGGTTCAGTGTGATACCTTCTTCTTTGATTGTCTTCGCCAGACCAAGAAGGATGGCGGCAGACAGCTTGTCATCTAAGAATCTGCTCTTGATATAGCCGCTTGCGGTCACAACGGTACGCGGATCCATAGCGATAAAATCACCGTTCTGGACGCCAAGCTTCTTCACATCATCCTTAGAGTCTACATTTTCATCCAGAAGGATCTCCATATTCACTTCCTTCTTCTCCTTCTTCTCATCTGCCACGTGGGCGGACGGCTCCGTGTTCAATACAACGCCTGTGTAGACCTGTCCGTCTCTGGTATGTACGGTACAGTTCTCTCCGTCGCAGGTATCCCATTGATGTCCGCCGATGGTGGTTGGACGGATGCGTCCGTTGTCTTTGATCTCCCGGACCATAGCTCCAAGCGTATCCACATGGGCCGCCAGTACAAGCGGGTTCCCTTCACCGCCCAGTACAACGCTTACATTTCCCTTGTTGGACATCTCGGGTTCATAACCCAGAGCACGGATCTGCCCGGACAGATAAGCCGTGACTCTGCCGGTGTATCCGGTCGGGCTTGGAATGGCTGTGAGCGCCTTCAATTGTTCTAAAATATAGTCTTTCATAAAAAATCCTCCTTTATCATTGTGAAAAATAACTATTATAGTATCTACTATAATATATGTAAAAAGCAAATTGTGCAAGAGTTCTTGCGAAAAATTAAAAAAAATAGTATAATTTTTATAACTGTTCTATAAATGGGTCATGTTATGGACGGACAACAGGATAATCTGGGGACATGCTTTTGAGAAAAATAGTTTCGGAAGTCTGGCGGGCGGTTCAGGAGTATGTACGGAAGACAGGAGGAGAGCGAGATATGGATATAATCATGCGGATTGAAGAACACTATCCGTCTATGACGAAGAAGCAGAAGCAGATTGCAGACTATATCAAGGAGAATATTGATACGATGACATTCATCACTCTGAGAGAATTGAGCAAGGAGCTTGGGGTGACGGAGATTACGATTCTGAATACTTGTAAGGCGTTAGGATATAACAGCTTTAATGAGATGAAATACGAAGTCCGGAAGTACAGTAATATGAATCAGAGAATAGATGTCTATCAGAAGAATGAGTATTTCAGCAGTTCCGTTCCTCAATACGAACTGAATAATAAGGAACAATTACTCAGAGAGATCTGCATGGAAGAAAAGGGACTCATGGAGGAGTATGTGAGGAGCTTTGACAGTCGTTATCTGATTGAGACCGCGAGACTGTTTCTGAAGTATTCGAAGATTATACTCTGCGGAAGAGGGCTGTCACATATCCTGTGCCAGTGGCTTGCTTCGAATCTTGCCGGGACGCAGATTGCATCCATGATTGTGAACACCGAACTGAACGAGAGTGTTTATTCCGCCCTTCCGGCGCTGGATTCGGACACTTTGTTGGTGGCAATCTCATTCCCGGATTATTATTTTATGACGGAACAGGTGGCAAGGTATGCGAAGAGAAAGGGGGCGTTCGTACTGGGGATATCAGACCGGAAGTCATCAGGGGTGGCAAAGACTTCAGATGCGCTTCTGACTGCGCGTACTACCACGAGGATGTTCATGAACACTGCTTCGACGCCGATGGCGCTTATCAATATGCTTTCATCGGCGATTAAGATTGAAGGGGACAAGGATGAACGGATTATAGGAGAGGAGTTCGGCGGACTCTTTCATTAGAAAGGGTTTTACAAGATATAGTAAGATTTAGATTATAGAATCAAGAGATTGTGTGTCGGAAAATGCTTGAAATATTGCTCTGATTGCGAAAACAGGGCGGTATTTCAGGCTTTTTTTGTTTGGCAGGGCGAAAGGCACAAGAAAAAACGACTAATAGTAAATACTATATATTGGTAAAAAATATATAGTATTTACTATATATGTATTGACAACCCAAGTGTAAATATTATATAGTTGACACAGATACTTAAAAAATTATAAAAAGCAGAAAAAAATTGTGAAATATTCACAAAGGCATGGTTTTTAGAGTTTTTTGAGGTATCTGAATACAAAAGGCGAAAAGCCAGTACAAGGAGGGAAAAAAGTGAAAGTAAGGAAACTCAAGAAACTATTGGGCCTGATGCTTGCTGCGACTCTGGTTTTGCCGACTTCGCAGATGACAGTATCAGCGAAGCCGGATTCCGATTCCCCGGGAGGAAGCGGTAACCGACAGGCGGCAGAGAGCGCCGCGGTTGCATCCCAGGAGAACCGTGAGAGCGGACTTGTAGGATTCACAGGTGCATACGCCATCTCCGAATCTGACGCGCCCGTATCGGTCATCGTGGAGTTCACGCATCAGCCGGCGAAGCTGGTCGAGGCAATTGCAGAGGCGAATGACGAGGAGGTGGATGAAAGCACCAAAGAACTGAATGCTTTGGCGAAGAAGGACAAGGAAGATTTTTACAAGGCGCTTGAAGGAATCAATTATACGGTAAAGTATGAGTATACGCTGGGTATGAACGGAGTGGCTGTAACCGTTCCGCAGTCAATGGTAGACGATATTGCCCAGATGGAATGTGTGTTTGCCGTATATCCGGACGAGGTACATACGAATGTAACAGAGCCGGAGGGAGATTATGAGGAGACAGAGAGTGTTCCGGAGTCATCGGACCAATTCCAGGTTTTGCCAAGTACATCCATAGAGTCATCCAATGCGGGCTTAGAGTCAGCGGACCAGAGCGAGGGTCGGGAAGATACGGCAGCAAGTGATGAGAGCGGGGATGAAGCAGGAGCAGACGACGAACAGTCTGATGAAGCTGTGCAGGAGGAGACTGCTTTTGAACCTGATTCCGGGAAGGAGCCAACGGCCAAAGAGGCAGATGAGGATGCAAACGAAGATGAGACAGCCGGTGATGAACCGTCAGAGAATGAATCATCCGTCAGTCAGCCATCTGCCCAGCAGCCGTCAGATGAGGCAGGTTTTCAAGGACAGCCGCAGGATACGGTAACGGAGGAAAACGAACCGGAAGCAAAAGAGGATCAGATTCAGCCTTATGCAGAAGCCAGAGCTGAGGGTGCATACGTCCAGGGAATGGAAGAGAGTATCAAATTCCTGCAGATTGACAAGCTGAACGAGCAGGGACTGACGGGCAAGGGCGTTACGGTCGGTGTGATTGATACCGGTATCGACTATGAGCATCCGGACCTGAAAAATACATTTTCAGCCAAGCTCCCGAACGGCGGTACGCCAAAGAGCGAAGAACTTCTGAACGGTAAATTTGTCGGAAGGAACTATATCAGGGACAACGGCAAAGGCGTCAACGATCCGATGGACGATCAGGGACATGGAACGCATGTATGTGGAACCGTTGCGGCAAGAGGCGAGAATACCAGCAATGTAAAGACCAAAGGTGTTGCGCCGGACGCGACGCTGGTTGCTTATAAGGTTATCAATGCGAAAGACAGTTGTACGGATACAGATGTGAACAAGGCGATGGAGGATGCGGTCAAGGATGGCTGCGACATTATCAGCATGTCCCTTGGATGGAGTAATGTGAATAATGCGACCCATACCACGACTCTGATGCTGAACAGTCTGGCGCTTGTAGATGCAGATGCGCTCTTCGTTGTGTGCGCCGGTAATTCGGGAAGCAATTCTTATACAATCTGGTCGCCGGGAACATCCCCGCTTGCACTGACCGTTGCAAACGCGAGAATCGAATCCGAGAACCGTCTTCTGACACTGAACCGTGACGGCAATGAATCCCCGCTGCGTCTGATCCGTTCCGGATGGGGCGACAAGGTGGTTGCAGATGGAGGAAAGTATACGATAGGATCCATGCGTGCTGGCGCAGATGGAACATACAAGATGGTTCTGCTTCCGACAGTAGACGGAAAGAATCTGGGAACCGGAACACAGGAAGAGTTCGAAGCATTTGCCGGCAAGGTTGATCCAAAGGCATATGAAGGAGCGCTCTTTGTTGTAAGCAGAGGACAGAATTTTGATAATCTGGTTCCGCGTATACGAAAGGCATTTGGAACAGGCGCGGTAGCGGTACTCAATACAGAGGCGAGAAAGGATGATTTCGAAGGCATTTCCTGGTGGCAGGCGTGCTACAACAATTATCTTCCGGTATTTACGGCTCAGTATGAGGAAGGGCAGGCGTTGGTCAAAGGGCTTGAGGTTGGTAAGGCTTACAGCTTTGAATTCAGCAAGGCGGAGGCGCTTCACAGCTCGGCGGCAGAAGATATCGGATGCTATCCTGCGGCAGATACCTCTATTGGTCCTGTGAAGGATACCTATGACGCCAAGCCGGACCTGGCGGCTCCCGGAACTGCGATCATCTCTACAAGCTGGAGAAATTATATCGGCGTTGAGGATTACGAATATTCCTATGTCGCGATGAACGGTACATCCATGGCAACTCCGCATGTATCAGGTATCGCGGCGCTGATGCGCCAGAAGAATCCGGACCTGACCGCGGTTGACATCAAGTCGGCGCTGGTAAGCACGGCGAACCGTACAATGTTCTCTGACAAGATCAGCCGTCTGGCGGTTGGTTCAGGTATGGTGGATCCGGTGAAGGCGGTTCAGGCAATCGACGACCTGGTAGTCATGACGGCGCCGAACAAGCAGGCGTTTACAACGAAGAACAATGAATTCGTATCGAATTCTGTTCCGACGCCAACCATCAGCTTCGGAATGATTCCAAGAGGAGAAACCGAGCGGTCAATGGAAGTTACGGTTGCGAATAAGGGAAAGACGAACCATACCTATAATGTCGGGTTCGAAAACATGACCTATACGCCGGATAACAGCAGTACGGCTTCAGCAGCGGCGGGGAATATATTCACTGCTTCGGAGAAGACGATCACTGTTCCGGCAGGAAAATCAGTGACATTTACAGTAAAGGCGAATTTAAAAGCAGATACCGCTACAGGAGCCTATGAGACGACGGTTGTCTTAAGTGACGGAACTCAGAGAGTAATCTCTCCGGCCGCGGCATATGTATATGAAGAGAAAGCGACGGATCCGATCATGGAGAATCCTCTGGATGCAGATCTGACGTTTATCCATACGGCGGCAATGTCTACAGGCGAATATATGCAGCTTTCCGATTATGGATGGCTTGGAAGCGACAGGACGATGCTGCAGTTCAAATTCCTGGATCCGACGATGGATACATGGCAGCCCTTACTCAGTAAAGACGGTCAGGTAATCGGTACACTTGGCGGAGCGAATGCGGTAGATACAAAGTGGCTGCAGGATTGGTGGTATAATACAATCGTTCTTACTAACTTTACGCCATGCAGACTGGAAGAAGACGGGACTGTCGTTACCACAGGAGATACAGCTCCGATTACAGAAGAAGGTGCATATAAGTTATCACTTCTGTTCAAGAAGAAAGGGACGAACCATAAAGTTGTTGATATCGCGGATATCTATATAGACAACACACTTCCGGAAATCAAGCTGGCACATGGAGATGATCAGAGCAATTGGAAAGGTATTGTGGAAGATGGTAATGTTATCTTCACTGGAAATGTTTTTGACGCCGGAATAAAGGATATGCAGGATCTGGGAATCAATTCTGCAATCAACGAGCGTGTATTTGGAAAGACAACCAGCCAGAGTGACAATGTTGTTGTGATTAAAATCGGAGAAGAATATTATCGTGCGGAGATTGACGAGAACGGTGATTTTGCAGTCAGCATACCTGCAGAAAAGGCGGATGGAGACGCGCTGGTTTATTACGGCGACCACTTTGACGCACAGGGACTCAGTCAGGGTACGATACCGAACTGGTTCTCTGAAGGATTCACG
This sequence comes from uncultured Dorea sp., assembly GCA_947063855.1. GTDB lineage: Bacteria > Bacillota > Clostridia > Lachnospirales > Lachnospiraceae > Sporofaciens. The sequence continues at coordinate 44,235 of CAMSTW010000022.1, forward strand.
CCTACGGATATGTCTTATGCGCAGTGGAAGCAGGCGGATAACGTGCCGTCCATGAATTTGTTCGGATTCAGAGCCGCCAATATGGGAAGCTTCGAGGTGAAGCTGGCTCAGATTACACCGGAAGAAGCGGCCAAATCGGATCTGCAGGAGCTGATAGCAAGCCTTGAGCAGAAGATTGCGATGACAGATACTTATACGTCTGAGAGTATTGCAAGATTAAGTGAAGCACTTGCGGCTGCAAAAGCATTAATGGAGAACGAGGATGCGTCTTTGGAAGATCTGAATGCACAGATTGAGAACCTTAAAAATGTGGATGCAGGTATGGAGTTAAAGCCGGACGTACCAGGACCGACAGATCCGGAAGATCCGGACAAGCCGACAGATCCGTCTAAGCCGACGAACCCGGCGAATCCGGGAGAACCTGTGAAACCGGTAAATCCAGGTACGAACCAGAGCAATACCACGGACACAAAGAAAAACACCGCTACCAGCCCGAATACAGGCGATCATAATCCAATCGTACTCTGTCTGGTAATGATTCTTATGTCTCTGATAGCGATGGAAGCATGCGTGACATACAAGCGCAGAAGACACATCAGAAAATAATAGTTGAGTAATGACTGCAGACGTTCCCGCCGGGCTTGCTGCCCGCGGGAATAAAGGGAAAAAGATATTTTAAAGCAATAATCCCTTGTTTTTTGGTAATTATGTAGTAAATGCTCTAGCGAAAAATATGCAATTTTTACAAAATTGCATATTTTTCTATAATACTCTATCAAAAAAATGCAGTATTTGCTATAA
>CAMSTW010000023.1 GCA_947063855.1 uncultured Dorea sp.
GTCTTGATCCTGATCTTCTCTTTATATTCCACCGGCGGAATCTTGAAGATCGGAACCGGGATACGGATCTGATAAGATGCTGTCAGCTCCCCTATCCCTGTCCGAAGGGAGATTCTTGATTCATCACACCGGATTCCCCGGCATCCTCCCAGCACGATACTCCTCTCCAGACGTTCTGCACCAATTGCGTGAACCACATCATTCTCAATCTTCGACGGCATTATCACATTCATGGCGTACGCTTCCTCTGCCGCAATCTTACCTGCATACTGCAGGCCGCTCCGCACCGAAGTCCGAATCGCCATAATCTCCATCAGGTACAGAAGGCAGACCACTGCCAGGAAAAAAATCGGTACAGCCATCGCCGCTTCTATTGTTATACTTGCCTTATGGGTCATGTGCTTTTTATCATCTGCCTTTCTCAATTTAGTAACCGCCGTGTCCGGACTTTCCGGCACGAACATATCAGAGGCAGAGACAGATGTCCTTTTCGACATATAAGAATAGATAGATTGTAAGGGGAGTGTTTTACTATTCATGGTACGAATCCTTCTCCTTTCTTCTTAATTTTGTTATGTCTTTTTATTTGGAATAGTACAGATGTCAAAAAGGACACCTGTCCCTGCCTCTGATCATGTACCTATGGCGGATGAAAACGGCATATTTATTTCTACCGATATCCACAATACGCTCTAAAACCGTCCTGCGGCATATTTCTACTGATACCCATAATACGTTCTGAATTGATACCGAATCCCCCGTCTTAACCGGCAGACCGACTGTATCTCCATCCTGCTGATACAATAATCCGCCCGGAAATATGTCTGTCCAAAAGCCGTACGAAGATTCTGTTCTATAACCCCAAGCGCCCGTAGCGCTACAGCCTCTTTACCGGTAAGAAATAACAGTATACGGAGATATTCGGCATAGCTTAAGCCCTCCGCATCATCTCTGCCTTCACTGCGGTCTTCCTCTGTTCCCAGCGTCAGCAGCTTCGATAGCTGCAGCTGCCAGCTTTCCTTAGACTTCACCAGCGGAACCTTACTCCCTTTCAGGAGTGACCTAAGATCCATGACCGACTCACCATACGCCCAGGCCAGAAGTATCGCCTGAGCCGCTGCCTCTGTAATCGCCGGAACTGCAAGAACCGTACACAGAGCCGCAGCCATCGTTTCGGCTTCCGCCTTCATCTCACTGTCCGTCTGTATATATGCATAATTCGGAACAAACCGCAGGTTCAGGATCTTCTTTGCCACAGTTTCCAGATTCTCCCTGTCACTGTCCTTTCCCGCCAGAATATATTCCAGCTCATAATCTAACGCCCCATCGCCATTAGTATCCGTAAACATGGAGAAATGCTCCAGCAGATATTTCCCTAATATCAGTGATGACAGATTACCTCCCGTTGATTCCACATCTGTGAATTCACCATAGCCTTTATTCCGATTCCGCAACTCTGGCATATCCCGGCTATTCACCCGTTTCTCTGATATAGCCGTCTCCCGGGGCGTCACCAGCGTAAGGAGCGGCGACTGCCTGAGCCTGTCCGCGCTGGAAATCGGGTTCCCCTCCTGCGGAAGCTGGCTTTCGTTCTCTTCCAGCAGCTCTTCCAGATGATTCTGACTGTCCTGTTCCTCTCTGACATATTCCTCCGCCTGGTCTTCCTGCCGTCCCCACGCCGCGGTCATCCCCAGCATATCCTTCATCACATTCACCCCGTACTTATGCTCCATATACGCCTGAACCTGATCGCAGAACCCCTGTCCTCCCCGGTCTGTCAGGAATTGGATCCCGGCTATCCCATGTTCCATATCGCCTGCCCCGTAATACGACAGACGGTCTGTCAGGTTCTGTCTGTCATACCGTCCAGTCTCATAACTGCCGTCCAGCGCAAAGATATCATATTCCTCAAGCAGTTCTTTCTGATATTCCGCAAACACACACTCCATAGCCCGGTTCACATCCGCCCTCCGATAATTCTTTGCATTCTGAATCGATGCACTCTCCATGATTCCTCCGACGAATGTAACCAGCAGAATGAAGATCAGGCTCAGATACACGGTGATCTCTCCTCCCAGCCTCCTTCTTCCATTCCATTTCCCATACATCGGTTTAATACTGGCACATAACGCCGTCGGATTTTCACCTGCACTGGTACAAACCAGACAACTCATTGTTTCCCCTGCACTGGCACAAATCAGGCAGCTCATTCGTTCAATTCCCGGTCGCAGGAAACGCTCGAAACATTCTGGTATAAACATCAGATTCCGGAGCTCTCACTGACAATCTTCTGGAAAATATTCTGCACCAGGCTGGTAAGCTGGGATTTAAATATGATAACCAGTCCGATCAGAACCACCAGGATCAATATCACCTCTACCACTCCGATTCCGTCCTCTTCTTTAAGCTTCTCCCTGATATAATATAATCTCCACATAAGAATCCTCCTTTTTCTCGACATATCCTCTCAGAATCTCAACTTCCAATTCCATGGGGTTTCTGAGAGTACATTACATTTCTTGTTCCCTACTTGAATGCTGCTCTGAAAGCAACTTATGAATTCAAGTTTCTGAGAGCACATTACATTTCTTGTCCCCTACACCTGCACCGAGAGAAACGCAGGAACGATCACAATCACCAGCACAACCGCCAGCATCAGAAACATCGGGAGCAGCAATCTGGTTCCTGCCTCTTCCCCAAGCCTTTTCGCCCTCGCCTTGCGCTCCTCAAACGCCTGAACAGACTCAAGCCTTAGAAGCTCTGTCAGTCCCCTGTTCCCCTTTCTCAGATTCTGGGAGAGCAACGCCCCCAATCGTATATAGATCTGTACGCCGCACCGGCGTCCGAAGCGTTCATAGCTCTCCGCTTCCGTAATCCCGCTCTCCATCTCGTGACAGGTCCTCCTCATCTCTTCATAGACATACCGCTCTCCCCACACCTCCTTATGACAGACATAATCCTCAACAACCTTTCTCCAGGCCCGTTTTACCGTCATTCCTGCTCCAAGGAACAGTGTCATCTTATCCACAACCTCCGGATAATCCAGGATCATCTGCTGTTTCTTTTGTTCCTGCTCTTTGCCGCGGTTCTGAATCTCCAAAGCATAGAACAGGATACCCGCCAGCGCCGCCATAACAACGAGTACCACTCCCCGGCTGTCCATCTTCCGGTAATATACGGCCTCCCGCTCAAGCAGTCTTGCCGGCAGACGCATACTCTTCTGCGTCCGGCTCTTCTTCTCCTGCGCCTGTATCTCTTCCTTTATCCGGAGGATATTCTCTTCCTCCTGCCCCATTTTCTCCGGATATACACAGACCGTACATTGATAGAGAGCCTGCTGCGCCTCATCCTCCCTATAAGTCAGGACTGCACGCAGTCCGACCAGCGTTCCCTCTTCCGCCAGAGAATCCTTCTGGATCTCGCCCCGGACATTCATCACATCATACCGGTCAAGCTCCCACGCGATCCTGACCGGCTCGCCGGGAAATTCTGTCAGCAGGTTCATGTCCTTCTCAACCCGGTCAAGACTCTCGTTCTGTCCCAGAATCTTCTTCTCCATCTGCCCAATCACCCTGTCGAACACTCCCTGTATCTCCTCCTGCGAATATCTCTGCTCTGACAGTTCTATTTCCACAGGAATGCGTCCCTGCTCTCCCGCAAGCTGTACGTCCAGCTCTTCTATCCGGCTTCCCGCTCCATGCCCGTTCCGGTACAGAAGGCCGTCCATCTCCCGCCGCGTATCCGCGAAATCTGCCGCCAGCAATATGAGACCTCCCACGAACGCCAGCCCCACTGCTGCCGATCTGATCCTCCTGTCCTTATTGTTCCCGCACCAGTTCCACACCTTTTTACCGAATCCTGCTCTCTCTTTCCTTATACCTCGATCCTTATCATCCTGATTCCCAGATAATATGCGCCCATGTAGATTATCAGACATACCGTCATCACCCCGATTCCCAACGCATTTCCATACAGGCTGTCCATGAATTCCGGAAAACTCAGCGACATATAACCGATAATGGCATATGGAACCGCCGACATTACCCTGAATTCGTATCTCTTTGCCGCAAGTATGGTATCAATCTCACGCTTTACATCAATCTTGTCCCCCATCTGCCGCACGGTATCCTGTATGATTGCGATCATATTGCCGCCGCTCTTCTTAGCCGCGACAAACACCGCCGCAAAGTTTCGGACATCCCCGTTTGCCGCCCTCTGCCCAAACTCCTCCAACACCTGCTCCATAGGAACATTCATCCGCAGCTGCCTTGTGATGATCTTAAGCTCCTTCATGATCCGCCTCTCTTCCGGGTAGATCCGGACAAGCTCTTTCTGCGCTTCATAGAATGCATTTTCCACAGAATAGCCTGTATTCAGAGCCGCCGATACCGACAGAACCGCCTCTTTGAACTGCAGCTGGAATTCCGCTTCCTTCTTTCTTGCACTTTCCTCCTCCATCATATGCAGATGCCACAGAAGAACCGGTAATAATGGAATCATCATCCAGAAAGAGCGGTAATACAGCCACGCCGTGATACTCGTGAGCCCCGTTGCCCCAAGTACATTCCAGAGATGCTCCCTTCCTGTAATATCCTGCTGCCAGCCATTTCCCTTCTTATGCGTATGCCTGTCCTTTTGCCTTCCCGGCTTAAAGCCACCTCTCTTCTCCTTCCCACCTCTGTCCATATCCTGCAGCCGCCAGCTTTTCCCTGTGCCAGAGTTCCTGCTCTTTCTTCCATTCTCCTTGAATCTTGCCATTCGTTTCCCCCGTTTCCACATACTTATACAAGGTCTGCAGGCGGATCTCTCCCGCCTGATACCCCAGTACCTCTGTTACCTCCAGAAGCTTCCTGCTTCTGTCCCTCAGTCTTCCCAGGTGTACGATCAGGTCGATCCCCGATGCGATCTGCCTCTGTATCGCAGACAGCGGCAGTTCCATCCCCATGAGCACCATTGTCTCCAGACGGCTCAGCATGTCGGCCGGACTGTTGGCGTGGCCGGTGCTAAGGGATCCGTCATGGCCGGTATTCAGAGCCTGCAGCATATCAATCGCCTCGGAGGAACGAACTTCTCCTACCACGATCCGGTCCGGTCTCATCCGAAGCGCCGACTTGATGAGATCCCGGATTGTGACCGCACCTGTTCCTTCTACATTCGCATTCCTTGCTTCCAGCCTCACCAGATTCGGAACATCCTGAATCTTCAACTCCGCATTGTCCTCGATGGTGATGATTCTCTCTGTCTTGGGAATATACTGCGATAAAGCATTTAAGAAAGTGGTCTTTCCCGAACCGGTTCCGCCACTTATGAATATGTTGTATCCGGCCGCCACGAGATCGGCGAGAAACCCTGATACTTCACTGCTGATGGAATTCCATGCAATCAACTGCCGCATGGTAATTGCCTCTTTTGAAAATTTCCGTATGGTCACGATCGGACCGTCAAGCGCCACCGGCGCCAGGACTACATTTACCCGGGAACCGTCCGGCAGTCTTGCATCTACGATGGGGGACGCTTCGTTCACCAGCCTGTTCGAACCGGCCACAATCTGCTGTACCACATCCTCAAGCTTGTCCCTTGATATAAATCTTTTATCTGACCTCAGGATCCTGCCGTCTCTTTCATAGAAGATGTTCTGTGTCCCGTTGATCATAATCTCTGTAATGGACTCATCCTCCAGAAATTCCTGGAGCAGATCCAGCTTCCGGAATGCATTGAACAGTTCCCGGCCAAGAGCCGTCTTCTTCGCAAGCGACAGATACTCCTGCTTAGACGCCTCCCCCAACACCTGATAGATCAGCCTGGTCAGCTCTTCGTCCTCAATCTCTCTTGTCATGTCCAGCTCTTCCAATATCCTGGCATGAAGCTGTTCCGGGCATATCACGGCGCGGCTTCCTTCTTTCTTCTCATCGACATTCTCCTCCCTTCATACTCCGGCTTTCCTCACTTTCTCTCAATTCATCTCTCCTCCTGACATACCATGGCCGCCCCTCTTCTTCAATCTCATTCCCCTTTTTCCTCCGCATTCTGACAACTCTGCTTCTCCTTCTGCTCTTTCCCTTCTGCCATATCCCGGTAACTCTGCCTGCGCTCCTGATTCTCCTGCCGCCGTTCTTCCCCGCCCGCCAGGTCCGGACAGCTTCGGCTTTCTCACCATCTTCTTCTTCACATCATCATACCCCAGCAGATGCAGTTCTTCCTCCATCTGCATAAGCTTCGCCCTTGCCGCCGTATCCCCGGCCGTCGGAACATGGACCTCCGTACACATCCGCAGAATCCCGTAGACATCCCGAAGTCCTTCGTCAATATCCAGAATCAGCACGTCATAGATGCTCTGCTCTGCGATCTGATGGAGCAATCCACTCCATTCCTCCAGCGTAACCGCCTTAATGTCCTCCGACACCCGCACCGGAAGCAGATAATCCAGCGTTCCCATACGCTTTACCAATGTCGTGAGCCTCACGCCAAGACTTCCGCTCTCCTGCCTTGCATAATACAGGGCGTCGGCCAGTGTATGCCCTTCTTCGGGGAAATATCCCCCTACGCCGCCGTAAATCTCCAGATTAAGATACAATACATTCTCTGACGCCGCCAGTTCCTGCCCCGTCTTAAGGGCGTAGCCTGTCTTCCCGCATCTGTGCACCGGCGAAAAGACTCCTATGATCCGGATCTGTCTGCTTCTTGCCACGTGGAAGAACAGATCCTTTGCCTCATCTTCCTTACTGCACTGACAGATGATCGCCGACAGGATGGCTTCACCGGACTGATACTTATAGATTACATTCTCCTCATTCCCCTGTCTGCCTGTCTCCTCCAGGAAGAACAGCCTGCCCGCCTGAAGCTCCTCGCATTCCCCGGCGGGATAACTTCCTCCCACCAGCAGAATATCAACCGGATGCTCCTTCATGACCGCCTTCACCTGTGAGAGATCATCACACACCTGCACTTGAAATGCGAATTCCTTCTTCTTCATCAGGAATACGGCAAACGCCGCCGCATACCCTTCCTCCTGATCACAGATTACCAGACTTCTGCCGCCCACATACGATCCCTCCTGTCTGATTCTCTTATGAAACAGTACATCACTGCATACGCATAACACACCGTCCGGACTCCCGGCCTTCATTGCCGGTAAATATATACCTTCATTTACCGCAGATAACGTTATTCACCATATGCACCGTCACATACACGGATCGCGATTCCCCGAATCTCAATACAGTGATGTACCAGTCTACCAGTTACGTGAAATTCTGCCGATATGGCATCGAACACCTCAAAACTTCAGAATATCATGAATCTATCAATGAAATAAAATAATCGGATACAAGCTACAAGATGTAGCTTGTAGGACGATTATACCCCCTGGGATTCAGATTGTCTATCCCCTTTTTTAAAATACCCGAATTTTGTGCAATCTTTACATATTTCCGTAGAAAGAAATGCCATAAAGGAGCGCAACCCCAGGAGTTCCAAGGATTCCGGATGTCAAAACAGTCCACGGATTCAATCCCACCTGCACAGAGATTCCCTGCGCGCCCAGGAATTCATTTACAAAAAATATCATGGCGGCTCCTACGATTACTCTGACTATAAAATTAACAAACAAGTGCGGCGTCTGTTCTGACATCGTTCACCCTCCCGGCCCGGGAACCGTCAAGCGGCTGGCCTGACCGTTCCATCCTGTTTCTTAATTCATATATATCCGCGTATCGGGTATTTTATTCCCAAAATCTGCTTATACTAGGATATATTTATGGAGGTAGATTATGAGATTATTTGAACAAAGACATACCACCGAAGAAGATGTGTACAAACGGCTCTCCTACGATCCCGCCGCCAACACACTGATGGACGAGATCGCATGCGCGCGCCGTGAGATTGAAGAGGCTTACATTAATTTCCAGTACGCCCAGGATCCCGATCTGATTGATTCCTATATCTACAGAGGCAACGCCGCCTGGCTGCGCTACCGTTTTCTGCTCCGGCAGGCGAAGATCATCTGACACCATGCGACGCATCTGTCACTCGTCACCCCGGCCGGCGGCATCATCTGACACCGCGCGATACCTTTATCACTCGCTGCCCCGCCGCCTTCATCAGCCGGTTCATCACCGCGTTCCCGATTCCGCCTGTATCAAATGCTTCACTGTAGATATAATCCACTTCGTCACTGTCGAATTCTCTCAGTATTCCGTACAGATGGCCGGCGATGGCAGACTCATCCTCTCTGGGGCCGATGCATTTCACGTCGCCTTCCGTATACAGCCCGACCGTCTCTTCTGTGGCAATGACGCCCACCCGCGCGCCCGCCCCAATCCTCTCACGGGTCAGCCGCCGGATCTCATCTACAACCCTTGAGATCTCGCCCTCAACCACCGTAAGCTCTGCCCTGGGCGCATAGTGACGGTACTTCATCCCGGGCGCTTTGGGCGCCGCCGTACTGCTCTCACCGATCAGAGTCTTGTCAACTGCCACCGCCCCGATCCGTTCTTCCAGCATCTCCCGCGTCACCGCCCCGGGTCTTAAGATCATGGGCGGCTCCACAGTCATATCAAGAATCGTGGACTCTACGCCAATCTCCACACAGCCTCCGTCTACGATCATATCTATCTTCCCGTTCAGGTCCGTCTCCACGTGGCCGGCGGCAGTGGGACTTGGCCGGCCCGACGTATTGGCGCTGGGAGCCGCGACATAGCCTCCCCCCGCCTTGATAAGCTCACGCGCTATCTCATGCTCCGGCATCCTTACAGCCACCGTATCAAGTCCTCCTGTCGTTCCCTGCGGCACTACGGCGCTCTTTCCAAATATCATGGTAAGAGGCCCCGGCCAGAACGCATCCGCAGCAATCTTCGCTTTTGCAGAAACGGATTCCGTAATCTTACCTATGGACTCCATATCTGCGATATGAATGATCAGCGGGTTATCCGACGGCCTTCCCTTGGCGGCGTAGATCTTCTTCGCCGCCTGCTCATTCAGAGCATCCGCCCCCAGACCATAGACCGTCTCCGTGGGAAATGCTACGAGACCGCCGCCTTTTATGATATCCCCGGCTCTTTTTATAATCTCTTCTCTCTCCGCCTTCTGTTGTCCCTCATATATCTTCTCTATCATCGTTCTCATACTCTGTACCCGCTTTATGCTTTATGCTTTTTAGAACAGTATACTACACCCTACTCTTTCAGACAAGACAGGATTCCCTGTGTAACCGCTTTCGCCACTTCCTTCTGATATTCATCCGTGACAAGCTTTGCGGCCTCTTCCTGATTACTTAAGAAACCGCACTCTACTATGATTGTCGGAACCTCCGTTCTTCTGAGAAGATAGTATCCGTCATCCGCCTTTGCCTGGCGGCGGTTCTCCTTATCCAAGGCCAGCAGCGCCTTCTGCATGATCCCCGCCATCTTCTCCCCGTCCACCGAATGCGTATAATAGAAAACCTGCGCCCCGTGAATGCTTTCCTCATGATAGCTGTTCTGGTGAATGCTGACCGCAAGCTGGGGAGCAGTCTTGTTGATCATCTCCACCCGCGCCTTCATATCCTGTATCTTCCCGCTTCCTTCGCCGTCCTTCGCAAGAGATGAGTCGTCTTCCCTTGTCATGACAACCTTCACTCCCTTTTTCTCCAGCATCTTCTTCACCTTCTTCGCAATCTTCAGATTGACGTCCTTCTCCTTCGCCTCATTCACGCCGATCTTTCCGGGATCCCCCGCTCCGTGTCCGGCGTCTATGATCACCGTATTCTCGGCTTTCCTGATCTTACTGCCTGACACATACTCTTCCAGATTCTTACTGATGGCGATCAGCCCGAAAAGCAGCAGAACCAGAAGAATGAATTCCACCTTTTTCCGCAAAAAAATACCTCCTGACAGTCCGTTTACCTATCTATATGACTGCAGGAGGCATTTTATATGTGATTTAATTGACGTATTTTTGAATCAGGTTCCAGATCTCCGGACTCTCCTGTCCGAGCGCCCACGCCGCTGTTCCGGCAAGCTTGTGTTCCTTCATAAGCGCAAGCTTCGGCTCAATAGACTGCTCGTCCTCCAGCCAGATCTTGTAAGTCGCACTCTCCACCGTCCAGGTTGCGTAGTTCTGCTTCGTCTCCTCGTCCCAGGCGATCTCGGCGCCGGATTCTTCCACCCTCGTTCTCGCATTCGACATTCCAAGCGCTTCGCTGTCCACCTTCATCGGATTCTCCGCTTCCTCGGTTCCCGCCTGTTCCGCCAGTTCTTCCGCTGTCTTGGGCGTCTCCGTCCACAGCCTTGAGAAGAACGGGATACCGCTTATCACCTTCTCGGCCGGAACCTCCTTAAGCGTCTCTTCAATCCCCTCTCTGACGAAATTATAAGAAGCGACCGGGCCTGCTGTCGGCGAACCCGCGTAGTGCTCGTCATAGCCCATGATAATGATGTAATCCGCTACGATCCCCTGCTCCTTCCGGTTATACTGCATGTTGTACCCCTTCGGCACATAATTATCTATGGACAGGATCAGGCCGTTCTGCCTGCATCTTACCGACAACTCCCGGATGAACTGTATATAATGCTCTCCACATTCATCCGAAATCTTCTCGAAGTCCACATTGATGCCGTCGACCCCGACTCTCAGGGCTTCCGAGATCAGCTGATTGATCAGGTTCTCCCGTCTGGACGTATAGCGAAGCATCTCATAGGACTCCTCATAAGAGTTGATGCCTCCGTCGAAATCCCGTATCGCCGCCCACACCTCTATATTCGCCTGATGTGCATAATTCACATAATCCGCCGACGCTATGGAGTCCATATTGCCATCTGTATCCTGCACATGGAACCATGTCGGGGCAATGGTCGTCAGGCCCTTACTGTCTGCAATCCTCTGCAGTACCTGACTGTTGGCGTCGTTGTTGGTCACATTGTGCCACGCCATGTTAATGATGTAATCCTTCTTAATACTCGTGAATTCCGGTTCCTCGAAAGCCCGGTCCACCACCTTCTTTACCTCACCCTTTAAGGCCTTGGTCTTCACATAGCCGATAAACCCGTCCTTGGTAAGAACCTTCTTCCAGTCGTCCTCATTCTCCAATACGACAACTTCATCCTTCTTCTTGAGCTGAGACAAGACCGGACTCTTCACCCCGCCCTGATAACGCACCTGGGTATTCTTCTTCACTGTCGCTATAGTCTTCTCCCCCCAGTCGCATTCGATCATCACACGGTTCGGGTCGTTATACAGCTCGTATTCCATGTTCGTATATTGCTGGATAAAATCAAGTGCGATATACGCTGTGCTTCCCTCTGTTTTCAGTATGACGTAGTCTTCGCTCTTCTTCTCCTTGGATACGTTGTAATCCTTACTGCCTACCTCTACGGTGACCATATCCTTGGGAAGGGTATACAAGAGAACATTCTCATTCGGATCCCAGTAAAATCTGCTGTTGATGTAGTCCCGTACAATATCATACTGGACATAGGCCTTGCCGTCCGCAATCATCCCATGCGGCGCCACTACCTGATCGTCAACGATAACCGCAAGCTGCCCTTCATTCTCTATACCATAATATTTCGCCAAATCATATTCTTTCTTAGAAGGACTATACTTCTTCCATAAAAATGCAGCTGCAACTGCTGCGATCACCAATATGACCACGAATGCCGCCTTAAGCACCAGATTCCTCTGACGCTTTCTCCTGGACTGCTGCTTCCTGGGCTGCTTCCTGCCATTGCCCGGTCTCTGGGACTGCTGCTTCCTGGACTTGATCCCCTGCCCCGGCTGGCGCCTGCCTTCCTGGCCCGGCGCATCCTGCTGCGTTCTCGTCCTCAGTCCGTTATCCGCGGCGCCTGCTCTCGTTCCGTCTCTGTCCACAGCGCCCGCTCTCGTCACGTCTCTATCTGCAGATCTCTGTCTTTGGCCGTCACGGTCCGCAGACCTCTGCCTTGACCCGTCACGGTCCGTAATACTCTGTCCCGATCCGTCACGGTCCGGCGCGCCAGGCCTTCTGATGCCGCCCCGTTCCTTAAGACTCTGTCTTAATCCATCCGGCTGCGCAGATCTCTGCCGCATCCCGTCACGATCCGCCGGCCCCTGCCTTAACGAATCCCGGTCTGCGGATTTCTGCCCTCCGGGTTCTATATCCCTGATCCGGCGTCTTACCGGTTCGCGTCCCTGCACATTCTGCCTTCCTGATGTCTGCCCTCTTGAAGAAATACGGCTTCTCGCATCACTGATACTCCTGATCTTCGACGCGCCTGTATCCTCCCTGCGGTCTGAAGTTGTGCGGCCTCTCTTGTCATTCTTATCCATGCTGCACCTCCTACTCGACCTTATTATAGCAAAACCCTTGACACACGTCATTACTTATTTCGACATTTTCTTTATTTTTTGGGGTATTTACAATTTCATCGGTTGCTATTGATACTGTTGAACCACAGCTCCTTGACATCTCCTTTATCGTTCAGTACATAATCCCTCATATATACAGACTCCTCGCGCACAACATGCGCCTGGACAATCTGCATGGGGCTGGCCGGTATCCCGTCTATCCTTAAGTCTACCCGCTTCTTCTCGTATCCAGTCAGTTCCCTGAACATCTGCTGTAAGTCAACTCCACCCTCCAAGTCTAGCCTCCTGACCTGTACCGGATTGACGACTACGGCTGTGATTGCATATAGATATAGTAAAGGAGATGCCGTGATACAATGACCTTTATATATGCCACAGCTAAAAAGTCATAGAAGATAGTCCTTCGGTACTATAAAACAATTGTTAACAGTTCATGTGATAAATTGCCTGAAATGGCACTCTTCCGATTATTTACTGATCCGTCTCCGATAGATTCATTGATTCCTTATCTAAGAAATGCTAAAATGAAAAATAATAGTTAAAAAATTCTCCCTCCTTTGTTCTAAGAACGTAGTCATCAGGGAAAACTATCTTCTAGTATTGTCATTATAGCCGATTGCGAAAAATTTCGCAAGTACTTTTTTATTTTACATTTATTTTATTGAACATTCAAGGCTCTTTATGCTATACTACACTAGGAAGGAAGTGATGATATATGAAGATTGAAAAATTAAACGACAATCAGATCCGTTGCACCCTGACGCGTGCCGATCTCGCTGCCCGCCATCTTCAGTTAAGCGAACTGGCCTATGGAACCGAAAAAGCTAAATCACTTTTCCGCGATATGATGCAACAAGCAGCCTTTGAATTCGGCTTTGAGGCAGAGGATCTGCCCCTGATGATCGAAGCGATTCCCGCTTCCGCCGACTCCATCGTGCTGGTGATTACTAAGGTCGAGGACCCGGAAGAACTTGATACACGCTTTTCCAAATTCGCACCATTACCTGGAAGCGACTGGGATTCCGCGAAGAAGGATCTCCCCAATAAGTTGGAAGGCGCTGATACATTACTGGAATTACTCGATAAGGTCAAAGAAAAGTTCAGTAATTCAGTCGTATCGGATGGAAAAGAAGAAGCCCCCGCAGAGCCGCAAAAGAACGCTCTGCGCCTGTTCTCATTTCCGACGATGAACAGTGTTCTGAAGGCAGCACGTCTGCTTAACGCCATATATTCCGGATCTAACACTTTGTATAAAGATTCGGATGAGGATATCTATATCCTGGCGCTGACGCAGTCAGATCATTCGGTCAATGATTTTAACCGTATCTGCAATATGTTATCGGAGTACGGCTCCTTAGAGGCTTCCACCGGAGCCATCCTTGCTTTTCTTGAGGAGCACTGCGAGGTACTCATTTCTGCGAATGCGGTACAGGAGCTTGCGAAGATTTAGTTCTTATGAACTGTTGAAGGATTCATCTTGGGATCGGTTCCCGAGATGGAAAGAAGACGGAGTACCCCGGCATGTCCTGCCTGGTACTCCGTCTTTCTTCTTATGCGGTCTGCCCGCTTATACGCCCTGCGTATTCATGCTGCTTTCCTATGCAGTCCGCATTCTTACTTATGCAACCTACGCGTTCGCAGCCGCATTGATCTTCTCTACTAATAAATCAGCATCAATCCCGTGTACCATAGCTGCTTCTTCCAGAGTCTCGCCCTGTGCGGACGGACATCCCAGACAGTGCATTCCGATCTCCATCAGGACCGGCGCAACATCAGGATTAACGCTCAGCAGTTCACCGATTGTCATATCTTTAGAAATCTGTGCCATCATAATGCCTCCTTTTCTCTTCAGTGTTTCCATTATAATAGCTTTTTATCATTGTGTAAACATTTTAGGCAAATTTCTTCTTAATATTTGATTTTGGGAATGTCAACCTGTTTTTCTATTTTTTTCGACAAAAACTCATTTTTATTATATCTTCACAAAACATTCGTTCTTTTCATAACCTTGAGTAATCCACCAAATTCCCTGCTTTTCATGTGGAAAATGTGGATAAAATCTGGAAAAGGCTTATTTTTCCACCTTTTTTGGCTTATCCAATGTGGAAAACTTGGAAAACTATTATTACCAAATTTTTACAAATTTTTACATTTTTGAACAATTTGTATATTTTGTGTTTCACCGTTCGACAGGATTTTTAATAATCCGCCTCCGGCACATAAGCCTCCAAGACAGTCCGGCATACAGAAATATCCCTCCATAAGATAAACCGACAGCCGTCCCCGGCAGATTTTCGAGCATCTTCTGCATAAAATGCAGGCCCCGGTATACACACCGGAGCCCTCTCTCTCAAATGATTCTTCTTACCGTAACGATACTTGTGTAAGTGGCAGGCAGTATCCCGATCCCCTGGGCGCTGTTGATCGCATTCACGATCTGTCCGTTCCCCATATAGATCCCTACATGTCCGCTGTAGAGGATCAGGTCTCCCGGGATCGCCTGGTCATAGCTGACCGGAGTCCCCACATGTACCAGGTCTCTCGTCGTACGCGGCAGGCTGACGCCAAAATGCGCGAACACCGACTGGACGAACCCGGAGCAGTCCGCACCGTTGGTCAGGCTTGTCCCGCCCCAGACATAGGGATTCCCTATAAACTGGCATGCAAAATCAACGATAGCCTGTCCGGTGCCGGCCTTGGCCGCAGCCTCTTCCCGCGCCCTGGCGGCCGCCTCCTCGGCTTCCCTTGCAAGCCTGGCCTCTTCCTCTTCCCGGGATTCCGCATAAGTAAATACTTCCTCCGCGCCCTGGCCCTCAGAGCCCTGCACCATCTCCTGCGCCTTCTCCTCTGCGTGATTTCCTATTATAATATATTCGGAAAACACATAGCCTGTAACCTCGCCGGACTGAATCTTGGTCCACTCTCCCACCGGCCCTAAGATCTTCGCGGCGTAATCGGGGTATAACTTGCCTACCCACTCACTTTCCCGCGTCGGTTCGCTTCTTATATAGAGAAACGTCTCGACGTCGGCAAACGCCATATCTAAATACTCACCCTTCTCTGTCGGCACCAGATATTCTTCCACTGCAATCTCCTTATCAGACGAGTAGCAGTTATTCAGTACCTCTTCAATTCCCATCTGCGGCATCACGTCATCAGTTGCTGTATCGGAAGCATATGCCGTACCTGGAAATGCTGTTATAGCTCCTGCTGTAGTAACTAGGAACAATCCTTTCTTAAGAACAGAATCCATAAACTCCCTCCTTTATGTTTTCTTATCTTTTGTAAATATTACAGAATTGTTACATATGTTACGGTATTATTATATCATCTTTATTCCCCGTGTCAAGCGTGTTTATTCAAGTTTTCTTCGTCATTTCATGTGTTTATACTGGGAATTTTTACATTATTTTCCATGACGATTATTACATTTTGTTACATTTTAAAATTTTAAGTTGACAGATATCCTGCGGCATATTACAATAATTATAGTAATCATTATCGTTATTATGTATGAAAATGAACTTACATTTACAGACCAGACCGCTGATTCGTAAATTGTACGATTGGAGTAACGGCAGGTAATATTGTAAGTATTTCAGGACATCAGGACAGTCGATTTGAAAACCGATGATCAGCAAGGAGGAGTATAGATGGCAAATTTAAAATACAGCCGGCAGAGAGCCGCAATCAAAGAATATCTGTCCAGCACCCTCGATCACCCCACCGCTGATACCGTATATCTTCATATTAGAGAAGAATTTCCTAATATCAGTCTCGGCACTGTATACCGCAACCTGAACCTGCTCGCAGACATGGGTGAAGCGGTCAAGATCTCCACTCCCGACGGAGGCGACCGTTTCGACGGCTGTACCGTCCCGCACTATCATGTGGTATGCCAATCCTGCGGCAGAGTCTTTGACCTTAAAGTGGATGAGCGCTATATGCAGGAGATGAACGAGCTGGCCGACCAGTATTTTGAAGGGTCTGTCGCCGCACACACTGCATTATTCTACGGGATTTGCAAGGATTGCGGCGGTTCCTGACAGATCAGGCAGCCCGGCTGCCTGACGCAGACTTTATAAGCGGTGCCGCCATGCAAGGCTTTCTGAGAGATTCAGATAATCTCATGGATAATAGATTTCATGGATAATATAAGAAAAATCTGGAAAAAATAAAAATAATGATTGACATTTATCAATAACTATGTTAACTTAATATTAGTAACTATTACTGATATCAAAAAATAAATAATATAATTTGAAAAGGAGAGATTTGCTATGAAAAAAT
The DNA here is from genome assembly GCA_947063855.1 of uncultured Dorea sp. Taxonomy (GTDB): domain Bacteria; phylum Bacillota; class Clostridia; order Lachnospirales; family Lachnospiraceae; genus Sporofaciens. The sequence continues at coordinate 16,612 of CAMSTW010000023.1, forward strand.
TTGTATGTACAGTATGCGGCTATGTTCACGAGGGAGATGCAGCACCGGAGAAGTGTCCGCAGTGCGGCGTTGGCGCTGAGAAGTTCAAGGAGCAGAGCGGTGAGAAGACATGGGCTGCAGAGCACGTTGTAGGCGTAGCCAAGGGCGTCAGCGAGGATATCGTAGCTGATCTTCGCGCGAACTTCGAGGGCGAGTGTTCAGAGGTTGGTATGTATCTTGCAATGGCAAGAGTTGCTCACAGAGAGGGCTATCCGGAGATCGGTCTCTACTGGGAGAAGGCTGCTTACGAAGAGGCAGAGCATGCTGCTAAGTTCGCCGAGCTGCTTGGAGAAGTTGTTACAGACAGCACCAAGAAGAACCTTGAGATGAGAGTTGACGCTGAGAACGGCGCAACAGCCGGCAAGTTCGATCTGGCTAAGAGAGCGAAGGCTGCGAACCTGGATGCGATCCACGATACTGTACACGAGATGGCAAGGGATGAGGCAAGACACGGTAAAGCTTTCGAGGGTCTGCTTAAGAGATACTTCGGCTAAGAAGAAAACGGCGTAAAATAAGGGTTTTTAAGAGGATGGACAAGTTATTGTCTGTCCTCTTTTTTGGTCGCTTCAAATCATATCTATAAAATGTAGTTTTGTCTTGTTCTTTGCTATGCAGACAGGTATAATAAATATAAATTTTAGTAAAGGAGTGTAATTACATGCCGCCAAAAGCCATTATGTTAAATGATATGTTGAACACATTAGAAGATACAGATTATGATACAATCATTGATTACATCCGATTATTGTCCGCCACCAGAAAAAAAGAACGCGCTATGCAAACAATAGCGGCTATGAATGAATTTCAAAGTATCATAGGTGAAAATACAGGGTGGGATTCCGAAGAAGATATGTTGAAAGATATGGCGGAGTTTCGCAAAGGGAGACTATCCATATGAAAATAATGCTTGACACCAATGTATTGATATCTGCTCTGATATTCGTCGGTACGCCAAAACAGTTGATAGGACAGTTGTTGCTGATGGAATATCTTTTAAAGAAATAATTGGAAGGTCAAAATGTATTGTAGATGTAATGATTTAATATAAAGATTAGCTTTCGAGGGCTTAAGAGATACTTCGGTTAAGAGAAAAATTGCGTAAAATAAGGGTTTTTAAGACAAAAACAGAAAGGAGCATTTACTATGATACGGACAGTTACTTTGGCTAGAAACCAAAAACCAACAGAGGAACAAATCAGACAAATAGAAGAATCGGAAAAGAGAGAGATTGTATTTGATGAAGATTCTCCCGAACTCACGCCTGCAATGGAAAAGGCATTCCGATTAGCGGCAAAAAACCGTAACACACAGAGAAACATGTGTGTTTCTTAAGTGATATGAGATAAATGTGTAAGTGAAGAGCGTGAGTAGTACGACGCAAAATATTATTCAGACAAAACAGCACGCCAGTTAAAGAAATTGGTGAATACAGCCAAGACCCTCGGAAGCCTTGCCATGTCTGCCGTTGATAAGAGAGTGGAAGCCGCGAACTTGGATACAATCCATGATACGTTCATGAGATGGCAAAAGACGAGACTAGACACGGTAAAGCTTTCGAGGGTATCTGATTGCCACTCTTGATTAAATCATTGTTCCAGCGACATGAAAATCTCCTTCGTATAATAATTTCAAAAAATCCTCTGGGTAATCACTATACTGATCTGCTATTTCAAATTTAATGCTACGCAGATAAGATAACCTAGTATTCTGCGTATTTTTAATGTAAGCGGATTTAATATAACGATTCTCTGGATTTACAGTTGTATAAATCAATAGTTCATTTTCAAGAACCTCCAGAGGACGAAATCATATCTTCTCCACTTCTTCCGGCGTTATCTTCCTCTGCTTCAGCTTCAGGTACACAATCTCCCGGAACAGAGCATACGCAACCGACACTACCGGTATAAATATCAGCATTCCCACAACGCCCATCAGGCTCCCGCCGACGCTGACTGCGGCCAGCACCCATATGGAAGGAAGGCCCACCGAATTCCCCACCACGTGAGGATAGATCAGGTTCCCTTCCACCTGCTGCAGTACAAGGAACAGCACAACGAAGATCAGTGCCTTAAACGGATCCTCTATAAATATCATAAACACACCTACCGCACATCCCACAAAGGCTCCGAAAATCGGAATCAGCGCGGTAAATGCGATCACGATACCGATCAGCAGCGCATAAGGCAGCCGCAGAACGGTCATCGCCACGACGAACATACTTCCCAGGATAATCGCTTCCACGCACTGTCCTGTAAGAAAGCTTGAGAACGTATTGTAAGTCAGGGACAGCACCTCAAGCGCCGCCTCTGCCCGCCCTCTCCTGACAAATGCGAACAGCACCTTCTTCGCCTGCAGTCCCAGCTTCTCCTTCTGGAGCAGGATATAGATGGCAAATACAAAAGCGATAAAGAAGGTCGTAATACCGCTCACAATACTCTTCGCCGCCGTAATCGTCGAATCAAGCACACTTCCGGCTCCATTCTTGAAGAAGTCCATCCCGGCCTCCATGATCTTGTTCCAGTCAAACTCAAGACTGTTCACCCACTCCATGACGTCCCTGTTATTATGGAAGATCTCCTCCGCCCACCGCTGGACCTCAGGGATGAATTCCTGTATACTCGCACCCAGATTGGCAAAGGTCGTCCCAAGCTGCGGAATCAGCACGAACATCACGACTGCCACGATCCCCAGCACGCCAAATACGACGGCCAGCATACTGACAGGCCGCGCCAGCTTCTGCATATACGTTTTCCCCTTGATATGGTTCTCATCAAAGAGGTGCCGCTGCACGAAATTCATCGGCACATTCAGCACAAACGCGATCGCTCCTCCAAGTATAAAAGGAAATGCAATATGAAACACAAATGCAAGCGCTCCGACTACTACGTCATATTTCCACAGACATGCGATGACCAATGCCGCAAATACAATCAGGCCTCGTATCTTTCTTACCGTCTCGTTGCTTAACTCCATAGAATCCTCCTAAATCGTTACATAAATTCCAGCTTCCGGATCTCTGTCACCAGAACATCATATACAGTATTCCCATCCGGCGTAACCATATAAGTGCATATAAGTCTTCCTTATCCAGAAATCCTATTCAAAAAATCTCTTTCTCTTCTCATTCTGACGTTTTTCAAGGCAATTGTCAAGTACCGCAAAATACAAATTCCGTTCACAGGTTACATGACTTATCCATCCTCCGCTTAATGGGTATACGCTTAATGGGTATACACTTAATGGGTATACACTTAGACATTACATATTATTTTCACTCTCCGCTGATTGACAGGAGCCGGCACAGTTACAGAACATCCTTAACACAAAACACCCCTGCCAGAAACCAGTATCCTTAACCTACTGCTTTCCCACAGGGATGTTCTATCCTCTATTCATCTTCATCCAGACCAGCGTACGCCTCCCGATTCCCAAGCCGTCCTCCGATCAGATTCAGCACCACGCCGAGCAGCACCACGCAGGCCGCCGCGATCTTCCCCTCAAGGGACGTCATGATCGTCAGCACCCTTCCCACATAAGGAACCGTCAGCGCCACCCGCCCGATGTAATTATCATACGGCACCGGCGCAGGATCTTCCTTCTCGTTGGCGTCTCCCTTTGTGGTAAATGTACCCGACACCACGTTATTCTTCACAACCCGGTGTGTAATGATGCCGGAATCCTCAAGCGAACCATAGAACGCTATGATATCCTTCTCCTCTACATCCTCAGGCTCTCCCGACCGTACATACAGGAGACTTCCCACCGGTATGGCAGGCTCCATACTGCCGCTGAGCACATTGTACATATGGAACCCGATCATTCCGGGCAGCACCAGCAGCGAGCACAGCAGAATCACCGCCACAATCAGCAGAATCCCCGCCGCACTGCACACCCTGCCGTCTGTGCTTCTTCTCTGCCTTCTGACAGGCCCGGCGCTTCCCGCCCCTCTGTCTCTTCTTTTCTGTCTTCTGACAGATCCGTCTCTGCCTTCCTTCCTGCTCTCAGGCATACTCCGCCTGTTCACATTTCCCATGACTACATCTCATCATCGGACTGTCTCCGGATCAGCTCCTCGGTCAGTTCCCGGGGATGCTTCCTCACTACAGCCTTCCGCTTCTTCCTGAGATAGAACGCCATTCCGGCAAGGGCCAATACCGCCGCTGCGCCGATTCCGATATAGATCGGAAGATATCCCATCAGATGTCCGCCCGGGCGCCCCGGATCCATCTTCGCAAGCGGCACGCCTTCATCCAGATCCTGCACCTGATCCGGCATGTCGGCCTGCGGCACCGCGTCATCCGGCACTGCTACCGGCGCGTCACCGCCAACGCCGGCGTCCGCTCCGGCCGCATCCGCTCCGGGTCCTGCCGCCGCTCCTGCATCTGCTCCGGCCGCCCCCGCATCCGCTCCAGGAGCCGTACCGCCCGCAGTTCCCGTCCCGGTCGTCCCGGTTCCGGGCGTTCCTGCGTCTGCTTCCGGAGGAGCCGTCGTCCCTACGGGAGTATACTGGAAATTAAACACATTTTCCGCCTCATTGGCCGATAAGGTCATCACCAGATTGTACGCCTGGGGCAGATATCCGTCCACATATCTTGCCGACACATACTGCCGCTCTCCCGGATTGCCATAGTAAGTATCACTTGGCAGGAGACTGTTTCCGGCCGCATCCTGATAATTGACCGTATATTTTACCATGTCGCCGCTCACCGCGTACGCAATCACATAATCTCTGTCGCTTCCCACTTCAAAGGTCGCCGCCGTCGCTTCGGAATTATCTCTTCCAGATCTTCTGACGCCCTTCACATGGTATCTCTCATCCGTCACCTTCGCCGCATCCTGGGGAATCATATACACTGTATCACCGTACTTCAACCCGCTGACCACCATGTGATCCCCGCTCATCGCCACGCGGGCGCTCTCCGGCGCCGAGATACCTTTCCCGGTCAATACGCCCTGATTTCCGGCATACAGCCTCACCGTATACGTATACTGCGCATCCTCTGCAAACACCGTCTGCCCGGTCACCATCGTCAGTACCGCCAGAATCAGAAGACCTGTGCGTATCTTTCTTATACACTTCATCATTTTCCCGGCCTCCTTCTTCCTGTCTGCGCTGCTGTGTCATCCTGGATCCACACGCCGGCCTCTGCCGCCAGTTCTTCCTCACGGTCACGTCTCATCCTCACAACCGCCAGAAGCATCAGAACCAGGCCCGCGCCCAGCATCATCAGCATATACAGCATGATCCGGGACTGGTCGCCCGTCTTGATCACCTCACGGTTCCTGCCAGGCGTATTTCCCGGAGGCGTATTCCCGCTTCCCACCAGCTCCGTCGCAAAATCCATCTGCAGCTTCGCATAAGTATTCTGGTAGTTATTCACCAGCGTCTCGCCGTCCAGCGCCACCTTAAGCTTCACAACGCCCGTATCGCCCTTCGTCATCCGATCCAGGTAGAAATAATCCTCAAGCGTCGTGGTCGCTCCGTGAAGCCCCACGCCGTTGATCCTGCCGTCGCCGCCGAATTTCTCACTGGAATACAGCGTCGTAAGCTCACCCTTCGTATCCGTATAAGTCAGCAGGTAGTCATAAGCGCCTCCCGCCGCGTCTCCGGCGTCCTCAAGGGTGCTTAAGACCTCATTCTTCATATACCAGTCCGCATTCTCACTGCAGGTGTTCTTAAGCGTGATCGTAAGCTCCACCGAATCTCCCGGCTGCATCAGGTTGATCTCATCCCCTATGTTCGCCGTGGTGAAATTACTGCTCATCTTCTTCCCGTCGAAGGTCACCTGCCATCCGGACGCACCCTGTCTGTCCTCTGCAAATGCAGTTCCGCGGGGTATCAGTGAGGAAGCAAGCACCAGAGCCGCAGTCAGGACGATCGCCGGGCCAAGGCCCGCTATATTTCCCTTTCTTCTCTTCATACTCTCATCCTCCCTCTACAGAATCCCAAGTCCGGCCGCATCCACGCCCCAGGCGCTTCGGATGGCGTCCTGGGCGTTGTGTGTCTGCACCGCGTCCACTTCCACATCCACATGGAACTCTACGCCGTCATATTTGTAAGTCGTGGTGATGGTGTTGCCCTTCGTCTCCACCGTCGCCTCCGACGCTACCTCTCCGTCGATACGGATGGTGTCGGCAAATGGAACCGACTCACTGCCGGACGTCAGGATGCCCTTGTGATATAGCTCCATGCATTCCTTCTCTCCTCCATCTCCGGCCTCGCCCGCATCCACCGGATTCTTCACCCACTGACCTTCATTCACCAGATTCAGGTCGATCAGGGCCGGCGATAATGTGGTTACCTTCACGTTCTGTCCGTTCTCATTCTTCTTCGTCCAGTATCTATAGATTCTCACACGGACATACTCATCTATGGATCCGCTGTTCTTCACAGACAGCTTCTCTTCATACTTCTTATTCAGCGCAAGCTTCTCCTTCTTCCCGTTCTTATCCTTAGGAAGCATATTCTGAAGAAGCGCGCCGCTCGTGGAATCCGCCCCGCGGTTGGTATCCGTCTTCCACTCGTCCTTATCATAATCACGGCTGCTGACCACCTGCCCGTTCTCCACCAGGCTTACGCCGATCTGGGAAACGGTGATCTGCGCCGTATAGTTCTCGCTGTAATAAGTCAGCGCCGCCCGGGTGCTCCCCACGGTACTCCCAAGAAGCATGACCGCCGCCAGTGCAAGCAGCCCGTAGGTCACCTTCCTGCTGTTCCCGCCGTTTCCTGCGCTTCTTTGCTTTCTCCGTGTCTCCCGGTTCCTTTCAGAGGCTCTTCTTTCCTTCTTCATCAACGATTCGCCTCCTCTCCCTGCCGGCCGCTGTCATCCGGCTCTTCCTCATATTCCGAATAAACTCTCGACCAGTCTGCCGAAGCATTGCCATCCTCATCATAGACGACCGGCGTGCATTCCTGGATCACCACCACGTTGAAGTTATCCTTGTCAAACCCCTCCGGAACATTAATCTTCACATCCAGAGGAGACGTGAAGGATATATTTTCCGGATGTTCATAATCTCCCGGAACCCGGCTTGCCGGAAGAACCGGCCTGTAATACACATAACGGAATCCCTTCTCATCTGCCGTATCATCCAGATACCAGTCACTGTTTGCCGGAACGTCTGGACTGTCCGGATAACCGATATCCAGATCCCCGCCATAGAAGATCTTCACACGCACGAAGCAGTCATTGACTGCAGACTCATTCGCAATCTGGATATGCTTCGTCATCAGGGATACATCCTCATGAATCGTCGTCTGCGCTCCAAGGCTTACCACCTCGCCGCCGCCCGCCGACACATAAGTCGTAAAATACGCCAGAGAACTCTCGATGGTCAGCGCCGCCGTCATGCCAAGAGCCGCAGCCGACATCGCAATTACTTTTCCATATTTCTCCAAATACTTCATTCCTGTTGCAGCTCCTTCCTATTCTTCCACCGGAGACGTTGGATTATCCCATTTCCAGCCGTTGTTTCCGTCCGAATCAAAATGGTTCGTCACGCCGTATCCGCCTCTGTTCCCGCCGTCATACCGATTGGTGAATGTCACCGACGCTTCTTCTCCCGCCCCGGCTTCTACCGCAGCGTCCGACCAGATCAACGCAGAATCCATATCCGATCCGACGATCGTATAGCTGGCTCCGGAATAAACCTCCGTCACCGTCACCGTCAGTCCCGCCGGGATCTTATCAAGCGTCACCGTCTCACTGCCTGCACCCTCATGGGTAGTGCTGACCACTTCACTGTACACCACCGCCCCTGTCTCGTCCTTTCCTTCTATCTGGAAAACGAATGAGGTACGTCCCAGCGTCTCGTTATAGTTCGACAGCACCTTCGTGATATTCAGCTTCCCATACTGCGGATCCCCGCCCGCCTTCAGGCCAATCTCCGGGTCATAGTTCCAGTCGTCGCTCCCCCCGCCTGTCAGCGCGTATTCACTGGTGGGAAGCGCCGTCAGGTATGGGGTGAACTCATATTTTACCGTATAATCCGCATTATAGGATGCTTCCGGTACGACCAGGTACATGCCCACATCCAGATCCTCGAACACCCCTTCGGCTTCTTTGGCTGACCCCTCCGGCTTCCGGACCGTCACCTTCGCGGCCGCCTCTGCCCCGGGCAGATATTCTTCCGCTTCCTTCGCCAGATTCTGCCAGTCATCCGCCGTTGTCGTACTTCCGATATTGCCTAAGTTCATCTGTGAAAATGGAGCCACAGGCGTATATCTTCCTGCCACGTCCACATCAGCTACCTTGTACAGCGACACCGGAATGCTCATCTCGTTAAAATCTTCCTTGTAATCACTGCTTCCTACAGATACCGTAAGGCTGCACTTCGCTGATGTGTCTATCGCCGCAGCCGCCTCCGTCCGTATCCGGACCAGGCACGGCAATGTCAGCAGAAATGCCAGAGCCAACGCATATCCTTTTCTCGTTCTTCTACTAATCTTCAACTCTTTCCCTCCTTACGGTTCTTACTTTCCTGTCTTTCTTGTCTTTGAGCCTTTCTCTGATTCCCTCTCGTTATCCCGGGGTGATTCGTCTGTTTCTTCTGACTTCCCGTCTTCGGCCGTCTCTGTCTGCCGCCCCTCAGCGCTGCCGCTGTCTGTCTCCGCCTTTTCTTCTGTTCCCGCCAGCTTCTCTTTCTTCCTCATGATCCGCCGGAGTGTCAAAATCGCAAGAACTGTCACTCCAAGTCCCAGCAGGAGATACAGCATATAGTAATTCTGGATAGCCTGCACCATAGATTCTACAGGCGTAGATTCCAGTTCCCCGTCATAGGGAACCCGGTGCCCCCGGACCAGCAGCCGGTGGCTGTTCACGCCGTAGGGCGTACAGGTAAACAATGTCACATAATCCTGCCCCTCTTCTATCTTAAGCGCCTCTTCCAATGCGTCATAATCATCCTTATCAACCATCGGCAGGATCTGATCCACCTCATACGCCAGATCCTCGTTGAGAATGTGCAGATAGAACCTATCCTTCTTCTTCAACTGGTCTATATCGGTAAACAGTTTCGCACTCGGCAGCCCTCTGTGAGCCGACAGTACGCTGTGGTTGCTCTCGCCTCCCACCGGAAGCTTCGTCCCGTTCAGGTGTCCCACTCCGGTCTGGAGCACCTCCTCGTCCGTCCCGTGGTAGATGGACAGCCTCACCCGGATCTTGGGGATGGTGAGATATCCCATAATCCCGTCACCGGCGGCGTTAAGTACCTTCCAGTACTCCGTTGTCTTCATATCTTCAGATTCACTGATGCCGAATACGTCACTTCGTATGCTGTTCTTGTCAAATGTCTGGTTATAGCCTCTGGCCGCGGTCCACGCCTCCTCGAAATCCTCTTCGGTCATCTCATTTACTACGGAATCATAATTGGAAATGAGTTTCGACTGGCGGTAGGTGTTCCATTGATCCGCAATGGTCGGATAGGCCAGGATCCCAAAACCTGTGAGAAACAACAGCCCAAATAAAAATGTGGATATCTTCCGCTTCATTACTGCTCCTTCTCCTGATGCTCTGTATTCGTTAATTGTATTTCTGCCTTCTGTTTCTTAACTGCTATCTTCTCCCTTTTATATAGGAAGAAACAGAATGCGGCCGTGACCAGGATTCCCACGATTACCCACAACAGATAATTGGTGTGCAGGCTCATATCACTAAGCGGCAGGTTCTCATCCGCAAGCTCCTGAGGATCGTAGGGAACCCGGTGTCCCCGCACTAACATACGGTGGCTGTTCACTCCGTAAGGCGTACAAGTCAGAAGCGTTACCAGATCTTTCCCGTCTTCCACGGCCAGATCCTTGGTATCCTCCGGGTCAACTATGGATATCTGATCCACCTCATAACAGAGAGTGTCCTTCAATATGTGTAAGAGGAAATGATCCCCTACCTTCATCTTATCCAGATCCGTGAACAACGCCGCGCTTGGCAGCCCCCTGTGAGCGGTAATAACCGCATGTGTATTCTCCCCGCCTACCGGAAGGGAGCTTCCTTCCAGATGTCCTGCCGCCTTCTCAAGAATCTCCTTCGCCGTCGTATGGAAGATCGGAATCGTAATATTAATCTTCGGGACTTCTACCGTTCCCATCATGCCGTCCCCGGCAATATTCAGACATGCTGTATATGCATCGTTTCCATCTGAGTTCTCTGCATCTGCAAAGGAATCCGGAAGGATGCTCGGAAGCAGTGCATCGTTGTAACGCACTGCCAGTTCATACTCTTCCTCATAGTCGATCATCCCGGCGGCCTCTTTCTCGGCCACCACCTGATCATAGTTACTGATTAACTGCTTCTGTCTGTAATTGTTCCATTCATTTGCGATAAACGGATACAGCAGCAAGGACAACCCGGCTAAAAATAAAATAGATATCAGTATTTTGCTTGTTCTCTTATTCATCCGGACTCTCCTTGTTGTTGTATCTTTGTTACTGTGTATGTGTAGAAATCCTTCCGGTCACTCCGGGACCGATACAGTCCCGGAGTTCTCCGGAGTTATAAGTATATCTTAGTGTGCCTGAACTAACGTCAGCTGCAATTATTTGGCAGCTTTTCTGCGGCTTGCGAAGAACAATGCTGCTGCGATAATCATGATCGCACATCCGCCGATTGTGAAGATTGTTGTACCGATACCACCAGTTGATGGAAGAGAAGAAAGCTTCGTATTCTTAATCTCGTGTGTATCAGAAACATCTGACCAGTCATTATCATGTCCTGGTGTACAGTCAATATTGGTTACCTCTTTTGTTGTTGAATTATATGTTGCTGTGTATGTTGATGTCTCTTGATTATTCACTTTGATTTTATAACTATCTAATGTACCGTCTTCATTATATGTCGCTTCAATCACCACTGGAATCGCCGCATCATTCAGAGAATATCCATCTGGCGCCTTTGTCTCCTGAAGGGTGTAAGTTCCTGCATCAAGACCGGTAAAGGACAGATAACCCTGATTATCCGAAACTGTTGTATATGTTTTTCCATCTGCTCTTGTCAAGGTAAATTCTGCTCCTGGAAGCCTAATAGGTCTTTCTACTACTTCTCCACTTTCTAATTCAACTCTTTCTATCTCACCCGTCTTAAGTAATTCTTCTGTAAATTTGTTCCATTCTGATGAACCCTGGCCAAAGAGATTTGCATCAATACCAAATGTATAGGTATATGTCTTATCTTCAATCTCGTTTGTTTCGCCACTTGGGTCGTTTGTATAAATTAATTTTGCTGTGTTGGTATTAGGATCAAAGTTCAGTCCTGCATCTGCGCCTAATACCGCATCATATGTTACGACAACTGCTTCTCCGCTGTGTGCAAGTGCATAAGCTGACGCGAAGGAAATCTCGAAGCTCTTCTTATCTGCAGCTGGTGTATAAGTATAAGTGCCGGCTCCAGCTGTAACCTCTACATTGTTAACTTTTACTACAAGGTTCGCAGGATCAGCCAAAGTCAACCCCTTACCCATAGTATCTGTAATCTTTACTGATACTTCTGTATAGCTCTTGCTATAAGAAGGAATCTTAGTATCAATCTCGAAGTTTACAGTATCGCCAATTGCTACGTCGTTTCCGCTCTCGTTACCATCACTTGTATCTTTTCCTGTGCTTCCGGTAATCTTCTTGTCGATGGTCGGCTGCTCAGATTTTGCGTATGCAGGCGTTGAGTCGAGGCTCCAGTCGCTGTTTGCATCTACTGTTCCATTTACCAGAGTATTGTCATCACCGCTGCCCGCTACAGAGTAGTAGATACCAACTAACATCGGATTGTAAACTTCCTGAATCTTTGAACCTTCCACTATCACTACCCAGTAACCAGCTCCAAGCTGAGCAGTATACGTTGTCAATCCGGTTGCTCCCTCTGGTGCACTGAGCGTTTCTTTTGTTAAAGTGGCAAGTAATGTTTTATTTGCAGCTATACCTGTCACCTCGTCAGATGTAGGCTCTAACATATCTGTAAGAGTTACTCCTGTTGCCAGCTTATACCCTGTAAAGCCCTTATCATTATAAGTAGGCTCTACGATTCTGTATGCAGTTACAGTTGCTCCTGCTTCTACATTACTTACTGTTGCTGTTGCCTTGTCAGTATTGACAGGTTTTTTTCCTGTACTCGGCGCCGGATCATTTGCAAACGCTGTCAAAGACATTCCCAGTACCATTGCCAGTGACAGAATCACTGCGAACAATTTTTTCATTTTCTTCATTTTCGTTCTCCTTTTCCTTTTATTTGTTTTTACATTCTGGTTACGTGTGCATTGCACACAGTTTCCGTTAGTGCATGTTACGCACTCTTTTTTGAGCGGTGCAGGGACCGCCAAAAAGTCATTCACATGTTCTAACTTCTCAGCACCTCCCTACGTTTATTTCTATATGTCATTAACGCTGCGGCTGACATCAGCAGCACGCCGCCAAACATATACCAATAGATTCCCATGCCTCCAGCGGATGGCAGTTCGTAGAGCTCCTCGTTGCAGATTTTCACTACAATCTTTTTACCATCTGTATCCGTTTCAACACTTGCCATACCATTATTAGAATTCGGAACCGATACACCACTGTCTGTATTCAGAGTAAAATCTACCGGATCTCTCAACAATGAATATCCTTCCGGCGATTTTATCTCTGTGATTGTATAATTCCCAGGCTTTAAATTATGAATAGTCAAGCCGTCCGTATGATCCACACTCAGATCCGTCTGAGTATCTGCAGTAATTCCTGCCGGAATCAATACCCATTTTTGCGCAGGTGTATCGTTTCTCTCCCACAAATGAATCTTTTGATTCTCCTGTGTCGTTGCTCCATTCAGATCCAGACTCCACGCATCCTTTCCTGTTTGGGGTGAGATATATGCACCTCCACCGCAATCTGTAACATACCACGTCTGATTATCATTCGGCGCATCATTGCTCCAAACATGGATTTTAGCTCCGTTCGTCAGATATCCGCTATCCAAATCCAACCATTTGGATGCGGCCACATTCAGGAAGCTGTAAAGCTTTTGACCGCTATCATCCTCGCTTTCTTTCACCTCAAACAACTGATTGGAATCGCCTGTTCGGTTCTGCAATATCGGCAACGCCCCATCCTGAGTCCCGTTAATACCCACCACATAATATGGATTCTCCGCCAATGCTATATAGTACTTTCCTTTGCGTGAAGCATCTCCTTCTTCGTCATAAGGTGTATATCCCTTCTCATCATCATAAGTGAAAGATATTGTTTCACCCTTGCTATCCTGAATCGTAAAAATGGCTCCTGTCAGGTTCTTTCCGTCTGTACCCACCTTCCGAATCTTCATCTGTGTATCAGGATAGAACCCACTGTCATGATATTTTGATTCATATAACGAAACATTCATATCCTTTGCTTCCGGCATTTCCAGATTCAGAATAATCGTTTTTTCCAAATCTCCTTCTTTCGACCGGGACGCAACTGCGTCAGAATCTCTGGTGTCGTCATCACCTTGATCCACACTGGTTGCATTTAACTGCGTAATTGAGGTGCTGCCATTTGTAAATCGTACAGCATAGATTCCTGCAGGCAGATCGGTAAATTTGTATCGTCCGGTTTCATAAGCAACTGCATCCTCTCCGTTTTTGGCACGGACACTGATCTGCTTTCCGGTTTCAATCATCACCCTATTATCTGGATTATTCTTATCTGTATCAGGATAGTAAACATTCTCATAAGAACTCTCAAGATTCGGTTCGCTTCCCTCTTTCAATTTCAATAACTCCACCTGAACACCCGATATACGCTTCTCCATCCCTGGTTCATCCTGCAAACCGTCCTGATTGTAATCCATCCAGGTTAATCCTTCTAAGGTACGCCTTACCGTAGGTGTCTCCGTAGTTGTCGTGGTATCTCCACTGGAAAGCAGGTTAACGAAGTAATTATTCTCTTCCTTATCTTTGTCCGATGCTCCCGGATCCAGCAGAATCTTCAAATCTATATTGACACTCTCTCCCGAATCCAATGTTCCAATTACCGCCCAGGCTACCGGATAAGGCTGAGCCTCTGTGGCGCCATGTTCCTTGGTCGGCAGTTCTATCTCTCCATCTTGGTTAATATCCGCCTTCTCCCACCCTTTGCCTTTATATCCACCTGTACCCTCGATTTCCTCTCTCTTTACTTCCTTCGTTGTCTTGTTCTTATACTTTGTATCGAAAGTATAGTAAATCTTAAGGTTTTCAACCTTACATTTGGTTGTATCCAATTTCCATTGTGCAAAGGTATAGGTGCCTGTAAAGTGACTGCCATTCTCTTGATTCATAGGCATAGTGTCCATAATCGTCAGTGAGGTGCCTGTTTCTGCATTATTGTTATAATAAACTACATAATCAATAAAGCCGTCTTCATCTACTACCTTTTGCTTTGTATACTTACCAAACGAACTGGCGCTGCCCCGTGTCACGGCAATCCCGGCTTCGGAATGTTTCTCTCCTGTTGTAAAAGCATCCCTTAAGTCTCCCGGCGCCGTGATATACACCTTGTTCTCCAGATTCGTTGTTCCAACAGGTACATCCTCATCAGGATTTCCCTTAGCGCCAACATCTGCCGAATAATAGATTGGCGCCATCGGAGTACCAATCTCCACATCTGCCAGCTTCCAGGTCAGAGTCTGCGTCCCGTCTGCATTATCTGTTACCTCCGGTTCTTTCAAAACTGGAGTTGGAAATTTTGCATCCGAGCCGGTATCCTCTTCGATTTTTCCCTGCGTGCCGCCATTTACCGATGTCTGTTCGTAAGCTCCTCCAAAATAACTGGAACCCGGTTTATATTTCAGATACTTAGGCAATGTATCTACGATTGTAACAGTCGTTATATTATTGAATGTTCCCGGCTGATCGTAATATGTTCCCGGTTCAAGCTTATAGTCCACTACTCTCTGATCTGCATCAAGGTTAAATGTCTTCTTATCCTGCCCGTTATTATCCTTCTGCATCAGATATTTGGATACTTTCGTCTTATATCCAATTATCAGCAAAGTATCGCCCCAGTGTGCCCAGTCAGAATTATGATCGCCGTTGATACCGCTCCCATCCAGCTTATAAGTTTCTTTTCTATACCAAACAGATCCATCTATATTTGCACTAGTATAATGCCAACTTGCGGGAAATTGATTCAGTTTAGTATTCGGCTCACTCCAATCCGGAATATCCTCCAGCCCTTTTCCATTAGTAACAAACATCTGCTTAGTCCAAACTCTGGATGTAGACGCCAACATATACGTCTTTCCGGCCAAATCCATATTATCCTTAACTTTGGCTTTGTGATAGCAGACATAATAAGGATCTGCCGCATCTGCCAGAGCGCCCGGCCCAATAAAGCTGTATAATATGCCAACACATACTTTCCCCTCCGGAATGCTTTCCAGATTCTCATAAAAAACCAAGTCATCTTCGTAAGTATTCAGAAGTTCGTCATCATCCTTCCAATCTTTTCCATCCGTCTTTGTTGCATAACGAATCTGGATATTTTCCTTTAACTCATCATTCTCCTTTCCATCAAGAGTCGCACCACCAGAAAACGCCGGAAACCACTCATTCTCCAACTCTATGGCGCTCCCATAGAATTTGGTCAGATTCGTCCCCAGATAGAGTTGATTCTCTGCCTCTCTTTTCGCATCATATGAGAATCCCCCCATCAGATACAGTCCTGATCCCACAGCTGCATAATCTCGCCCATCCCTGGTATCATCTACTCCTGCTCCCTTATTTATCGGCTCTGTAGCAGATGCATAACGAATTCTGTTCTGCAGCTGCCCCGGAAGCGTCAGCTCTAACGTGCGAACTAACTCATCATCGCTAGAAACCATTTGGTCAAAGCCGCCCTTACCTTGCTCTACCTTCGTTCCACTAATTGTGGTTGCTTTCAGATTACTATCCTTCACGGTTGTTGCAAAGGCTCCCTGTCCATATTGGTTCACTACATCATAATTCGGCTCCTCACCATGTTCCGTTCCTTCTATCGTATTGAAAGGCTGGACAATCCAAATTGCTCCGGACGAAAAACATCCCTCGTTTGGTCCATACTTTCCACTGGAATAATCACCATTAATAATCGGCATCCTATCCGGATTAATTTCATAATCACTGACCGTAATACTAATCTTTCCTGTATCCCTGTCCTGTACTGCTTTCCAGGACCCACTCTCATAGCAACTGTTTCCTTCCCCTCCCGTACTGTAAGGAGCATGAGGAGAACAGGCCAAGGAATCATAAAGCACACGCCCATCTGTATTCTGTACTCCGTACTCCCTCCAATAGTTCAGTCCATAACTCCACAAGAGCGGTTGATATTGATTACTTGTATCAATCTGCTGCCCTTGCTGATATTGACTTCCCTCCTTCGGTGTATTGATCGTATATTTGGAAGAAACCTCCAAATCAAAAGTGATGTCTCCTGTAGGGAGTTCGATTCCTTTCAATCCCTTAGACGCATTATCATTATATAGCTGTAAGGTAATACCAAGTTTCATAATACGGCCGGGAACTGGTGTCGAGATATCTGCATTCGCCGCCACATCTCCATACTTGTTCATCCAAGCTTCATCACCTTGAAAGTCAAAATCAGCTTTATATGATGAATTTCCTTCTATATGAATATTGTAACGGGGGGCTGCTGTTACCTCTACCTTCTCTGCTGTGACACTTTTTTTCTCCACGGCAGGCTCATCATCAATTTTATGATCCTCCTTATCACAAGGATCGTCCCACGCCCCTCCTTCCATGGCCGCACTGATAATGGGTGCAAATTCCTCTCCATTCTTCATTGCACGGACATTGATCGTCACATTCTCCCCGAAATCCCCGGGTACTACCGACTGATTACCAGAAGATGGAAGCAGCCACTTGTAACAGGTAAGAACCTGGCATTCCTTTTCCTTACCATCAATTGTACGTTTTTCCTTCGTAAGCTTCGGTTTATAACCTTCCGTCTGATCCATCCATGCCATAGCAGTCTGATCGAATACCGCTTCTTTTTCTGTCAGCGGCAGTACAAACTCCATTTTGACACGTGCTTCACTGTAACTCTTGGATATGTCCCAGGATTTCATATTAACTGAGAAATTATATGTCACGGTATCAAACGTTCGGACAATCTCATCCTCAGCTGTTGTGTCATTTCCCGGACCTTCTTCTGTATCAAAAGGCGCCGCTCCTGTAGCTATACTTGTAACCTTAATCTCATTCACATAAGCCTCATCAGGTTCCATCGGATTCCATACCGAATCTCCCGCCTGGTCATCCAACATCTCTGTCTTCATCCAGTCCATCTGAAGCAGTTTCTCTGCATTCGTCACTTTCTTCTGCTGCGCCTCTGACAATGCTTCATATGCGTCGAATGCTTTCATCACTTGTTTCTGAAGCTTTATATAATATTTCTCATATCCATCTTCATCATCTTCCAGAGCTTCCATCTTCTCCTGAATCTGCTCTGGCGAAGGAATCTTATCAATCAGGTCAATCACTTCATCTACCTGCCTCTGTTCCTTCTCGGATAACTTATCTTCTTCTGACCCATCTTCATCTGCAGGCTTCTCTTCTTTACTCTCTTCTTCCTTAACCTGATTGGTTTCTCCTGCAGACCCGGATGGCTGCGCATCTTCAGAATCCTGCGTTTCCGCTGTATCTGCCGCTTCTTTATCCACTCCTTTATAAGCCTTCTCTAGCTCCGTAATCTTCAGATATCTGACAATCTGTGTATCTCCGGCATGATACTCATTCTCCCGTACCTCGTTTCTGCTGTTGCCTTCGATTACCTTGATCTCATCCTTCTCTTTATTATAGGAAGAAACTACTCCCATCTGGCTTGTTCTCTCTTCCCCTTCTTTCTTAAGGAAAATGAGATCGCCAGCCTCAGGCGTGTACCCGTCCGCCTCTGTCAGGCAGGAAAGATACTTCTCGTTCTGCTCATTTATATTTCTAAATTCTTCGAACCACTTATCTGCATCTGTCTCGTCCGGGAAGAGTCCGGATGCTTCCAACCCCGCATAATAGATACAAAAGTTAACAAACGCCGCATCCCAATCGCAGTACACATCACCAACGAACTGCCCGTACCTTGTATACCCTTTACGGCTTCCATCCTCCGCAACCGTATAGTTATCCGCGTTCTCCTTATAACCGATCTGCTTCTGCGCCGCCGTTACAAGATCTTCGCCCCAGGCATCCTTCCAGTCCACATCCTTATACTGTGCTTCCCACACGGATGCGTCTTCCACGCCCGCCTCTGTGTCGATGTAGCACTGGTCTGTATGTGTATGCTCTTCCTTACCGCATGTAATCTGTGACTGTGAGCAATCTTCCGTGTGCGTATGGCCTTCGCTCTCTTCCTGTCCGCATACCAGAACGGAATCTGTCTGATAACATCCGTCTGTATGTGTATGGCCCTCGCTCTCTTCCTGCCCGCATACCAGTGATCCGTCTTCTGTGTAACAGTCTTCTGTATGCGTGTGTCCGGCGTCTTCTTCCTCTGTGCAGACCAACGTAGTCTCCGTCTGATAACACGCATCGGTGTGAGTGTGCCCTGCCTGCTCCTGCAGTCCGCATGTCGTCTCGCTCGAATAGCACGCTTCACTATGCTGATGCTCATCCATTTTGCACTTCGCATTCCCGGTCATGGCCACGCCGTATTGTGTCAGAACTCCGATCACGCCGCCTACCACCATGACTATCAGAAGTATCGCGGCTATACCGGTTCTCCTTCGCTTCTTCTGCCGACTCTTCATTTCATTCAAATACTCTCTTACAAGCTTCTGCATCTTCTCACCTTCCTAGTGTATCATTCCTATACGGGCCTTCGGCCACGCCCTAAAAGCTGCTTTGCCGACGATCTGGCTCTCCTCTACACATCCGAGCGCCTTCATCCGGCTGTCTATGGATACGGCTCTGTTATCTCCCAGCACGAAGATCATTCCTTCCGGCACCTGGTACGGGAAGTCCTGGTCACATTTGCCCAGCTTCTTATCCGCCACATATGGTTCGTCGATCATCCTGCCGTTGACATATACATTGCCTTCCTGATCTATATCTATCTCATCTCCTGCGCTGCCTACGGCGCGTTTCAGAAGTATCTTCCCTCCATAGTAGAAGCCCACGATATCTCCCGCCTCGATCTCCTTCGTCTGCCGGAGGATTACGATCTCTCTGTCCTCCAGTGTGGGCGCCATACTGCTGCCGTTGACTTCCAGCAAGATCAGAAGTCTTGTCATCATCAGCGCTGTTATGGCGGCGGCTACGGTCAGGATTCCTGCTATATTAAGAAGAGATCTTCTGAACTCGTGTCTGGCCTCTTCCCTTGCAAGCTCCATCCTCAGATCGTTGATCGGAGGAATCTCTAACTTCTTATGCTCCTCTTTGCCGCTCTTCTCCGTCTCTTCACTGCATTCCGCAAGTCCGTCCCGTCCCGGATCATCTGCAGCAGGTTCCGAATCTTTCTTTCCGCTTCCTCCGGCAATGTCGGTTCTTACGGTTCCTTCCCTGTCTTCCCCGGCAATGTCGGCTCTTACGGTTCCTTCCCTGTCTTCCCCGGCAATGTCGGCTCTTACAGTTCCTTCCCTGTCTTCCCCGGCTTCTTTGCCTTCGTCTCTGCCACGCTCAACCTTCTCACTATCCATGGAGTTTCTTTCTCCGGGTTACCGGCCTCCATCCTGCCTCATACGGAATCCGCTGTCCGTGTACCTGTCTTCTGTCAGATATCGTAAATGTCCCCGGGGTCTTTCTCTCTTCCGGTACTGCCAGCCGCTCCGGCGGCTCTGCCTGCACCGGTATCTCCGACTCCCCCGGAAGCGCCGGATATCCAGATCCCGACGGGCTGTCTGATACATTTCCGCTAATCCGCTTAACATTCATCAGATACTGTTCTGCGCATCTCTGCGCCGCCTCGAAGATCCCGTTCAGCCTAAGCGCCGCTTCTGCGATGGATCCGGCTTCTTCTAATTCGATTACCCTCGACGTCTGTATCTTCTCAACCTCCGCCTTAAGCTCTGCAATCTTCGCATCCTTCTGGTTCAGGCGTTCGTCCTTGATGTCAAGCTTCTTCTTAAGGCGTTCGTAGCCTTCCTGTAAATCCTCTAATTCCGTCCTTGTCTCGCCCAGTTCTTTCTCAAGCCTCTCTGTCTCCTCACATTGTGCAAGGAGCATCTGCAGGAGATCCCTTCGTTTTAACCTGCGTAACTCTTTGTTCCCCATATTGTCACTCCTTGATCTTATTCTCTTCCAGCACGTGGTCGATCATCTTCATCAATTCCAGTGCGGAGCGGAAGTTCACGGTCTCATTCTCCTCGATCCATGTGACCTTCCCCTGCCAGCTGCTGTGCTGCCTGTGTTGTACCCGTATGATAAATGTTCCAAGATCGCCTTGTTGTCCTAATAATGTCTTATCATCCATAACCTTGACCATCTCTTCCTTTTTTCTATATGAATAGGATCTCCCGTCAAACTCTCTGTCGTTGGTGGTCATCTGCGGATACCCCAAATCATTAAATAGATTCTCTGCGATACGAATCACTTCTTCGAAGCAGGCAACCGGAATCGCCTCTTCTGAATATGCGTGATATACTCTGCCCTGGATGCCTCGTGTGTCTTTGCCGTCAATGGCCAAGACAATACTGTTGGATATTCCTGTGTATATTGATAATTGTTCTTTCATGTTCTGATATCCCTTTCACATACCCTGCCGGGTCGTCTGCCTGTCGGATCGCCTGCCTGCCGGGTCGCCGCAAGCCGTCAAGTACGGCCTTCGTATGACAGGCTGGCCGGATCGGGACGCTTGAGCGCATACTATGGTAGAGTTTTTCATCTTCTGGAAATAGTTTAGCAAATGAGGGCGTACCGTTTAGCATACCTTTTGGGGTAATTTTGACCTTTTTTTAATTATTTTCGGTTAAAAGTGTGTTTTTGGACGCAAAAAAAGAAGCCCTTGGGGGTGGACTTCCTTTTTTCTGCCGTAGGTATGCTCAGGCGGTGACGGTATGGTGTTGTCGCAGGTTTGCAATGCCCTTGGACGGGCTTCTCCCATTTCTACGGTACCCACTGGGAAGCCTTTGTTTATAAGGCTTCCCGACTCCATTTTTGTAAGTAATTCACAGAATATTCTAACATTTTATTTTTTTCGCCTGTTTTTTTGGCTCGTTACTTTCTTCTTCTACTTTTCTTCTTCGCACTTCTGTTTTCAATTTACTGCACAAGCTGTTTCCTATGCCACTCCAAACAGGCTACAGCTGTTTCCAAGGAGAAGCCAATCCTTTCCTGCAGCTTTTTCAATATTGCTGCATCATCCAGACCAAATTCCCATCCCATTTCTATAATTTCTTCTGCTCTTCCTTCAGCTCTTCCCTCCGCTCTTCCTCGCGCTCTTCCTTCACGGATCAGTTTCTCAGATTCTGTCTCAATCACTGCCCCGCCCATTATATTCACCAGCCTTTCTTCGTTTTTGTTTCCGTTTGTGATGTGGGTAATGATAGTATTTACAAATCCCATGAGATCCACCACTTCGATATCTGATAATTCTCCTCCTTTATGCAGCCAAAGTATCTGATCCCTGATGTATTCCAGATCCTTTACCGCATTTTCTATACTGTGTCCGGACGAGATATCCTTTTCGTACTTTGCAATATAAAAAGGAATATATGGAAATAATCTCTTCTCAATAATGTCTTCCTTCGTAAAAGCTTCCAGAATCACAACTTCTTCACCTGCATCTCCATGTTAATCTGCATTCCGTTCCATAGACGTACCCGTACATCCAAAATGCCGAGCTTATCATCTCCATATTCACGGCGAAGATGCGTGGGGAGAAGTTCAGTTTCTACTTTTCAATTTACTGCACCAGCTGCTTCCTATGCTCCTCCAAACAAGCGGCGGCTGTTTCCAGGGAGAAGCCAATCCTTTCCTGCAGCTTTTTCAATATTGCTGCATCATCCAATCCAAACTCCCATCCCATTTCTATAATTTCTTCCGCTCTTCCTTCAGTTCTTCCCTCCGCTCTTCCCCGCACTCTTCCCTCCACTCTTCCTTTACGGATTAGTTTCTCAGATTCTGTCTCAATCACTGTCCCGCCCATTATATTCACCAGCCTTTCTTCGTTTTTATTTCCGTTTGTGATGTGGGTAATGATGGTATTTACAAATCCCATAAGATCCACTACTTCAATATCTGATAATTCTCCTCCTTTATGCAGCCAAAGTATCTGATCCCTGAAGTATTCCAGGTCCTTTACCACATTTTCTATACTGTGTCCGGACGAAATATCCTTTTCGTACCTTGCAATATAAAAAGGAATATATGGAAATAATCTCTTCTCAATAATGTCTTCCTTCGTAAAAGCTTCCAGAATCACATTTTCCGACTCATATTCCACTTTCTGCCCATCTGGAAATATATATGTAATCACTGTTATCCTTGGCGTGTTATCCGTCCTCTTAATATAGATTATTGCAAATCTTGGCATGGGAATAACTGCATGACCAATATCCCATGCGGCAAATTGCCGGGCTACAATAAATACATACTCTGCAATTCTAATCGCCATCGAATTGTCGTCATAACTCTGACACTCTAAAAGATAGACCTCATCTCCAACCTTAATTACAAAATCCGAAATCTGTTCCTCAATATCTTTTCTCCCGTCTGTAGTCTCGCTTTCCGTCAGATACCCCTCCGAAGGCAATGTTTCTATCTTCACGTCCATCGGATAATCCTTTCCAAAGGTTTCATTGATCACAGAAATGAATAGTCTTTTGTGCTTCATTTCATTTTCATTGTCTTAAACACATTATCGTAATCAGGCGTCTTTTTCTGCATATTCCTTTCTATCCTTTCACAGATATCTTCTCTTATCAAAGAAGCAGATATCTTAATCTTATTATACTGTTAATTTCTGTTTCTAACAACCAGAAAAATTCTGGTCAACCAAATAACTGAACTTGTAACGGTTCCGCATTATCATATTGTATTTCGGGTAACTCTCCGGCGGATTGCCGGTCAGAACGTAAAAACGAATGTCTCTTAGAATTCTTTGTTTGAAGTATATATAGCGCTTTATGAATTAGTGCGCAATCCCCAAATTTGTTTTCGAGGATTGCATGTGCCAATGCCCTTTGGCGATCCTCTCTCATTTCTACCGTACTACTGAAAACGCAAAGATTATCCTTATCCTGTGTCAATGCCCTCTGTCGGGCTTCTCTCATTCTACAGGATTTGAAAATGAAAAAAGAAGTTGAAAGGAAGTGTGTCAATGCCCTCTGTCGGGCTTCTCTCATTTCTACGGTACCCTCTGGGAAGCCTCTGTTTATAAGGCTTCCCGGCTCCATTTTTGTAAGTAATTCACAGAATATTCTGATATTTTACTTTTTTCGCCTGTTTTTTTGGCTCGTCACTTTCTTCTTCTGGTTTATTACTCCACACCAATAGTTTTACTTACCGTTCCTATTTCTTCATCTATCTTCGTTTATTCCACAATGCTAAAATTTCCTGTACCTCCTCTTTAGATACATTACATTGACATGCAATCTCCTCATCCGGGATACTTCGCCCGTGTAAGCCAAATACACTGACGGCCAGCTTAACTCCTTCTGCTCTTCCTCTCTTTTCCGCGCTATAAATCTGACTATTATAATCCCTCAAAGTCTTTTCCCTTGCTTCGTACTCCGGCCGTTTCTTCTCATCTGCACTTAATCTCTTTAATGCTTCATAGGCTTCGCCTATATGTTCGTCTGTCTGTGCCATATCTTCGAACTCCTTTCGGCTCTTCCGATAAAGAAACGCATCCATTTCACAATGTCCTCCCCTGCCTGTATCTCTTCCGGCGGTTTCTTAAACTCCAGAATCTGCAGTTCCATCTTGTCACTATAAGTCTCTCCGCCCTCATCATCCCAGAAGTGCACCGTCTGATAACATCTTTTATCCTCCGGGAAGAGGATGAAATCCAGGATGCTGACCTGAATGCACTTTATAGACGTACCCTTACATCCAGAATACCGAGCTTGTCATCCGCGTATTCACGGTGCAGATGCGTGGGAAGAAGTTCTGTCTCTTCGATCTCTTCAGGATTCACCCGCATCACGGCGGCACAAAATCCTTTCCTCACGATTGGATTTTCCATTAGCCCGGTGAAGCATACATCATTTGTCGGATGCATGATGAAGTCGTCCTGCTGATGTTCTTCATTTACATTGGATAGAGTTTTCGCCTGTTTTTTTTGGCTCGTCACTTTCTACATCTGATTCACAATTTCACACTTTACGGCACAAGCCGTTTCCTATGCTGTTTCAAATATGTCTATATTGCCAGAATCTCCCGTACTCTTTCTACGGATGTACCACACTGGGATGCAATTTCTCCATCTGGCAATCCCCGATCATGTAACCGAATTACTTCTACTGCTAACCTGATTCCTCGCTTTTCTGCGCTGTTAATCTGACTATTATAATCCCTCAAAGCCTTTTCCCTTGCTTCGTACTCCAGCCGTTTCTTTTCATCCGCGCTCAATCTCTTTAATGCTTCATATGCTTCTCCCACATATCGATCTGTCTGCGCCATATCCTCAAACTCCTTTCGGCTCTTCCCATTAAAGAAACGCATCCACTTCAGGATATCCTCTCCTGTCCGGATTTCTCCCTGAATTTTCTTGAGCTCCAGAATCTGCAGTTCCATCTTATCACTATAGAGTTTTCCACCCTCATCATCCCGGAAATGCACCGTACGGTAACACCTTTTATCCTCCGGAAAAAGGACAAAATCCAGGATGCTGACCTGGATGCACCTTTTCAGCTTCTCGTATGACTCTCCCGTTCTCAGCTGTCCTGCAAACATCTTGCTTAGATAAAATAATGTGCGCTCATTCCAGAAATCAAACTTCTTCACCTGCATCTCCATGTTAATCTGCATTCCGTTCCATAGACGTACCCGTACATCCAAAATGCCGAGCTTATCATCTCCATATTCACGGCAAAGATGCGTGGGGAGAAGTTCAGTTTCTACAATCTCTTCCGGCTTCACCCGCATCACAGCGGCACAGAAGCCTTTCCGTACAACAGGGTTCTCCATCAGACCGGCAAAACATACGTCATTCGTCGGATGCATGATAAAGTCGTCCTGCTGATGCACTTCATTTACATCGGATTGGGAATTGACAGAGGTGTCTTCCATCTGCGTTTCTTTTGGTGCTTTAATTCTGGTTTTCATAAAAAGTCTCCTTTCTTCTGCACAACTCACAGAATCAGATTAAGAAGACCTTTCTTGCTGCTTGTAACCATAATACCATGAAACGGATTCCCGTAAAAGGCGGATTTGTAAAAAATCTTCCTATTATTGATTCTGAAATACTCTGCGTTGTTAAAAATAAATCTCGGGTAACTCTCCGGCGGAACGTCGGTCAGAATGCAAAAGACGAATGTCTCTTAGAATTTTTCAATTTACTGCACCAGCCGCTTCCTATGCTTCTCCAAACAAGCAACGGCAGTTTCCAAGGAGAATCCAATCCTTTCCTGCAGCTTTTTCAATATTGCCGCATCATCCAGACCAAATTCCCATCCCATTTCTATAATTTCTTCTGCTCTTCCTTTACGGATCAGTTTCTCAGATTCTGTCTCGGCAAGTTCAGTTTGTTTCTTAATCTATTTTGTTTAACTCCCTATATCTAATTGCCAAGTTTATACTTCAATTATGCACCATATTTAGGCTTACTGATTTTCTGTTGCCAAAGTGTTGCCATGAACAAATTATAACTATAAATGCTCAAAAGGTCAATATATTGATATTTAAGAAATTGCATATTCCACATATGTCTTGTCTTTGCTTTTACAAATGATAATGCCAATAGACGGATTTTCCTCCGACAGTTTTATCTGCTCATCCAGTGCTGTTAGGTACAGTTGCATTTTCCCAGCATACTCCGCCTCGAACTCGCCTATTTTCAATTCGATTGCTACCAAGCTCCTCAATCTTCTGTGAAAAAGGAATAAATCAATATATAAATCCCGGCTGCCAACGGTCAGATGGTATTGATTGCCGATAAATGTAAAATCCCCGCCCATCTCTATCAGAAATGCCCTAATATTGTTTACTAACTGCATTTCCAACTCATGCTCAGAGTATTCCGGCGACAGTTCCGCAAAGTCAAAGGTATATTCATCTTTTACTGCCAGTTTTGCCTGTGCTCTACGTTCTTCCGGCAGTGTCAAATCAAAATTCGTCTGGTTTAATAAATACTTCTCATAAGTCTGTGCCTCAATAAAATTTGCCAAAATACGTTTTGTCCATCCATACCGCTTTGCCATCTGGATGTAGAATTCCCTCTGCAAATCGTCTTTGCATTTCTCCATAATGACAACGTTATTGCTCCAGCTAATTTCTCGCACCAGTGGCGCGAGCTTTTCAGAATCACGGTAACTTAGGTAAAAGTTCCGCATCCTCCAGAGGTTTGCCGCAGAATATCCCTTTGCTCCCGGAAACTCTTTCTGCAACTCCTTTGACAAAATTTTTACAATGGATTTGCCCCATCCGTTGATTTCCTGCTGCCTGTATATCTCCCCGCCAATCTCCCAATAAAGGTTGATGGTCTCCGCATTCATTATTTTCAGGATATGATGCTGCTTTTTATGTATCAGTTCCTTCACGTCATTTACCAAAGGCTCATAGCCTGCAATTTCCACTCCGCCCATTCTTTCTCCAATTCTCGCACCACTGGCGCGAGTTTTATAAATTCAACCATCTCACAAATATTTTCAATAACGCCCTGCCTATTCTTCCCCCGGCGGGGGAATACCAGCAAATCTTGTATCTCACACCCTAACACCGTACACAGTTTACATAGCACATATACATCCAGCCGGGTAATGCTGTTCGTGCAGTAATTATCTATCTGTTTCCAGTTCATTTCTGCCTTCTGCCCATCTGGAAATATATAGGTGATCACTGTTGTCCCTAGCGTGTTATCCGTCCTCTTAATATAGATTATTGCAAATGTTGTGTGTGCCAATGCCCTCTGGCGGGCTTCTCTCATTTCTACGGTACCCTCTGGGAAGCCCCTGTTTATAAGTCTTCCCAGCTCCATTTTTGCAAGTAATTCACAGAATATTCTGATATTTTACTTTTTTTGCCTATTTTTTTGGCTCGTCACTTTCTTCTTCGCACTTTTATTTTTCAATTTACTGCACAAGCTGCTTCCTATGCCGCTCCAAACAAGCAACGGCAGTTTCCAAGGAGAATCCAATCCTTTCCTGCAGCTTTTTCAATATTGCCGCATCATCCAGACCAAATTCCCATCCCATTTCTATAATTTCTTCTGCTCTTCCTTCCGCTCTTCCTTGCGCTCTTCCTTCACGGATCAGTTTCTCAGATTCTGTCTCAATCACTGCTCCGCCCATTATGATCACGAGCCTTTCTTCGTTTTTGTTTCCGTTTGTGATGTGGGTAATGATAGTATTTGCAAATCCCCTAAGATCTATCTCTAAATTCTTTAATTCTCCTTAGAACCTCTTATCATTTTATATACCACAAAATTATTCTAATAATTTTACAAACTCATCCGGACTATAAACCTTTGTTTTGGCCGCCTTAAAATCTTTCAAATTACACGTCACCAAACAATCTGCATTTACCATTCTTGCACATTCATCCTGCAGGCAGTCCTCAAAATCTTTAAACTGTATATTATCTATCGCCTCTAAAACCTGCTCATGTGAGGCGCCTGCAACCGTCAATATTCTACAAATATCCTTTAACCACATTCTCTTTCCTTCATCTGGAATCCGAAGCGAATACCATATTATAGGTAAAGAATGAAAAGCAATATATCCATCAAATCTTCCTTGAGAACATAAATCTATAACTACCTTTGAAGAATCCCGAAACCTATCCTCACGATCAGTAATATAGTTTAATATTACATTAGCGTCAATTAATGCAACCATATTTCTCTTCCATAGCTTCCTTTCTGATTTGTTCATAGTCATAATTGGGGGGGAATGGATACTTTTTCTTCAA
>CAMSTW010000024.1 GCA_947063855.1 uncultured Dorea sp.
ACTCTCACGAATACTGAGAATCATTCCGTATATTATACCAATGAAACGGAACAGACGGCTTCTGCAGATGTTTCCAACATCCATTCCACCGTAACCTCAATCAAGAATACTCCCCTTGAGCTGTCACTGACCCTGGATTATACATCACTGTATGCAGAATATGGAAGCAGCACAGTCCTTCTGTTCCTTTTTTGCTCAGTCTGTATCGTCTGTATCCTGTTGCTCTCTTTCTATATCTCAAACAATATAATCACGCCAATTCTACAGCTGAGCTCCCAGATGCTCAGTCAGAAGGGCTCCCGTTTATCCCCCTTTGACAGCTACCGGCATCGCAGGGATGAGATTGGGATTCTGTATCGGGAATACAACCATATGATTGAAAAGCAGAATACACTGATCAAGTCAGAATATCAGAATAAGCTGATTGCTCTGGACGCTCAGATGAAGGCTCTGGAGGCCAGAATCAACTCACATTTTCTCTTTAACACACTGGAGTCCATCAACAGCATGGCCGAGCTTGCCGAACATGAGGCAATCAGTACTATGTCCCTTGCCCTGGGAAATATGTTTCGTTACGCCATCAAGACAAACAGCGAACTCGTCACGCTCCGCCAGGAACTTTCACATGTGCATGACTATGTCTCCATCCAAAAGATCCGTTTCAACAATCGCTTCCGGCTGGATATTGATATTCCAAAGGAGTTGTATGGGCAGCAGATTTTGAAGCTGATCCTTCAGCCTCTGATTGAAAATTCTCTTACACACGGACTGAATTACTGCAGCACGGGAGACCGGCTCTTCATCTCTGCACACATCGCTGACCATAATCTTCTGATTCAAGTAAGAGATAACGGCACCGGGATTCCAGCGGATGAACTGAAGCTGCTTCGG
Organism: uncultured Dorea sp.; assembly: GCA_947063855.1. Classification (GTDB taxonomy): domain Bacteria; phylum Bacillota; class Clostridia; order Lachnospirales; family Lachnospiraceae; genus Sporofaciens. The sequence goes on from CAMSTW010000024.1 coordinate 892, forward strand.
GAAAATCTAAGTTCCGAAGCCTCATTTTCCGAACTGGGTGTCCGTGAAAAGCAGAGCATCGGCTTAAAAAACATCCAATCAAGGATTGAATTATACTACGGAAAAGGATACGGCCTTACAATTCACAGCGAAGAGGGCGCCGGAACCCGAATTGACATTAAGATACCTGTCTTAAAGAAGGAGATGATATAAGTGTACACATATCTGATTATAGATGATGAACATCTGATTCGTAAAGGAACCATAAAGAAATTAGAACCCCTTAAGGAGACTGTCTGCTGCTGCGGTGAAGCTGAAAACGGTGAAGAAGGAATACGGCTTGCCGAAAAACTTCATCCGGATATTATCATTGCGGATATGCAGATGCCGGTCATGGGCGGAATGGAACTTCTGCCCTATCTGGCTTCTCATTTTCCTGATACTATATTGATTGTAATCAGCGGATTCCAGAACTTCCATTATGTCAAACAGGCAATCTCCTCCCGGGCGATTGAATATATCCTGAAACCCTTCAGCAGAGAAAATATCCAGAAGATTGTCCTGTCTGCTATCGACTCTCTTAAGAATAAGAAGCAGATGAAAGATGAGATTTTTATGATCCAGGAAGAGAGGGAGCATGCCTGTTACAGACTGGATGTCTCTCTGCTGCAGAACCTGATTATGGGATATGATCTTCAGTCATCCCAGAAGATTCTGTCACAGAAGCTTGATTTCATCAACCATTCAGGAAATTTCCTGCTTCTGACTCTCTATTTTTATCAGAAACCTTCCATGGAGATACATTTTGAAAAATGGATCGCACAGAATAATTATAACGATATCGCTGTATTTTTTCCTCATCCACATATTGAACAGTTCTGTTTTATCTTACTGTTCATTCCGGAATTACAGAGAGCACGCGAAGAATTTATCCAAAGCTTCCTTTCCCGGCTGATGCTTATGACGGAACAATATCAGTACCCGCTGTACGCTGGAATCAGCGCCTGTCACGATAACATAAGAGAACTGCATACTGCTTATCGGGAGACGGCGGCGGCTCTGGATTCTCAACGGATTTCCAGGACAGATTCTCATTATTATTTCTGCCGGGACATCGGGACGCCTGTCTCTATTTCCTGGGAAAAGGAAGAAGAACTCCTGTTCCGGATTGAATCCTGTGCCACGGAACAGGTATATTCCCTGACTGACGAATTGTTCGATTACTATAGAGAGATTCTGGATTGTACGCTTGGGGACGTCAAGCGGCATTGTGAACACATCAGCTTCTCCTGCCGTAAGATATTGGATTATTACCTGAACCAGAAGAGTCCGGACGAAAAGTCGTCGCCTAACATGCAGGCAATCGTAAATACACTGTATTCTTTAGAGGATGTGAAGAAATATTATCTACAGTTTTTTATCAATATAAGCAATATGATAAAGTCTGACAGTATTTACCGCAATCATGATACGATTGAACAGATCTGCATCTATCTGTCTAAGAATTACCAGAAGAATCTGACTCAGGAATTTATTGCTTCCCTGTTCTATCTGAACCGGAGTTATCTAAGCCAGCTTTTTAAGAAGAAGACAGGGGAGAAATTTGTGAATTATCTGAATAATATCCGGATTGAAAAAGCAAAAGAACTTCTGACTCAGACGGATAAGGATATCAGTTCAGTTGCCAGAAGCGTGGGCTATGATAATACGAAGTATTTCTTCCGGGTTTTTAAAAAGAAGGTCGGGACTTCGCCGGAGCTGTACAGGCAGAATGTTCCGTCTCAAAACTAAACTACCGCAAAAGGCGCATGGAATAACCTGTAATCCATGCGCCCTTCTGCGTTCAAAGGAAGGAATCCTCCAGCTTAGAATCTTCTGCGTCCTCTTCTGCCCGCAGCGATTCTTTTGCCCTTTTTCTTACTTACAACGATTGTCACAGCGACAAACAATGAGGCCGTGCATATCAGCATGAGGATTCCCAGCTTAGCGGGATCTCCCGTTGAAGGCGCCTTGGCCGTACCAGACGTCTTGCCTGTGGTTCCCGTCTGTCCTGATCCGCCGCCATTGCTGTCCGGCTTCTGAGTATCCGGTTTCTGTCCGCCTGGTTTCTGGTCATCCGGCTTCTGGTCATCCGGTTTCTGATCGCCCGGTTTCTGGTCATCCGGTTTCTTGACAGTGATCTTGAACTCGGCCGTCATTCCCTGATAACTGACCGTAACCGTCTGCTCCCCCGGCTGAGTCATATCGTATCCCGTAAGCTCTGCCGCCCCGGTCACATCCCGTGAAACGCCGTCGCTGTATACGGCTGTTACCACCAGCCCCGTCTGATCCAGTTCCTCGCCGGCAACATATTCTACTTTGTCCGGAGGCGTAATCCGAAGCTCTGTCAATACTGCCAGACGCACCAGTCCGTTTATGGCATTCTTAAGATTCTGGTACGCCGCGTCTATCTCTTCCTGTGTCGCGTCCTCACGGTCCAGGATTCCCCTGGCTGCCGCCATAGCATCTTCAAATACCTGGAAGCTGTCTTTCGTATACTCCTCTGCCGCCTGATTCAGTCCCTCGTCATAAAGCGTCTGAAGACTGGTCTTGTCTGTTACGTCCGGAGGTGTGACTTCTTCCAATGCATCTACCGCACTCTTTAGTACGATTAACGCCGCGTCCACCTCGATCTGCGATGCGTCTGCCTTGTCAAGAACGCTCTTCGCATTGTGCAGAGCCGCTTCAAATATTCCCCAGCTCTTCTCTGTATACCCTTCCGGCGTCTTGCTCTTATGTTCGTCGTAATAAGCCTGAAGCTCTGACTTATCCGCTTTTTCATCCTCTGTCTCGTCTGCCGCGGCGCCCAGCAGCTCAATCTCGGATACCTTCACCGCATTCGCTCCGGCTGTGAATTCAAAGGTCAGATTCTTCGCAAGGATCCCTTCGCCGTCCTCACCAAGCGTAATCTCGTTAAATCCGCCTGTAAGCTGTCCGCCCGTCAAAGCAGCCCCACTCTCATCAGAACTGCCCGTCAAAGCAGCCCCACTCTCATCAGAACCGCCCGCCTGGTCCGCCATAGTCTCGGTCAGGCTGTCCGCCGTCTGTCCGCCCGTCAAAACAGCGATCTCCTTCTCACCGTTCCTGATCGTCATCTTAGCCGGTATACCATCCTCTTCAAACGCGATATTGACCAGATGAATGTTCTTCTCCTCGCCAAGCTCTATAAAGATCGATCCGGTATCGCCTTCAAAGCTCCAGCTCCATCCGTCGTTGATCAGGCCGTTGTTGACGCTGTCGGATGTCGATTCCGGAATCGTAAATGTCTGATACCGGCTGTCCTCCGTATACGCGCCTACGCCGTATCCCCCTTTTCCATTCGTCTCAAAGCTGTAATCAATGACAGGCTCCTGCGAATCCTCTGCATAGATCTTCATCCATCCCGTACCAAGCGCCTCAACGCTGTAGTTGTCAACAGAGCTGTAATCATTGTTCTGGCCTGTTACCTTGCCAAAAGTTTCATTTGCAGCCGCCGGGACATTCCGGTTTGTCACGAATCTCCAATGTGCCTGTCCGTTATTATTATAGTCTCTCTCGGTCGCAAGCAGTAACGCATACTTTGTTCCCGCCTTAAGAGACGCCTTGTTTCCGTCTTTATCCCGCATTTCAACCCTAAACAGCTTCGGCAGTTCTGCCGGGACGACAGAATCCTTCCTGATTACGCCTTTCGCAACGTACGCCCCTTCCGGCCCTTTTCCACTTGCATCTGTCTGGTAAACGTAGACCTCAAGATCATGGATGTCGCTCTCCCACAGGCTCACATCATTCACGGTTCCCCAGATTTCCACTGTATCCAGCACGACGTCGCTTGCAACTGTAGACGTGATCACCGGCACAGAACGGTTCTCATAATTCAGTTCCGTCATATAGTTTTCCGTGTTATATACACGGAATCCATACAAGGCAACCGGAGCATGACCGGTTGTGTTGAACCGGATGCGGACCTTATCCGTCTGAATCCGTTTAAATGCAATCGTATTGCGGTTCGGAGTAATCTTACCCATCCTTGCGCCGTCTATTTCCTTCCATACTCCTTCGTCTTCATACTCGGCCACTACCGAATCAGGCAGCACCAGCGTATCCAGGCTTGGATTGCCCACCGGCTCATAGTACAGATAATAGTCGATACGGTCCAGATACCGCTTCCCTCCAAGATCCACGCCATACCAGATCTCCTCATCTCCTGCAGCCGGTTCCCATCTTACAGAGGTATCTAACGTATTGCCGTGTACCGCCTCTGCATTCTCAGGGCTTACTGCCGTCGAACAGATCGCCGTACTGTTGTCCGCAATACTGCGTACATACGCATTTGCCTTGCTCTTCTCCACGGATACCGATTTCATCGCATCTATATAGAAGGTAAAGTTATTCGCATTGTTCTCCATCTGAATGCTGATGTAGTTGATCTTACCCATATCCGGCTTGCCAACCACCGATTTCTCCCACATCGCGCTTCCGTCGTAGGGAATCGTAACCGCCACCCATTCCTGGCGGAGCTGCATCTGTCCAAAGATCTCCTTGTAGTAGAACGGCGCCAGCAGTGAAGAAGTCGCCTGATACTGCGCGTAATTATCCTGATCCGTATGCAGCCGGACGATCGGAGACCTGTGGTTTGTCCCTTCGTATGCACCATTCTGCACCTTCATGGAGAAGCTTAACGCGTTATCCTTGCTAAGATCCAGAGCCGCATCCTTCGACGCCGGATATGTGATTGTATTATTTCCTGCCGTAGAGTGCATCTTAATAGAAGAATCGCCTTCTACCGTATAATAGGTATAATACGGAATATCCTCTCTCTGTTTCCCCTTGGCCGGCTCCTGGTTCGTCAGTGTCGTCGCGCCGCCGTTTGCCGTGAACTCCCATGCAGACGCATCCTCTTCCGTGCCAATCTCATCACCCGGCTGTACCACATTGACATTCAGCCAGACGAGGTCCGACCACGTTCCGTTGGTAACCGTAAACGCCACATCATAATACCCTGTTTCCGTAAAGGTATGTTTTACGGTCTCGCCTACTGCAAAGGTTCCGTCTCCCATATCCCAACGGAAGGTAAGCGCCGCCCCGCCCGGATCCACGGAGTCTGCTCCGGAAAATGTAATCTCCTCTCCTGCATAGTATACCGTCTTGTCAGAAGAAATGACCGCCTTTGGAGCCTGTTTCTCATACTCCTTCTGATCCGCGGTATACGCGCCGTTATGTACGGTCACCAGCTTCGAATTCTCTGTCGTGTGGATCTCATTGACCGTATTGCCTTCCATCAGATTGCCGGACACATCCGCCCACTCGATGCAGTCCATCCAGATGGCGTATCCTACATGTCCGGAATTATACGCGGACGTAACATTATCAGCAATCCGGTTGTTCTGAATGAGATAGTGATATGCCGGCCAGCTCTGTGTATGCGTAAGTGCAATACCCGGACCGTAATTATGATGGATATCATTTCCCACAATCTTCATATGGGATCCCGGATTCGAGCGTACAATTGATATTCCGGCATTTCCGAATGATTCCGGGGCATTATGAGGACAGATCCCGTTATATGCCACTTCGTTGTTGATCATCTCGGATTCATCCGAGCCGCCCATCCAGAAACCGTAGCTTGACCAGTTCGCTTTATTCTCAATATAGTAATTACGTCCTGCCCAGCTCTCCACGGCGTTATTATTCGCATAGGACGCGTCATTCCCTTTAAAAATATTACCTTCACAGGCAAATCCGTCCAGCGGCCTTAAGAAGATGCCGTCGCCGCCGTGGGTAAAATCGTTATTACAGATGTAATTATAGTTCGAGCCGGACTCAAACAGTGAGCTTGTGGAATCTCTTGCATGAACCTCGTCGTATGCATCAATCCGGATTCCCCAGCTGAAATCATTATCTTCTACCGTATTATAGCTCGAATTGTCCATCTCCAGACAGACATCCGATGCGATTGCAAAGCTGTTATTCGTTATCGTATTATTGTTACTTTTACGCATGATCAGCGCATTGGCGTTGTTATTGGCATGATTCCCCTTGATCGTACTTCCGCTTACATTCTCCATGAGAAGCGCGCCGCCTTCCTGGTCGCCCCAGCCGCCCAGCGGATCGGTATAATTATCAGAGAGGTTGCAGCCATCTACCGTAACGCCCGAGCAGCCGCTAAGGTTCATCGCCCAATAGAACCCGCTTAAGGTAAGTCCGCTGACAGAAGCTCCCTTCACTTTGTCCATCACAAGTCCTGTGCCCTTAAACGCGGCCTTGTTGATCGTACAGGCCGTCCTGTCGAACGGTTTATCGGGCATGGAATCCGGAACCTTCACGCCGTCCTCGTAGGATATGTTCCAATAATAAAATGGTTTTGCCTCACACAGGTCGCTGAAGGTACGAACGCCGTCTTCGAACAGTTCAATCGTATCAATCAGAAGAATCATATCCTCCGGAATCTGCGTTTCTGTCTCATACCGAAGTCTTAACGTAACCTTCTTCCCTGCGTAAGCAGACAGGTCCACCGTTGTCTTGTCCCAGTCGCCAAGGGGCTGGGCCGACCCAAGCTCTGTCCAGTCTGTCCCGTTCTCGGATACTAGAACCTTAAGCGAGCCGCCGAAATGCTTCGCCTTGGCATCGAAGGACAGTTTGATGGAAGATGCGCCGGAGAGTACCAGCTCCCGGTCCATATGATACGCCGTCTTCTGCGCCGCCGCATTCAGCTGGTATGCATAGGCTCCCGACGTTGTATCTGCCGTAAAGCTCTCTTCATCGGCGTTCACGATCTTCACATAGTCGGCCGTCACCTTCACATGATCCGCCCCGATGGTCAGACCGGTCTTTGCGCCGCCGAAATTATAGATTCCGGGCTTTAACGCCGTATCCTGGCTGATGGTCATGCCTGCTTTGGGAACCGTATAATTCTTGCTCTGGTCATACACATATACGTCTGCACCAGATACCGCCGTACCGCTTTGCACCCGTATCCTGGCAACGCCCTCTTTCACACCGGTAACGATTGCCTTGTCCCCTTCGGACTCCACAGCCGCCGCCGCTGAATCAGAAGTAAAGGTAATCTTTGGATCTACAAGCTTTGCCCCGTTCTGGTCGAGCACCGTAGCCGTAATCTCTGTCGTCCCTCCGATCTTGAGCGTCTCCTTGTTACTTACTTCAAGCGTGATATCATAGGGAACCGCCCCTTCCGGCGCCGGCGGAAGCTCTGGATCGTCCGGCCCGCCTGAGTCCTCTCCCGGGATATAATCCACCTTCAGATACATGGTTCCTACATTCTTCTCGGCGGCAAATCCGCTTCCATTATATTTTCCGGCAAAATCACCTTCTGTTATGGCCGTCGAAGTGCTCTTCACCCAGTCATATTTTCCGTTCGTCCGGTCGAAACTGTCTGTGAGTTCCTCTGTGCCAAGCACCAGCGCATACTGCTTTCCTGCTTTCAGGCCGCCGATGGACGACAGGTCGATCGTAGTGACTCCCTTATCCGTAACCTGTTCCCCTGCGATGGTTATGGTCCCGCCGATCTGTGTGCCCGGGACTCCGCCTGCCATCTCGTAGACGCCTGCCTCCAGGGCGCTGGTTTCCTGATCCGCAGCCGCTCTTTTGATCAGCCAGATATCTGCCGACTTTAGCGTCCCGCTCTCAGGCATGGTGAAGCTCTGCCAGCGTTTCCATGCGTCCTTTTCATTTCCAAAATCCAGTCCCCAGGTGTTGGCGCTTGCATCAAACGTATAATCAATGGATTTTTCTTTCGCTTCTGCCTTCCCATAGTTGACCTTAAGATACATGGCGCCCACGGACTCCGCCCGCGTTCCCCTGACGCCTACTTGTCCGGCCGCCTCATTCTTTGCGGCGTTATCTGCTACGGTCTGATCGCTTACCCAGTCGTATCTGCCGTTCGTCCTCTCAAGATTGTCCGCCAGCGGATCCGTCGTCAGGACCAGCGCATACTGCGTGTCCGCCAGAAGCATCCCCACAGAAGACAGATCGATCGCCGTAACGCCCTTGTGTGTTACGTCCGCCCCCGGAATCGTAACCGAGCCGATCTCGGCATCCGGCAATCCGTTTGCCACAGAATAGACAGACGCCACAAGATCCGCAGTCTCTCCATTTGCGTCGGATCTTTTGATCAGCCATACCTCTGCGGACTGAAGCGCGCCGTCCTCCGGCATCGTAAAAGTCTGCCAGCGGCTGAATGCATCCTTGTCGCTTCCAAAATCCAGTCCCCAGGACTTACTCCCCGCATCAAATGTATAATCTATGAATCCCCCTGATCCTTCTTCTGCCCTCACCTTCACACCGCCTCCCCAGACGGTAACTGTCAGCATCATAAGCGCCAGAATCATACACAGAAAACGCTTTCTGTATCTCACAAATTTTCTCATACTTACCTTCTTTCTTTTCAAATCCCGGCCGGTACATCTTCGTACCAGCCTTGAAGTATCAGCGCCCGATATCCGTGTCTGCCAAGCATCTGCCAGTACGACGGCGCTGCGGGCTCTGCCCTAGTACATCAGCCCGGACAATATCTCCTTCGCCGTAACGATGTCCCGGATCTGCTCTTCCCCGGATATCTCACGTTCAATCGTAATATCCCCCTCATATCCGATGCTTCTAAGCTTCTCAATAAATGCCGGATAGTTTACCCTGCCCTGACCAAGAGGAACCTCTGCCCCAAGCGCATGGCCGTCCGTTGGGTACATACCGTCCTTCCCGTGGATTCCCCGTACATATTCCCCAAATACATCCAGAGCATCCACCGGATTGGCCTTGCCGTACATGATCAGATTGGCCGGGTCCAGATTGATGCCCACACAGCCTTTACCCAGATCCCCTTCAATATCCTGGATCGCGCGTTTTAACGTAACCGGCGTCTCCTGTCCGGTCTCAAACAGGAATACCTGTCCGTTTGCCCTGCATCTTTCCACAACCTCTTTACACGCCGACAGTACCTCCTGATACTTTGGGTCGTAAGGATTCTCAGGCATATATCCGACGTGGGTCGCAAAGTCTGTTACGTGAATCCTCTTTGCAAAATCAGACCCTTCCAGCAGCATCCTCACACGTTCCGCCCGGTAACCGGCCGGAACCAGCCCCAGGGTAATCTGTCCTTCATAGAAATCCCAGACCTTCCGTCCCTCCCATCCGCACCAGAATGCACTGATCTGCACGCCATGCTTGTGGACCGCTTCATTGACGGCGCCGGCGGCCCCCTCGTCATTCAAGATATCCCGGTCCCAGCACACCAGCTGACAGCTCTCCATTCCCATAGACTTAAGCCGTAAAAAGCTCTGATCTATATCCGTATCTTTACATAACTCAATTAAAGCTCCGATTCTCATATACGCCTCCTTATCCTTTGACTGCTCCTGACGTCACTCCGCCCACTATATGCCTCTGCATGCTCACAAAGAAGATCAGGCTTGGTATCATGGACATCACGATCCCCGGCAATGCATGTTCCCAGTCAGAGGTCTGCGCAGAGAACTGCATATACAGCGCATTCTGTATATTGATGGCGCCCGCCTTTCCTCCGATGATCAGCTGATTGGTGATTACATCATTCCAGACCGCCAGTGTATCCAGTACCACAACCGTCGTAAGGATCGGTTTCAGAAGAGGCAGTACAATGCTGAAATACGTGCGCAGCTTACCGGCTCCGTCAATCCGCGCGCATTCCTCCAGTTCGATGGGAATACTCTTGATAAATCCATGGATCATATACACCGCAAGCGGCATACACAGGCCAATGCTTACGAGTATGTAACCCGTACGCGTACCCGTAAGCTTCAGATTCGCCACCAGCTTGATCAGTGAGATCATATAAGACTGGAACGGAACCATCATCGGGATAATCACGATGATAAAGCAGAATGTACTGAGCTTAGACTTCGTTCTCGCCAGCTTGTACGCCGTCATCGGCGCAAACAGCACCACCGCCAGCACCGTAGAAACCGTATACAGCAGTGTATTTGCGATCAGTCTGGGGAAGTTAAATTGCGTCCAGGTCTCCATATACATCTCCATATTCCATCGTTTCGGAAGCGCCAGAAATTCCTGAATCATGTCGTTATACGGCTTAAAGGAATTGATGAAGATCAGCACCAGCGGCATCAGCCAGAAAATGGAACAGACAAACACCACAATCACAAGGATATTCACCTCTTTCATCCTTCTCATTACTGCTCCACCTCCCTGCTCTTCGTTACCTTAAGCTGGATTGCCGTGACAATCAGACAGAATATTACAAATATCAGTGATTTTGCGGTCGCCAGGCCATAATTATTTCTTGTAAATGCTTCCATATAGATGTTATATGCAACGGAAACCGTGGAGTTTGCCGGACCTCCTTTGGTAAATACCATTACGATATCGAACAATTTGAACGCAAAGGTCAGGGATGTAAGTGTACAGATAGATACCGAAGGCATGATCAGCGGCAATGTGATGTGCCCAAGGGTCTGCAGCCGTCCGGCTCCGTCAATCTTCGCCGCTTCCGTCAGTTCCTTTGGCACTGCGACGATCCCCGCGATATAATTCACCATGTAAAACCCGAGATTCTGCCATACTGCCATGATCACCACCACATAAAAGGCCAGCTTCGGCGTACCCACCCAGCTCCAGTTAAACATCTCCCATCCGGTAATCTCATACAGCGCTTCGAAGCCGGGACCGAAGATGAACTTCCAGATCAGGCTGATGGCAGTCAGACTGATGATATACGGAATATAATAGAAAGCTCTTCCGATGCTGCTGCTCTTCTTTTCCTTCGCCATGACCAGCGCTACGGTCAGCGAAACGATGTTGACGATCACGACAAAGAACACGGCAAATTTCAGGGTGAACTTTACTGCATCCCAGAACAGAGAATCCTGGGTAAATATTTTCACGAAATTCTCAAACCCGACGAATTCCATACTTCTCCCCACTCCGTTCCAGTCGAATACGGAATAGTACAGATTCATAACGAACGGAATATCCGTAGCGAACAGCACGAAGATAACCGTTGGAAACACAAACAAGGCAAAGGTCAAAAACTCCCTTACTTTCTTTTGTCTCATTTCTTTCTCCTTCTTACGCCTTACAGGGATATCTTCATATCCCCGCAAGGCATCCTGATTCTTTGGCGTGATCCTATTGTCCCGAGGTCCAGAAGGACTGGAACTGCGCGGTCATCTCGTCTGCGCTTAACTGGCCTAACATGTACGACTGCATAAGCGGGCCGCAGGTCTCGCCATAGCTTGCCGGCGCTACCGTATGGATCCATCCGTTCGTCTCGCCCGCATCAATATATGTCTTGGCGTCATTGGCAAGCTTGCCGGTTACTTCCTTGTCTGTCTTACATCCCGGAACTGCGCCGACCGCTTCGCACATCCATGACTGTCCCTCATCCGAAGAAAGGATATACTGACAATATTCTTTCGCGAGCTCAAGATTCTCTGAATCCTTGTTTACAATATATGTCCAGTTACAGTTGGAAAGCAGCGTCGCATCCTCGGCCCCCGCTCCTACCGGGCAAGGAAGGAATCCAAGATTCGCGGATGCATTAAAGGAATCTAATGTAGACTGGCACCAGTCGCCCATGTGGATCATAGCCGCGTCGCCGTTTGCAAGCATATTCTCACTGGTCTCCCAGTCGACCTCAAGAGGCTTCTCCGGTCCGTACTCTACCGCCAGATCCATGAACCGGAACAGATTCTTCCAGTTCGGCAGGTCTGCGAATTTCAATTCTCCGGACTTCAGGGCTTCTGCCGTGCCGGGGCCGTCCAGAGACTTGTCCATCATGAAATGTGTGGCAAGCTGCCCCAGAACCCATGTCTCCTTCGCCGGAACCGCGAAAGCTGTGATCCCTTCTGCCTCAAGCTTCTTACAGGCTGCTTCCAGTTCATCCAGATTCGCCGGAAGCTCTGTGATACCTGCTTTGCTAAAACAATCCTTGTTGTAGAGAATCCCCATATTCTCATACGTCCACGGCAGGGACTTGATCTTCCCGTCGTCATCCCTTCCTGTTTCCAGAGCGTCTTCGTTAAATAAATCTAATACATCTGTGTCGTCGGTCCAGTCATATGCGTATTCATAGTACATCTTCGCATTGGTTCCGGATTCAATGTCGAACACATCCGGAATGTCTCCTGAATTGACCCGCGACTGTAAGACCGTCAGTGTATCGTTGGATACATGCTGTACTTCCACCTTTACGCCCGGATGGTCTTCTTCGAACTTCTTCTTCATCTCATCGTATTCATCCAGACCATACGCATGCGCGTCGAAAACACTTAATACAATCTCTTCCTTACCACCTCCGTCTTCCTTGTCCTTCTTCTCTTCCTTACTGTCGCCGCCGCTGCATCCGGCGATTACGGAAGCTGCCATTACCGTTGATAACAACAATGCAAGCGTTCTCTTTTTCATTTTCCGCTCCTCCTTTAGATTAATTGATTTTTTCTATTTTCTGCCTCAGGGCAAAAAAGCGTTTCTTATTGATGTAGGCTCTTGCCGCCTCCATCTCCTTAAGCGCCAGCCGGACCGTTTTTACCCCTTCTTCCAACGGAGCCAGCTCAATCTTTTTGTCGTCTCTGATACATTCCAGGAAGTATTTGATTTCCTTATAATAAGGTCCCAGATTCGAGATATTGATTCCTGCTTCCTTGCTTTCCGCTTCGTATTCCGGCTTAAGGTCCGGAATCTCGATCTCCCCGTCTTTCCGGTATACGGTAAGGGACGGCTTGTCCCCGCTGTTAAAGCAGACGGTCGCATCGTCAAAGGCGGCGCGGAAATTCGACTCAAACGGCAGGGACGGCGAGACATCCCACACGCCCTCTACGGTGGCAAACACATCTCCGAATTCATATACTGTGACGATCTGGTTGATAAGCCCGTTCTCAAATGTTGCTGCGCGGACGTCAAACCGGTCCGGTTCTCCCAGAAGATAACGAAGATAATCCACATCATGTACATGCAGATCCAGCACAACACTGCCGCTTTCCTTCTCTTTGTGAAACCAGTCCCTGTATCCCCAGGTAGCGTCCCCGCTGATCCTGTGCATCACGATCGACCTTAATTCCCCATAGATTCTGCTGTCATACGCTTCTTTCAGAAATCTGTATTCCTCAAAGGCACGGACCACCTGCCCGATCATTACCTTCACGCCGGTCCTCTTCTCCGCCTCCAGGAGCCGGTCTCCCTCCTCTTCTGTCAGACACACCGGCTTCTCTACAAATACATTCATTCCCTTCTCCATGGCCGCTGCCGCATGACTGACATGCAGGTAACTGGGAAGGCAGATATGTACCGCGTCCAGTTCTTCCTGTTCGATCAGGTCCATTCCATACATATATGTTCTTGCCTCCGGGAAATACCCTGCCGCCTTCTCCAAATATTCATTTCTGCACTCTGCCAGCGCCGTAACCTGTATATCCATCTTCTCTGACAACGCTTTCAGCGACAGATAATGCGTTGTACCCATTCCACCACATCCAACCACTCCAACTTTCACAATCTGCACCTCGTTCTTTTTTATTCGTCCACTGCCCTTACTAATTAAGTTAAAAAAATACTGGCAAATAGATGTTTTTGTATTAAATTTTGTTCAACTATATCATTTGAGCGACAACTTGTCAATGCGAATTCAAGTATAAAATCCCATTTACATTCATATTTTACGTAATATCCAATTTTTATCCTTTATTTTTAGTGAAATTGTATAAATTCATTTTTGTAATATTATATTACTAAATATACTTCTTGATTCTTTATGTATTTTCTATTTTTCATGTATTTTTTATGATTTAATATATTTTTTCTATCTTTATTTCAATTATTGCATATTTTTTCAAACTATGTTACAATCCAATTAGTAAGGTCACTTTATATTTATCAAAGGAGGTGCTTACAAATATTCCGCAAAAGAACAACGGCTTGTTTCGGCACGCTTCTGGAAAAAACTTCCTTTATCTGGCTATTTGTGCTATGGTAAATAGAATAAATCAAATAAAGAGGTTGATTCCATGAAACTTGTAAATCAGCAGATTATTAAGAATAATAATCTAAAAAACATATACAGTCTGATCCAGAAGTCTCCCGGTGTGTCCAGGGCACAGTTGGCCAAGATGTGTAATCTAAGCAAGACCACCGTCTCCTCTCTCGCAGATGAATTGATTGAACGGCGGTTCATCCGGGATACCGGAACGATGCAGGAGGCGACTTCTGTGGGACGTAAGCCCAACAGCCTGAAGCTTTGCAGCGGCCAGTATTATGTAATCGTGTTAAGCTGGGATTATAACCAGGTCAGTCTCAAGCAGGTTGACATATGCGGTCTGATCGCAGGCCATTCCAGTCAGGAACTCTCCGGAGACGCCGGCTATATCGCCGTCTCCGCACAGCTCTTTGAGCAGATTATGTCGTCCGGACTTCAAAAAGACCGCATCCTTGGCGTCTGTCTCGTCATCCCTGCAATGATCGACACGGAAAAACGCCGGATCTTCTCTACTTCACTGGATGCAAAAGCCTATGATCCTTCTGCACTTTTTCAGGATCTGCGGCACATTTTTTCCGGCTATCCCCTTGCCGTTCTGAACGACACGGCGTGCGCCGCCTACGCGGAGAAGGTATATACCAAGATGGAGCAGGAAGATTTTGCATATATTAATTTCCAGCATGGAATTGGAGCCGCTTTATTTATACACAATCAGCTGTTAGGGCACGCAACTGCTTCCTATACACAGTTCGGCCACTATTCCATTGACCCGGAAGGCGAGCTCTGCTCATGCGGAAACCGGGGCTGCCTGGAATTGACAATCGGTGAAGATTCCCTGAAAAAGCGGATTCTGAAGCTCAACCCCGATTCCGGCCTGGCTTCGAATCCTTCTGTCACTTATGCCGACTTAAGCTCCGCCGCCCTTTATGGTGACCCCACCGCCCAGAAAGTAATCCAGGATATAGCGGGTGATTTTTCTTACGCCCTTACGAATCTTATATGCCTTGTCCGTCCTAAGATCATTATCATAGGCGGAAAAGGACGCAGCTTGGGGCCTCAGTTTCTTGATGATGTGAAAAATAACCTCGGCGTTTCCGGTTTTCGTCAGATGATCGACTCCATGGACGAGATCCGGTACAGCATGCTGGACTCTATGGCTTATTTTGTCGGCGCAATGAAGTATTTTTTTGATGTACATTATGATTTTTCGCAGGATCTGACCGGTCAGTTTTTTCTTGGATGATCCTGCAGATTGGAGGATTATGAAAAAGCTAAAAGTTGCTATTGTGGGCTGCGGCCGTATTGCCGTCTGTTATGAAGATACTTTTATGCGTTTTCCGGACATTGTAGAGCCTGTCTTCGCAGTCGACAAGGTCATAGACAGGGCGAAGGAATTCGCAGATAAATTCCCTTCCTGCAGATACACAGATCGTTATGACGACATCCTGAAGGAAGATATCGACGTGGTACATCTGTGTCTTCCTCATTATCTTCATCCGCATATGGCCGTGAAAGCCATGCGTGCGGGGATTCATGTGATAACCGAGAAACCTGTCGCCGTCACGCTTCAGGAGGCGGATCTGATGCTTCGCACCCAGCAGGAGACGGGGGTAAAGCTTGGCGTGATCTTCCAGACACGGTACACCAAGAGCGTTGCGGCGCTTAAGTCCATGATTGAACGCGGCGATTTTGGAAGGATTCTTTCTGCCCGTTCCTATCTCACCTGGAACCGCCCGTTCAACTACTATGACGACAGTGACTGGAAGGGAACCTGGGACAAGGAAGGCGGAGGAGTCCTGATTGACCAGGCGATCCACAGTATTGACCGGGTCCGTTATCTGGTCGGCAGCGACGTCGCATGGATCGACGGAAGCATCCGCAATTATGTCCACGGCTTTGTCAAGGTAGAGGACACCGCCAATGCCGTCGTCAAGTTTGAGAACGGCTGTCTGTATAATCTGTACGCCTGCAATACTTATGGTCTGGACTCCCCAATCTACATAGAACTGGCGGGTGAAAAGGGACGCTGCGGCCTGATACACGATACCGGCTTCTATGAGATCGGCGATACTTATGAAGAGATCCGGGATGAATACGTACCGGCAGGCGTCGGCCCGGTGTACTGGGGAAGCAGCCACTATCTGCAGCTCCGCGACTTCTATGATTCTGTGCTTAATGACACCCCGGTCGCGGTGGACGGGCTGGAAGGGCGCAAAACGCTGGAGATCATTAAAGGGATCTACCTCTCCTCTGCTTCCGGCGGGCGGGTGACACTGCCCTTTACAGACGTTGCATATACCGATATCAATACGATAAAGTAGTGGAAGTCTTTTAGAAAGAACAAGAACGGGCTGCCAGGAGATCTTCATCTCCCGGCAGCCCCTTCTTGTCCTGTCCGCGATTATTCTTCTGGTGCGAATACTTCCTTGCCCATTCCGCAGATCGGGCATACCCAATCCTCCGGAATATCCTCAAAAGCTGTTCCCGGCTCGATTCCGCCGTCCGGATCGCCGACCTCAGGATCATATACATATCCGCATGGTTCGCATACATATTTCTGCATCTTCCATCACCTGTCCCTTTCTTAATATGTTCATTATGATATGATTTTCTGGGAGACTGTCGTAAATAGTATCCCGAATCTTTTCTATTATATACCAGTTGATATGAAAATACTATAGAAAAATCTATTTCACTGCAATCTGTCCCAGCACTTCCCCAATCGGCGCCGCGATGCTAAGCTCTGCCCCAACCTCTCTCGCTGTCGCGCTCTTATTGATCACCACCAGATGCTTCCCCCGGAAATAATCAATGAATCCTGCCGCGGGATAAACCACAAGGGACGTTCCTCCGATAATCAGCGTATCCGCCTGGCTGATTGCCTGAATGCTCTTCTTTATCACGTCAGAATCCAGGCCTTCTTCGTACAATACGACGTCCGGCTTAATCCTTCCGCCGCAGTTGCACCTGGGGATTCCGTCAGAACTCTTTACATAGGCGGCATCGTAGAATTTCCCGCACTTCTGGCAGTAATTGCGGTGGATGCTTCCATGCAGTTCCAGCACATTCTCACTGCCCGCCGCCTGGTGCAGTCCGTCAATATTCTGAGTAATTACTGCGCTGAGTTTCCCTGCTTTCTCAAGTTGTGCCAGCTTTTGATGTGCCTGATTGGGCTGCGCATCCAGAAACATCATCTTCTCCTTATAAAACTCATAGAAACCTTCTGTATTCTGTACAAAGAAACTGTGACTTACAATCTGCTCCGGTGAATACTTGTACTTCTGCTGATACAGACCGTCCGCACTCCTGAAATCCGGGATGTTACTCTCCGTGGACACTCCTGCCCCGCCAAAGAAAACGATACGATTGCTGTCGTCGATAATCTCCTGTAATCTCCTTACTTCCTCTTCATACATGGCGTCTCCTCCTTCTTTGTAATTCAATATATTACTTTGTACTGGGTTTGTCAACATATCATCACCTGTACTCCTTTGACAGTGAATCGAACAGACACAATTCATACTGCTTGTGTTAAAAGTTCCGAAGCATGTTTGAAAATTCATTAATTCATTGATTTCTGCATCTATGTATGTTACATTAATCCGAAAGAAGCTGCATGGGAGGACGAGCGTATGCTGAAAATCATTTTTGGAGATATTGACAATTCCATATATCATCCGCCAACTTATTTTGACAACCAGTATGAGGATGAGTGGATTACAGATCCTCTGTCCATAGAGATGATAAGAGATATCGATAAATCGGAAGTTATCAGCGCACATCTGATTGATAGTCCGATACTCGGCCCTATTTCCCCAAAGGAGATCTCCGGCGGAGTGAAGACACTTATGCTTATGGCTTTTGATGAGTCCGGGAAAATATTCAACGCGTCATCCTGCGGGGATAATTGTGCCAAATGGATTGTAGAGATTGGGCGAAGGAAGGATCTGACCATCAATCTGCATCATGTGCTGGATTTTAGTTCGGCAGGCGAATTCGATGCATGGATGCTTAATACCGGCAAGATGATCCACGGATACCGTGAATATCTGGAAGAGGCATTGCGAATAAAGGAGCGGTAACGTATGAAAGGTAAATACCATGTCATGGTACAGAACAACAGGATTCGTTATGAATTCGACATAAAAAGAAATATTACGATTATCCGCGGCGACAGTGCAACCGGGAAGACGACGCTGTATTCGATGATCGCACTTGCCGCAAGACTCGGCGACAGTTCAGGAATCGAAGTGCGGTGCGAGAAGAAATGCCGTACCTTAGACGATCTTGACTGGAAATTAATATTGCCTGCACTGCATGATCATATCATTTTTCTGGATGAAGATAACCTGTTTATCAAGACAACTGAATTTTCACGGATGGTCAGGGAATCTGATAATTATTTTGTAATAATCACCCGGGAGGATCTGGCCAATCTGCCGTATTCCGTAGAAGAAATATATGGAATACATGCTGCCGGAAAATATCATGGTACAAAAAGGATTTATAACGAATTTTATCATATATACAGTTTTATGGATTTTCCGGAGACAGTAAAACCAGACGAAGTTATAGTCGAAGATTCTAATTCAGGATATGATTTTTTCCACAGCGTGTGTGATGAACATCATATCGCATGCAAAAGCGCCGGTGGAAAATCAAAGATAAAGGATGCATTACAGATATCAAATCAAGGAAACGTGCTTGTTATCGCAGACGGCGCCTCCATAGGCTCAGAGATGAACGAGTTGTTCCAATATATGAAATTGCACCCGGATACAAAATGCTATCTTCCCGAATCCTTTGAATGGATAATTTTAAAATCTGGTCTTATAGACGGAAATGAAGTTCAGGAAATCCTGTCGCATCCGCAGGATTTTATAGATAGCCAGGATTATTTCAGTTGGGAACGATTTTTTACAACTCTTCTTATCCAGTATACGCAAGACACTTATCTTCATTATAGTAAACATAGACTGAACGAAGTTTACCTTCATGACAGGTCGAAGATGATGATCTTGAAGGTTATGGAAAAAATCGTGCTGGGAGATTGAAACCGCAGCCTAAAATGAGAGAAGGAGACTGCCTCCTTATGAAGCGTCTCCCTTCCCTTTATGAACGTCTAACCTGTTCTGGCTATACCCTGTGAAGAACTCTGAGAGTGCATCCAGCGTCTTAAGCAGTACCGGCATCTCCTTCTCATCCAGCTTATCCACCACAGCCTGGGTCATCTGTCTGTGGTAATCCTCATGATGCCTGTAAGCCCTGACTCCCTTTGGCGTCAGCTTCACAAACACCACCCGCCGGTCTTCTTCACTCCTTCGGCGTTCCACATATTTCTTATTCACAAGACTGTTCATCGCCGTTGTAAGTGAACCAACCGTTATGTTCAGCTTCCTGGCAATGGAAGACATATTCTTACCGTCGCCTGTACCGACCGCCTCGATGACATGCATATCATTGTTGGTCAGATCCTTGAATTCTTCCGTGATAATCGCCTTCTCCTCAAGTTCCCAGATCTCATTGATCAGGTTCACCAGAACATTATTAATCGTAGTATATGCCTCTTCCATTCCCATTCACCTCCTCAAGAGCTGCACACTCTTCCGGCATCTCTGCCTTCTATTATACGCTCTCTCCAAGCAAAGAATCAATCACTTCTTTTACTGTTTCCAGACGTTCTGCTTTATATGCATATGCGCCGCAGAATAGCAGGGCGTCGTCCGTCTCTCCCTTTGCCGCGTGAATCAGGGCGTCTGTGATACAGTAGGGAATCTCGGACGGATTACATTGGTTTAAGCACCTGTGGCACGGACTGTGGGGAATCTGCTCTCCTGCCATGACCTTCTTCATAAATGGATTCATGATTGCCCGCCCCGGCATGCCCACCGGACTCTTTACGATGGCGATATCTGCCTCATCCGCATGGAGATAGGCTTCCTTATAGCGGATATCTGCGTCGCACTCCTTAGTCGTTACAAATCTAGTCGCCACCTGGATGGCATCCACCCCCAATGAAAATGCATGTGCGGCTTGGCTGCTGTCTGCGATGCCTCCGCCAAGGGCTGTGGGAATCCTGCATTTGAACTGTGTTTCATATTCCCTGACTATACTGAGGATTCTGATAACCTCCTGATCATAGGATTCTCCCACGTCATGCGCAGGTTCTTCCACATGCGAAATCTTGCCTTCCACGTCCACGCCGTACTCTGTAAGCTGCTCCTTCGTGAATCCAAGGTGTCCTCCTGCCTTTGGGCCTTCAATCACCAGAAGGTCCGGCATACGCCTGTATTTCTTCCCCCAGTATCTTAAGATGACCCTGGCAGATTTCTCCGTAGATACGATGGGAGCAAGCTTCACGTCAGATTCTCCGGCAATCTTAGGCAGATCCACAGGAAGGCCTGCCCCGGAGATGATCATGTCCGCGCCCGCGTCAATCGCCGCCCTGACATACTCTTCATAATGGCGCATAGCCACCATGAGATTGAAGCCGATGATTCCATCCGGCGCAATCGCCCGGGCCTTCTCATACTCTTTCTTAATGGCTCTTAGGTTCGCTTCTTTGGTGTTCGTGTCAAAATCCGGCTCCCGAAAACCAATCTGAGCGGCAGAGATCACTCCTATGCCGCCCTCCTTCGCAACTGCTCCGGCAAGTCTGCCAAGGCTTATGCCTACTCCCATCCCGCCCTGGATTACCGGAACACCTGCTTCTATATTTCCTATTTTCAATGGATGTATGTTCATCATCATTCTCCAATCCTTCTACATCTTGCGGAATCTGTCATAACGGCGCTTTGTAAGCTCTTCTCCGGACATTTTCCCATACCGGTCCAGGAAACACTCCATCTTACTCTCCAGAATGCGCGTAACCTCTTTCAGATTCTCAATCGTATAAGGAGCCGGCTCTGCCAGTACCTCTTCTACGATCCCCATGCAGTACAGATCCTCTGCTGTAAGACGCATCACGCCTGCCGCTTCCTCGGCTTTCGAGCTGTCTTTCCACAGGATGCTCGCGAACCCTTCCGGAGACAGGATGGAATAGACGGAGTTCTCCAGCATCCACACCTCGTCTGCCACCGCCATGGCAAGGGCGCCGCCGCTTCCCCCTTCTCCGATGATAACGGACAGGACCGGAACCTTAAGGCCGGACATCTCGTAGATATTCCTTGCAATGGCTTCTCCCTGTCCCCGCTCTTCTGCTTCTAATCCGCAGAAGGCGCCCGGCGTATCCACGAAGCAGATGACCGGACGGTGGAATTTCTCCGCCTGCTTCATCAGACGCAGCGCCTTACGGTATCCGTCGGGGGACGGCATGCCGAAGTTACGCTCGATATTCTCCCTGGTATTCGTTCCTTTCGCCTGTGCAATCACAGTCACCGGCATGCCCCGAAACAACGCTACGCCTCCGATAACCGCCTTGTCGTCCGCATAATACCGGTCTCCGTGGAACTCGATAAAATCTGTGAATAACGCATGGATATAATCACTTCCCACAGGACGGTCGTTCATCCTTGACAGAAGGACACGGTCCCATCCGGATGCAAGCTGGTTATTGAGGGATAATTCTCCATTCCCGTCTTCTTTCAACCAGGCAGATTCGTTCCGTTTCTCTTGCTTTGCTACTTCTCCCGGGGAAGGGCATCTTTCTTCCTTATGCAGCATCAGGATCTGGGACAGTGTCTGCTTCATCTGCGGCCGCTCCACAATCCCGTCTATGAAACCATGCTCAAGAAGGAATTCCGAACGCTGAAAACCCTTGGGCAGCTTCTGCCCGATGGTCTGCTCGATCACCCTTGGTCCCGCGAATCCAATCAGCGCCTTTGGTTCTGCAAGGATCACGTCTCCTAACATGGCGAAGCTTGCCGTCACGCCGCCGGTCGTCGGATCTGTCAGTACGCTGATATACAGAAGTCCCGCGTCGCTGTGCCTCTTAAGCGCCGCGGAGGTCTTCGCCATCTGCATCAGGGAAATGATTCCCTCCTGCATCCTTGCCCCGCCGGAGCAGGCGAACAGTATCACCGGCAGGCGTTCCTTCGTCGCCCGTTCCACGGCTCTTGCAATCTTCTCTCCGACCACTTCTCCCATGCTCGCCATCAGGAAACGTCCGTCGCAGACGCCCAGGACGGTCTCTGTCCCGTCGATACGCGCCTTCCCTGTGACAACCGCTTCGTCAAGTCCGGTCTTCTCCTTAAGCATACGCAGCTTCTCTTCATACCCTTTGTATTCCAGCGGATTCGGCGTCGTAAGACCCTCATCCCATTCCTCGAATGTACCCTCGTCTGTCACCATCTCAATCCGGCGGTATGCATGTACGCGGAAATATCCTCCGCATTTTGGACAGATATAATAATCCTTCTTCACGTCCTCCGCGATAATCGCACTGCCGCATTTGTTACATTTCCGCAAGAGACCCTCCGGCACCTCCGGCTTTGCGGAGTTTAACGATATATATCCTTTTCTTCCAGACGAAAGTCTGGTCTTCTTAAATACATTATCCAGCTTCATATTATATCCCCTATTTCTCACTGTCCGTATTGGCAGGTTGGCGTTTTGCTTCTTGTTTCCTCTGCTTCATTGGCAGGTTGGCGTTTTGCTTCTTGATTTCTATGCTTTAAGCGCCGCCTTAAGCGCCTCTTCATTTTCCGCAATAAACTCAATGTCTATATCCCCGGAGAGATAATCCGGCCGGTTCAGGATCTCGTACTGATAATCCACATTGGTATCAATTCCTTCGATGATCACTTCACCAAGCGCGCTCTGCATCTTCCGCACGGCTTCCTTCCGGTTCTTCGCCCACACGATGAGCTTCGCCACCATGGAATCATAGTACGGAGGTATGCTGTACCCGCTGTAGATGGCAGAATCAATCCGTATCCCCTTGCCGCCCGGCAGATACATATCCGTAATGGTTCCGGGAGACGGGCGGAAGCCCTTCGCAGGGTTCTCCGCGTTGATCCGGCACTCGATGGCATGACCGTTCAGGTGAATATCCTCCTGTGTATAGGAAAGCTTCCTGCCGGACGCAATCCTTAACTGCTCCTTGATCAGGTCAATCCCTGTCACCCATTCCGTCACCGGATGCTCCACCTGGATACGGGTGTTCATTTCCATAAAATAAAAGTTCCCGCTCTTTTCCAGAAGGAATTCTATGGTTCCTGCATTCTGATAACCTGCCGCCTTCGCCGCTTTCACAGCCGCCTCTCCCATCCGTCCACGCAGGTCCTCTGACAAGGCGACGGACGGAGATTCCTCAATCATCTTCTGGTGGTTGCGCTGGATGGAACAGTCGCGCTCTCCCAGATGGACCACATTGCCATACTGATCTGCCAGGATCTGGAACTCGATATGTCTGGGTCTCTGTACGAAATGCTCGATATACATGGTGTTATCGCCGAACGCCATCTGCGTCTCCTTCTGGGCGGTCTGAAAGCTGTGGGCGAATTCTTCCGGCGTACCGGCAACCCGCATTCCCTTTCCTCCGCCGCCAAGAGCGGCTTTGACGATGACCGGATATCCGATCTGCGCCGCAATCCGCGCACCCTCTTCGGCGTCATAGATGGGTTCGGTGCTTCCGGGAATGACCGGAACGCCTGCCGCCGCCATGGTATTGCGGGCTTCCTGCTTATTTCCAAGCTTCGCAATGACTTTGGAATCGGGACCGATAAACGTGATATGACACTGCTCGCACAGTTCTGCGAATTTACTGTTCTCCGACAGGAATCCAAAGCCCGGATGTATCGCGTCGGCGCCCGTGATGATCGTGGCGCTGATGATGCGGTCCATACTCAGATAGCTTTCCGAAGACGGCGCGGGGCCGATACAGACCGCCTCGTCCGCAAGCTTCGCATGAAGCGCTTCTCTGTCTGCCTCTGAATACACCGCCACCGTCTCGATTCCCATTTCCCTGCAGGCACGGATGATCCGCACTGCAATCTCGCCTCGATTGGCGATTAATACTTTCTTGATCATATCGCTCACCTATCCAATCATAAATGTCAGTTCAGCGGTAACGACCGTCTTCCCGTCCACGCTGGCAACCGCCTCGCCGACGCCCACCGGTCCTTTGCGCTTGATGATGCGGGTCTCTAAGCGGACCTTGTCCCCGGGAACAATCTTTCCTTTGAATTTGCATTTGTTAATGCCACCGAAATAAGCCGTCCTGCCCTTGTTCTCTTCCAGGCTGAGGATCGCCACCGCGCCTGCCTGCGCCAGGGCTTCCACGGTCAGGACGCCGGGCATCACCGGCTCCCCCGGGAAATGTCCGGCGAAGAAATCCTCACGATAGGTCACACATTTGTACCCGACAGCATACTCGCCCGGCTTGTAATCTTCGATGTAGTCGATCAGAAGAAACGGATGACGGTGAGGGATGATCTCTTTGATCTGATTGATATCTAAACGCATTTATATGTCCTCCTTCCCATGGTCTGGGAACGTCAAGTGCTTCAGGACCGCACTGACGTGTCTGCAAATGTTTCTGTCAGATAACCCTTTACTGAATGCGGAATAACGGCTGGCCATATTCCACCGGCTGTCCGTTCTCCACCAGTACCTCGGCAATCGTTCCGTCATACTCGCTCTCAATCTCGTTCATAAGCTTCATCGCCTCGATGATTGCCAGCGTCTGTCCCTTCTTCACGGTATCGCCCACAGCTACGAAAGGCGCCGCATCCTCTGCGGGAGCCGCATAGAAGGTTCCGACCAGCGGAGATTCTATAAGCTTCCCGGACGGCTTCTGACCGGCTGTGCTCTCTGCGCCGTCCGTGCTCTCTGCATCTCCTGCAGACGGCACGTTCACGGCTGTTGCCGCCTGACTCATTCCGTATCCTGCTTCACAGCCTGCTGCCTGCTCCTTCTTCTTTGTCAGGTGCAGCTTCACTCCATTTTCTTCGTATCTGAATCCGGTCAGATCAGACTCGGACACTGTGTTTATCAATTTAATAAGATTCTCTATCTCCATACTCTATGAGCCTCCTGGCAAACTGCCAATTTATATATACTTTTTCAACAGTAGCGTAGCATTGTGTCCGCCAAATCCAAGGGAATTGGTAAGCACATAGTTGACTTCTTTCTCTACCGGCGCTCCCACTGCATAGTTCAGGTCACACTCCGGATCCGTCTCTTTCGTCCCCATGGTCTGGTGAATGAAACCATCCTGTATGGACTTCACGCAGGCAATGAACTCGACGCCTCCGGCCGCTCCCAGCAGATGCCCGATCATGGATTTGGTGGAGTTGACGACTACATACTTTGCCGCATCGCCGAACGCCTCCTTGATCGCTCTTGTCTCAAACAGGTCGTTGTGATGGGTGCTGGTTCCGTGCGCGTTGATATAATCCACCTGAGACGGCTCAATCCCGCCTTCCTTCATAGCCAGGGTCATTGCCATGGCCGCTCCCGCTCCGTCTTCTGCAGGAGAAGTGATATGGTATGCGTCTCCCGTCGCACCGTAGCCTGTAACCTCCGCATAGATCCTTGCGCCTCTTGCCTCCGCGTGCTCTAATTCTTCCAGAACCACTACGCCCGCGCCTTCTCCTAAAACGAACCCGTCTCTGTCCTTGTCAAATGGGATCGAGGCGCGCGCAGGATCCTGCGAAGTGGACAACGCCGTCAGACTGGTGAAACCTGCCACGCCCGTGGGGCAGATGCAGCTCTCGGTTCCGCCGGCAAACATGATATCCGCATCACCGTACTGGATGGCGCGCAGGGCGTCTCCGATACAGTTCGTGCCCGACGCGCACGCCGTCACCACATTCGTACATTTTCCCCTGAGACCTAACTGGATCGAGATATTTCCCGCCGCCATGTTGGAGATCATCAGCGGCACCATCAGCGGATTCACTCTGCCCGGGCCCTTTGTCAGGATCTTCTCGTACTCCCGCTCCACTACCTGGAGGCTTCCGATTCCCGAACCAACGATCACGCCTGCGCGGAATGCGTCTTCCTTCTCAAGGTCAAGTCCGGAATCCTTATATGCTTCTTCTGCAGCCGCTACTGCATACTGGGAAAATGGTTCCATACGCTTTGCCGCCTTAAAATCCATATGCTCCTTCGCCACGAATCCCTTCACCTCTGCCGCAAGCTTTACCTTATAATCAGAAGTGTCGAACTTCGTAATCTCTCCGATTCCTACTTTTCCTTCTCTGGCGTTGTTCCAGAACTCTTCCACCGTATTCCCGATCGGCGTTACGGCACCAAGTCCGGTCACTACAACTCTTCTTTTCATATCCTCATTATCTCCTTCTTCGTTCCATACACCCATACACTGCCACACTTTGACGCGTCATCCATAAGCAGCTTTCACGCCTTACGCGCCGCCTGTCCGGGAACCCGTTACATCACCATACTGCCGCCTGTCCGGGAACCCACTACATCACCATGCCGCCGTCTACGTGCAATACCTGTCCGGTAATATATCCCGCGTCTTCCGATGCGAGAAATGCCGCCGCTGCCGCCACCTGCTCCGGTTTTCCAAAGCTTCCCAGCGGAATCTGCGCCACAGACGCTTCTCTTGCCTTCTCCGGCAGTACGCTTGTCATATCTGTCTCGATGAATCCCGGCGCAATCGCGTTGACCGTGATGCCTCTTGACGCAAGCTCTCTTGCCGCCGCCTTGGTAAGTCCGATGATCCCTGCCTTGGACGCCGCGTAATTCGCCTGCCCTGCATTTCCCGTCACGCCTACGACCGAAGACAGGTTGATGATACGTCCGCTCTTCTGCTTCAACATCTGACGGCTTACGAACCGGATGGTGTTGAACGCCCCTTTCAGGTTCGTGGCAATCACCTGGTCAAACGCTTCTTCACTCATCTTCATCAGAAGGCCGTCGCGGGTGACGCCCGCATTATTGACCAGGATGTCGATGCGGCCGTATTCCCTGATCACGTTCTGGATAAATGATTCGCATTTCCCATAATCGGATACGTCGCACTGGCAGACTGCCGCCGCGCCGCCTCCTGCTTCAATCTCCCGCTTCACTTCCATGGCTCTTTCTTCTGAGCCGTTATAATTTATGACCACAAACGCGCCCATAGAGGCTAATTTCACGGCGATTGCCCTGCCGATTCCTCTTGACGCGCCTGTCACTACTGCTGTCTTTCCTGATAACATATTCTCTCTCTTCCTTTCCTAAAACACCCGCCGATGCACTCCAATCCTAAAACACTCGCCGATGCACTCCAAATCACTTCCACCTGCGCGGTTACCCGAAGGCATTCCTGAGAGTCGAAGTCTACGTTAGTCGTTCGCTCACCGGAGTGTTGCTTAAGGGTGCGTTAGGAAGGGCATCTTAAAACTTCCGTCCCATGAACAACCTTCAACCGCACAGGTGGAATTATTCCCCTGCAATGCGGCGCCTACCGGCGTAATTCCTCCGTCACCTTCTCCATGTCTTCCCACGAAGCGATGTTGTAAACCTTCACATCCCTGTTGATCTTCTTCATGAAGCCTGCCAGAGTCCTTCCCGGCCCAATCTCCACGAATGTGTCCACACCGTCCTGAATCATGTATTCCATACTCTGCATCCAGCGTACCGAAGAGCTGACCTGTTCCGTCAGAAGGGCTCTCGTCTCTGCAATGTCCTCAACCTTCCCGGCTGTCACATTGGTCACATATGGAATCTTAAGAGGATGGAGGCCGACTGTATCAAGCTCCTTCGCCAGCTCTTCCCCAGCCGGGACAAGCATGGGTGAATGAAACGGTCCGCTGACATTCAGCATCATCACGCGCTTCGCCCCTGCTTCCTTAAGCTTCATGGAGGCCGCTTCCACCGCCTGGATCTTACCGGTGATTACTATCTGTCCCGGACAGTTGTAATTCGCAATCGTCACATCTCCTGCATGAATTCCGGATTCCTTTGCACAAGTCTCCATATCGGCGCCGCATGCCGCAACTTCTTGCGAATCACCGCAGCGTGCTTCCGTTTCTCCCAAAGCGCCGCCGGTCTTCTCCGGCTTCGACGCCGCATCATATGAATCCTCTGTACACTCCTCCGCCAGCTTCGCAAGCACTTCTTCTATCTTAGCCGCATCCAGTCCCATCACCGCACACATGCCGCCTTCGCCTGCCGGCACAGTATTCTGCATAAGAATCCCGCGCCTTCGCACCAGACGGATGGCGTCCATATCCTCCATGCCGCCCGCCGCGGCAATCGCGCAGTATTCTCCAAGGCTTAAGCCTGCCGTGATGTCGGCCGTCAGTCCTCTGCCTTCTACGACTCTGGTCATGGCAAGACATGTCGTAACCAGCGCCGCCTGTGTATATTCTGTAAGGTCAAGTTTCTCATTTTCTTCGAAACAGAGCGCCTTCATATCAAGTCCCAGCGTCTCTCCCGCCTGGTCAAAGACTGCCCTTGCCGTCTCGCTCTTCTCGTAGAAATCTGCTCCCATGCCCGCCTTCTGGGCTCCCTGGCCCGGGTAGATAAATGCAATCTTAGACATAAAATCCCGCTCCTTTTATCAATGCGTCTGTCTCTCTTACCAGCTTATCAATCAGCTCTTTGCAGGTCATCTTCTCCTTCACCATACCGGCAATCTGTCCTGCCATCACGCTTCCGTTCTTCACGTCGCCGTCCACGACAGCCTTGCGGAGCCCGCCAAGAGTCAGCTGTTCCAGTTCCTCGAAGCTTGCGCCTTTATTTTCCAATTCAATATATTTCTTCGTCATATCGTTGCGCAGGGCGCGGACCGGATGTCCCGTGGTTCTTCCTGTGACTCTTGAGTCAATATCCTTCGCGCCGATGATCCTGTCTTTATAGTTCTCATGAACCTGCGACTCCTTCGTCACCACGAAATGAGTCCCCATCTGTACGCCCTTCGCTCCTAACATAAACGCCGCCGCGATTCCTCTCCCGTCGGCGATACCGCCTGCCGCAATGACCGGAATCTTCACCGCGTCTACAATCTGCGGTACGAGAACCATCGTGGTATTCTCCCCGATGTGTCCGCCCGCCTCGCAGCCTTCGGCAACGACCGCATCCGCGCCGCAGCGCTCCATACGTTTTGCCAGTGCGACAGAAGCAACCACAGGAATCACCTTCACGCCTGCTTCCTTCCACATCTTCATGTATTTCTCAGGATTGCCCGCACCGGTGGTCACTACCCTGACGCCTTCTTCGGCGACAATCTGCGCAACCTCGTCGGCATACGGGCTCATCAGCATGATATTTACTCCAAACGGCCGGTCCGTCAACTTCTTCGCTTCCCGGATCTGCTCACGCACCCATTCGGCCGGAGCGCTCGCGGCGCCGATCAGTCCCAGACCTCCTGCGTTGGACGTGGCCGCCGCCAGATGATACTCTGCAACCCATGCCATACCGCCCTGAATGATCGGATATTCAATTCCTAATAATCTGGTTACTTCTGTCTGCATTGTATAAACCCCACTTCTTGTTTTATTTCTATGCTATTCTGTCTTATCTGAAATTTTGTCTGCCAGTGTACTGACCGGCTACTCTTTATGCGCGTTGATATAGTTCACTACGTCGCCCACCGTAAGAATCTTCTCCAGATCTTCTGTCGGGATCTCAATCTCATACTCATCCTCAAGCGCCATCACCATCTCGAATAAATCCAGTGAATCTGCTCCCAGGTCATCCTTGAAGGAAGATTCCTCTGTAATCTGTGCACTGTCAACTCCCAGGTTTTCTGATACGATTTCTTTGATTTTCTCTAACATGATACATTCTCCTTTGATTTTTGATTTTCTTGTTGCTTTTCTTTACTTTTTATTCTTTTTCTTTTTACTTCTCTGATACATATGATGTATCGTATCTATATAAACCGACATAATCGGTTTATCCCTTACTATTGCCCCTGCCATATATCCCCGGTATAGATACCGTCAGTCATTACAGCAGACAGAAGATATATACTATCCCGAACATCCACGCCACTCAACAATCGCGGCTCCCCAGGTCAGTCCTGCTCCAAATCCTGCCATCACAAGCTTCTGTCCCGGCTTAAGCCGCCCGTCCCTGTTCATCTCATCCAGAAGGATCGGGATACTTGCGGAAGAGGTGTTGCCGTATTCCTGCAGGTTCATGGGGAACTTCTCCATCGGTTCGCCCAGACGCTTTGCCACGGCTTCCACAATCCGCTTATTCGCCTGATGCAGGATGTAATAACTGATCTCATCCGGTTTCATCCGGTTAAGCACAAGGGCCTCGCCGATTACCTCCGGCACTTTCTTTACGGCAAACTTGAACACTGCCTGACCGTCCATCTGCATATAGTGCGTATCATCCAGCATGGTCTCATTGGAAGCCTGCCTGCTGCCGCCATTCAGGCTGTTGAAATCGTGCCTGCTCTTGCAGGTGAGGGCGGCTCCCTTTCCTCCGTCGGAATGTGTGACCGGAAGGTAATTCTTCCTCCCCACGCCGGGGAGTTCCTCCGCCATGCCCGCTTCTGATTCGTCATCCGGCTCTTTTGCCGCATCAGCCCGGAGAACCGCCGCACCCGCGCCGTCTCCGAACAGGATACAGGTTCCTCTGTCCTTCCAGTTTGTCAGGTTCGACAGGCTCTCGCTTCCGATTACCAGAGCGGTACGGTAGACTCCGCTGGTGAGATAGGCGAACGCCGTGTTGTATGCCAGAACGAATCCTGTACACGCCGCGCTTAAGTCAAAACAGGTTGCGTTCACTGCGCCCAGTTCCTTCTGAACCTCGCATGCCGCACAGGGCAGAACCACGTTAGACGATATGGTCGATACCAGAATCAGATCCACTTCCTCCGGCGCTGTGCCTGCATCCGCGAGCGCTCTTCTTGCCGCCTCTGCCGCCATGGATACGGTGGTCTCATCCCTGGCGATGTGCCTCCTGACGACTCCGGTCCGCTCCCGGATCCACTCGTCGCTGGTCTCCACCAGCCCGGCAATATCATGATTATCCATTGTATATGACGGTATGTATGAACCCGTCCCGCATATAGTCGCTGTCATATCAATTCCTCTGATTTGTGATTCCAGTCGAAAGAGACCGGAACTGTTTATTTTGATGTTAAATTATTTTGATGTTCAAAGTATATATCAGATTATTTTGTTTGTCAAGTATTTTGATTATCAAAATATAATTTTATTTTCTGATTAATCCCCCTCTTTGATTAAACTAAGTAGTCTCCCCCGGAATAAAAAAGAAAAAGCGGCCAGACAGGTTATCTACTCCTGTCTGGCCGCTACGCCGGCTTACAAATCTTTTACACTTACCAATCTATCACATCGAAAAATTCTTCTAATACACTTCTGTGTTCTTCTTAAACTGCTCCAAAGACTGGAATCCAAGAACCGTTTGCATAAACCTTGTTACTTCCTGCCCTTTATATTCCGGCACGTGCAAACAAGCAACATACTCAAAATCCGGATTATTTACAATCAGGAAATGAGGACAGGTTCCTTTCTTATTCTGCAATTTACAGTATTCTGCCAACTTAAGGAAACTTTCCTTCTCTTTATAATGCTTCACCAGACGGTCAGCATCTACGTTCCGGTCTACTCAAATGCTGTACCTCCCAGAATGCCTTTCATATAGAACTCATAAATCTTAGTAATTTCATAACGGACTTCCGGAAAATCAGATAATGAATATATTTCTGAAGTCAGTTGCTCTCTATTCTTGGTAACAAAATAAATCTGTTCTTTCATGTACCTCTTTAAGTCCAGATGAAGCACATTGTGCGTGGAAAAAATAAACTGCCCGTTATGCTCTGCTCCGTTTACAAAAGCAATAACCCGATCAGACAAAATAGGATTCAATACCCGATCCATCTCATCTGCAAACACTATTTTATTTTCATAAACCACACGGAAAATGTGTACTGCCCATGCAAAGAATTCACGAACACCGGCAGAATCCATCTGCAGTTCTCTTCTGAAATGATTTCCGTTTTCGTCCTTACGAATAATGGTCGTCTTGCTATATGGTTTATCCTTATCAAGTTCGATACCGCAGATACTGTAATCAACCATCCGGAAGACTTCCAGATATTTTTCATCTTCTAAAATGGACATATCCGCCTCCCGTCTGATAATATCATCTGCCATGTCAGAAGTCAAAGACTCTGGATATAACTTGTCTGTCATCCATTCAACAACTGAAAACGCATCTTCATCACCTAACAACGCAAACTTAGATACCAGAAGACCGATACTGTCTCCAGCAAGAAATCTATCCATTCTCCTGCTTAATCCATTTGCTTCTTTTGCACTGACAAACCAAGTCCCCCCTTTTTGCTTCTCAGCCTTGAAAAGACTTAATACTGCTGCATTTCTTTTCTTTAAAGTCTGTAATTCTTCATACACAATCCCAGACTCATCCAGATGAAGATGATAAACATAGACTCTTCCATTATCTACTCTAAAACACAGTTCAAACTTCTGAACAGGATTCTCTTCATTATTCAAGCTTGCAGCATTCACATACGAGCGGACAGACTTCACCTGACTATTTGTCACAAACAAAGATTTTAAATATTTTAAGCTATTGACAAAATTAGATTTACCACCGGCATTCTCACCAACGATTACCGCACATTTCAATAAATCAAATCCTTCTGCAGTTTCAACATAGTTATCCGGGAAACGTTTTTTCACCTTTCCAGCCGGTGCGCTCATGGAAAACTCACTTTCACAATTAAAAGAACAAAAATTATTAAAACGATAATAAATCAGCATATGGCACCTCGCAATTTGCTTATTCATTTATATTATAGCACAATAACTCATATGTAAACATTTTTTTGTTTTAACCACAAGTTTTCCCCCTGCCTTTTCATTTTTTTATGTTTAAATCCTAATTATTCATTTTTATCACATAAAATCAGCCAGAGTGTTTTCGGCGGTGTAGCGGGCTACGTCTAGGATGGGAAACGTGTATCTGGCACAGATAGCGAGTGCAGAATTCACTGTTAATTATGCAATGCTGTACTGGTGTGCTGTCTGCTGCCAGAAATCAATATATATAATTATTATATATATATTGACACCATATATTATATGTAATATAATATACTCATCTAAAACATATTAAGAATAAGAAGGTGAACCGAGATGATATTTCCGATGAATGCACCCATGTTCGATCTGCTGGTACTCGCGATCACAGAGAAGGAAGACGCCTACGGCTACCAGCTCAGTCAGATCATCAAGCAAGTGTCCAGCACCAAGGACTCCACACTCTACCCGGTTCTCAAGCGGTTACAGGAACAAGGCTTTCTGACCGTCTATGACCAGTCCTATCAGGGACGGAACCGGAGATACTACAGAATCACAGACACAGGCAGACGGCACTACCGGATGCTGTCAGAAGAATGGAACGCCTACCGGGAAGCGGTAGAACGGATTGTAAAGACTGGAGGGATGACAGATGAACAGAGATGAATATATGAAGCGCCTGACATACCGGCTTCGAAGGCTTCCCAGAGAAGACTATGACAGGGCCGTATCTTACTATGTGGAATATTTCGAAGAGGCAGGACCGGAGAATGAGGCACAGGCCATCCACGACCTGGGAGATCCGGAGCTTGCGGCAGACCAGATCATACGGAATATTGCCATGGAGAATGCAAAGGAGCCGGCCAGAGACGTCAGACGTGGATTCTCCGCCGTATGGATCGGGATACTCGCCGTCTTCGCCGCCCCAATCGGGATTCCGCTTGCACTGACGCTGGGAATCCTTGCACTGACCCTCGTCTTTGTGATCCTGCTGCTGGTCTTCTGCATATTTGTCATAACAGTATCCGTCGCCGTATCCTCGATTCCCTGCATCGTCATCGGCGTATGGATGCTCTTCGCCTCATTTGCAGACGGAGTGGCGACCATCGGAATCGGTCTGATCGGACTCGGCGTGGGATACTGGCTGATCGTCGGCAGCGTCGCACTGGGTAAGGGCGTCCTGCATCTGATGACCCGGCTGTTCGGCAGAGCCGCAAAAGGCAAGAAAGGAGAGTAACATTATGAAGAACAGAAAATTCTGGATCACGGCATCCCTGATCTGCCTGATACTTGGCGTCATCCTCACCATAACCGGACGGTTGATGGGCGGACGTCCCGGATTCTACATCGATCGGTCCGGCGTCCACGCCTCCGCCAGTCAGTATACGCCTGAACCTGTAAAGGATTCCATGACCCTGGACGAATTCGACAGCATGGAGATCCATGCAGATTATGCGGATGTAGAACTGATACCCTCAGATGAATTCGCCGTTGAATATTGTATCAGGGGAAGAAAAGACAATCCCGTCTGTGAAGTTAAAGACAGAAGACTGTATTTCCAGGAAACACCCTATGCTCAATCCTACAGCTTCGGATTCTTCACTGTCTCCATGGGCATAGCAGTCCATGAACCTCAATATTATATCAAGATAAAGCTTCCAAAAGACACGAAGCTGTCGGAGGCTGTCTTCGACATAGACTGCGGAGACCTTAACATCTCCTCCATACAGGCAGATACACTGAAGATTACAGACGAGTACGGGGATGTCCGTATGGATACCTGCAAGAGCGAGACACTGGATATACAGATGGAGAGCGGCACGCTTACCCTTGGCACGATAGACGCGCTGCAGGCGGCTCTTTGCAACGACTATGGCAGGCTTAAGCTGTCCCGGGCTGCAGGCGACAGCCTGACAATCAAGATGGAATCCGGCGACCTTAAGGCCGGCGAGATCGCCTACTCCGATATGGATATCGTAAGCGACTATGGCAGCGTGGCCGTCGCAGACGCATCCGGCGGCCGTCTGGGAATCCGGCTGGAATCCGGCGACTGCCGGATAGACCGGATGGACTGCTCTGCCGCAGATATCACCAACGACTACGGTGACATCAGCCTGGGACTTCCCGGGGAGACAGACAGCTTCGGGTTCGACCTGAAAACAGAATACGGAAATATCCGCATCGGAGGACGCCGCGCAGGATATGACAGCGGCGAATACGACGCCGCCTACCTGGTGGACGGAGACGGCAGACGGACGATCAAAGCAGTCTGCGAGAGCGGGGATATTGAGATCGAGTCTGTGAAATAGACGATATAGAAGTTCCTTCACAGGATCATCAGACGGAGCGGGCCATAAAGTGTCAATGACACAAAATCTGCCCCCTTTTACAGGATTATCAGCCCCCAAGCCCCTGCGGCGAAGGGGGCGGGGCTTGGTCTACGGTTCATGATTTTGGGACAGATTCCCTTCTCACAAACGCAATGAATTCTTCCTCCCGCTGGTTCAGGCGGTAATTCTTCCTTGTCACATAAACGGAGCAGAGAAATATGTCCCTGTCCTCAAAAGGAAGTAATACAAACTCACTGTTTTGAGGCTGACTCGGATATGCCATGGAAGTCAGATACTCCCCGCTCCTTAACATATCATTAAAACTCCCTCTGTCAGATACCTCCAGAAGATGCGGATGCTCTTCGATACCCAGTATCCTCAGATATTTCTTAGAGCACTCATCCCCATATGTCACATACGGATAGTCATTCAGATTCTCCACTTTCATCCCCGGCATTTCTGCCAGCGGATGCCGCTTATTCATATATGCATATACTTGCATAGGCTCCAGAAGCTCTGCGGCAAAAAGGTCATACCCCGCGATCATTTCCATATATTTACGGTACTTCTCCCGCACGAAAAATATAATCCCTATTGTACTGTCTCCTGACGCTACAGCTTCCAGCACCTCTCTGCTTCCCATTTCCTTGATCTTATCGGAACACTTATAATCGGACGCATTATGGAATCTCAGGAATTTGTCCATAACATATGCGGCATAATAGCAGGAAATATTAAGCCTCTGCTCTTCCTCATCCACATTCAACTCCCGGATCTTCTGAAGCTCAAGAAGAATATTTCTCGCACTTTTTATAAATTCCTTCCCCTCTCCTGTAAGCGTAACTCCCGCCGCCGTCCTGTTGAAAATCCGGTATCCCAGCTCATCTTCAAGGCTCTTGATCATCCCGCTTAAGTAGGGCTGCGACATATACAGGTTCTGCGACGCCTTCCGGATCGAACCGGCCTTCGCAACCGACACCGCATATTCCAAATGGTGAAAATTCATACGTTCCCTCCCCCACAGACTGTCTAAAAACTCATTCCCTGCAAATTGGAATGCACAACTACACATATAACCGATTACCTATATCCTCTCATAATTTTAAGGATAATGCAAATCATTTGTTCCGTGCTATCATATCTACAAGAAACGAATCAAAAACATATAACAAAGGAGAACAATGAAAATGAAAGACTATCTGTCAATCGCCGATTCTACTCTCATGGCCGCCGCTTGCGGAATCGTCATCCTCTACGTCCTTGGACAGTCCCTGTTCTTTATGCGCCGCGCATGGAAACACGGGAAAGAGATTGGTATGGACGGCAAAGTAATGAAAAAAACAATCAGCGGAAGCGCGCTATTCTCCGTCGTCCCCAGCATTCCCATACTTATCATCCTTGTCATGCTGATGTCGGTGTTAGGAAATTATTTCCCATGGCTGCGTCTCTCGGTCATAGGTTCAAGCTCTTATGAAAATGTGGCTGCCAATATCGCCGCGAGATCTTTCGGCCTTCTCTCCTACACAGACGAAGGCTATAACGCATCCATATTCATCAGCACCTTGTGGGCAATGTCCATCTGCATCCTCTATGAACCGTTGCTTGTCATGTTCGGCCAGAAAAGCCTTGATAAAGGGATGAGCAGACTCCGGAAAAACAAACCAGTCATCTACAATCTGCTGATTGACGGCATATTTATCGCCATGATGAGTTGGTTCTGCGCTCCCTACCTGACCTACTGGACGGAAAAACCGGAGCAGATCTTGTCTCTCGCCGCCCTGATTACCGGCGGAGCGGCAGCCCTAATATTTAACTGGCTCGCCAGGAAAACACATAAGAATTTCCTGAATGAAATGTCATTCCCCGGCGGTATGCTGATCGGAATGCTCGGCTCCTATATCGTAAATTTATTTTTATAAAAATATTCATCAAACAGACTGGAGGTATTGTATGAAAAAAGAAGTTACCAACACTCAGGACGCCTATACAAACAAGACCCACCGTATCGGGAAACTCAGCACCTTGGCCGCAATATTGCTGATCCTGATGGTTCCTGCCGTCATCACCATGGTATATGGAAAGGACGTGGAAATCCAGCTCTCCAATACCATAAGCGCCATTATCACACTGTCGGCAATCTATGGCGTAGTAAGTGTGGTAGAAGTCGTATCTTTCTCACCATTCCTTGGCTCCGCCGGGACTTATCTTTCCTTTATCACAGGGAATATTATGAATATGAAGCTGCCCGCCGCAACCAATGCGCTCCGGGTAAACGGCGCAGAACGCGGAACAGATGAAGGCGAAGTCATCACAACCCTTGCCATCGGCGCTTCTTCTGTCGTCACAACAGTCATCCTGTTCCTGGGCATGCTGTTTCTTGGCAGACTGCTAGTACCGGTCATTACCGGTCCCGCCCTGGCGCCTGCATTTAATAATGTTACGCCCGCACTTACAGGCGCCCTTGCCGCGCCGTATTTTGCGAAGAATAAGAAGCTTAGTATTCCGACTGTCATCGCAGGCTGTCTTCTGTATCTCATACTCGGATATGACTTCATGTCGTCCGGATACAGCTTTTTCATGCTAGGATTTATCGTGATCAGCTTCTTATGTTATCTTCTTCTCTATAAAACGGGGATTGCAAAAGAAGAGGCAAAGTAAATTCTGCAAAAACATACTCGCCAAGATAACTAATCAGTTAAAATTATTACAAGAATGAGGTAAACAACATGAAAAATGAGATATTACAGGATCAGATATTACAGGAAGCAAAAGCGATGCAGGAAGAACTTACAAAATGGCGCCATTTTCTCCACAGGATTCCGGAGCTTGGGCTCTGTCTTCCTGATACGACCGCATTCGTAAAGGAAAGGCTGTCTGAAATGGGCATAGAATTTACAGAATATGAAGAATGCTCCTGTATCACGGCTGTTCTGGGCAAGGGCCCAAAATGCTTCCTTCTGCGCAGCGATATGGACGGCCTCCCCATGGAGGAAGAATCCGGCGAGAGCTTCGCCTCGGAGAATGGATGTATGCATTCCTGCGGACACGACCTGCATACCGCAATACTCTTAGGCGCCGCAAAACTGTTGAAAAGACATGAAAACGAATTAAAGGGAACCGTAAAGCTGCTGTTCCAGTCCGGCGAGGAAACGTTCGAAGGCGCAAAAGCCGCCGTCGGCGCCGGTATCCTTGAGAACCCACGCGTCGACTCTGCATTTGCAATGCACGTTGCGTCCATTATACCTGCCAATACGATTATCTATGGAGATTACCCCATGGCCGCCGTATATGGTTTTCGAATCGAGCTTACCGGAAAGGGCGCCCATGGATCGACTCCCCAGCTTGGCATCGATCCGATCAACACCGGCGTGCATATCTACCTCGCATTGCAGGAGCTGATTGCGCGAGAAATCTCTTCTACCGAAGAAGCCGCCCTTACGATAGGACGTTTCGATGCAGGCAGCGTATCCAACGTTATTCCCGAGCGTGCGGTTCTTGAAGGAACCCTTAGAACCTTCAAGCCCGGTCTCCGTTCCATGCTGATCCGGCGTATAGACGAGGTCGTCCGCTCCGTTGCCCGGACATACCGTACAGACGTGGAAATCCATACACTGAGCGATGTTCCTCCTGTTACATGTAATCCAGAGCTGAATCAGGAAATCCTGACGTCGATCCATACACTGGACCAGGGAATAAAGACACTGCCGTATTACCACGTAATGGGCTCTGAGGATTTCGCTTTTATCTCCGAAAAGGTTCCTTCCAGCTATTTCGGTCTTGGCGCAGGAGCAGGAGACAAGGCAGAATGGATCGGCCAGCACAATCCGAGAGTCCGTTTTGCGGATGAATGTCTGGCTCTTGGCGCGGCAGTCTACGCAAAAACCGCCATGGACTGGCTGAATGTACATATATCGTAGGCATCAGCATTTTTCCGCTATATCGAAGATCAGCTTCTCCGTATCCTCCCACCCGATACAAGGATCTGTAATCGACTGCCCGTACACCAGCTTCTCCGTGATATCCTGCCGCCCTTCCACAAGATAACTCTCGATCATAACCCCCTTCACCAGCTTCTTAAGCCCGGGGTTATAATTCCTGCTGTGCATTACCTCGCTCACAATACGGATCTGCTCTTTATACTGCTTGTTGGAATTAGAATGGTTCACATCCACGATTACCGCCGGGTTCTTAAGCTCCCACTTCTCATACATCTTCGCAAGACGCATAAGATCTTCATAATGGTAATTCGGAATATTCTTGCCATATTTATCTACGCCGCCCCTCAGGATCGTGTGCGCCAGCTCGTTACCGCTGGTCTCCACGTCATTCCTCCGGTAAATGAACCGGTGCGGGTGCTGCGCCGCCGTGACAGAATTCAGCATGACAGACAGATCGCCGCTGGTGGGGTTCTTCATTCCCACCGGGATATCTATACCACTGGCGGTGAGGCGGTGCTGCTGGTTCTCCACAGACCTGGCTCCAACCGCCTCATAGGAAAGCACATCGTCCAGATAACTTCTGTTCTCAGGATACAGCATCTCGTCTGCCGCGGACATTCCCGTCTCTTCCATTACACGGATGTGCATCTTACGTATCGCGATGATACCGGCAAGAAGATCCGGTTCCTTCTCCGGATCCGGCTGATGGAGCATCCCCTTGTAGCCGTCTCCTGTGGTGCGCGGCTTATTGGTGTAGACTCTTGGTATCACCATCAGCTTTTCAGCCACCTGGTCAGCCACTTTCCGAAGCCGTCTCACATATTCACATACTGACTCTTCATTGTCCGCGGAACACGGTCCCGCCAGGACAATGAACCGGTCAGATCTTCCTGTGAATATATCCCTGATCTCCTCATCTCTCTTCTTCTTTATCTCCCTGACCCTGCCGGAAATGGGGTACTGTTCCTTCAATACCTCCGGAAGCGGCAATTCATGATTAATCCTGATTGACATCTCTTCTCCTCCTGATGATTTACGGAAAATCCTGTATATAACAGTCTTAAGATCACAGACCTGGCCACGCCGTCTGTTCTATAACCACTGCTCTCATTATCATAATATTCCATCCGGGTCATGTCAATGTATTTTCTAATATAATCCTGCGGACAGTCTGCCGGACGAATTGTAAATGCATGAAAGATATGCTAAAATATATGGTAACATACAGAGAGGTGGGATAATTGTGGAAGATAATACTTTAGTAAATACTCAGACTGACCAGACAAATCTGAAGCTTGCAGACTACCTGCAGACCTCATCCGATGGACGCGAGAATCTCGGCGAAGAGATTCCGGTTGCCGTCTACCGTCTTTTGGAATATTCCCTTCGGGAAGAACTGACCGAACAATTCGGCAAAGAAACCCAGATCCGCGCT
This sequence comes from uncultured Dorea sp., assembly GCA_947063855.1. Lineage (GTDB taxonomy): Bacteria > Bacillota > Clostridia > Lachnospirales > Lachnospiraceae > Sporofaciens. The sequence goes on from CAMSTW010000024.1 coordinate 41,268, forward strand.
TTTCAAAACGCCGGCTACCGGGCAGGACAGTTTTTTGCCGGGAAATATCTGGACCTGTCATTATCATTTCCTGAATTTGCCGCACAACTGCAGAGTCAGATGGAAGCCTTCAAGATGGGGGTTCTCCGTATCGAGAAGATGGAGGAAGACACCGGCAGGATCATCCTCACTGTCTCCGAGGATGCCGACTGCTCCGGACTCCCGACACTTGGCGAGACGGTCTGCAACTATGACGAAGGCTTTATATCCGGAATCTTTACAGCTTATACCGGGAATCCATATACTACGGCCGAGATTGACTGCTGGGCGACCGGCGACCGGGTGTGCCGTTTCTGCGCAGAGACCGGAGGCGCTTCTCACTCCCCCAAAGAGATGCACTCTCACCAGAATATGCCGCAGGATCCTAAGACGCAGACGTCTTACCTAAATTCTCAGCAGAGTCCAAAGACGCAGACGTCTTACTTGAATACCCGGCCGGATATGTGGCAGAACCAGCCGCAGGGCATGGCATCACAGGAGCTTCATCAGGACTTACCAGATGATCCGGAACAGCCTGACAGCCGGCAGCCGGCAGCCCGGCAGGCTCTGCCGCAGGATTCAGCGTCTCTGCAGCGCCAGCTTCTATCTCTTCTAAGAGAGGTGGACGAGCTGACCGAATATTCCGCAGAACTTTCCAGGGGGAACCTGTCTGTCTTATTCCCGGACAAGAGCAACCCTCTGTGCGAGAACCTGAAGAATCTACACGCCAACCTGAACCACCTCACCTGGCAGGCGCAGCAGGTTGCGAGAGGCGACTATTCACAGCATGTTTCCTATCTGGGGGATTTTTCCGTCGCATTTAACGAGATGACGAAGCAATTGAAGGAGCGCGAGGCAAAGCTGCGGGGCGAAGCGCTGCGGGCCCAGAGCCATGCCGAGATGATCGAAGGCTATAACGAACTTATGATCGAGATGCTGAGCAAGCGTAAGGAATGGCTTCTTGTCGTAGATGTGGATACGAAGGAGATTCTGTATTGTAATAAGCGAAATCACGAAGAATCCGCGGATTCCAGTTTCTGCAGCGCCTGCAAGAAACGGCTTCCATTCCATCATGAGATCCTGAAATGGAACAGCGACGAACAGTATAAGGTCTGGGAAATGACCGGTGAAGCCGATACCCATTACCGTATTACTTCATTTCCAATCGAGTGGAAGGAACACGCTTCCTACGTCCATATCATCGTGGATATCACGGACGAGAAGCGGGCGGCCCATAACCTTGCAAGCAAAGCGTACCACGACCCGGGAACCGGAATCAAGAACCGCCTGTTCTTCGAGGAATACATGGAGATGGTGCTGCGCGAAGAGCAGGATACCACTCTGTGCTATCTCGACCTGGACGGCCTCAAATATGTGAACGATACATACGGACATCTGGAAGGCGATATCTATATCCAGAACTTTGTAGAGCTGATCAAGGCGAACTTCCGAAGCGAGGACACATTTGCCCGGATTGGCGGGGACGAATTCTGTCTCGTGCTTGGCGGCAGTATCCGGGAGCTGATCGAGCTTAAGATGGCCGAGATCCTGCGCGAATTCCAGACAGGCGGATATGCGCAATATCAGTGCAGCTTCAGCTACGGCGTCGTGGATATCGAAGGCTCAGATAATCATCTGACCTATGACGAGATCCTTCAAAAAGCAGATGAGATCATGTACGAATGCAAGCGCCGGAATAAAGAGAAATACCCGCAACTCGTCCGATAAAGGCAGAATCAGCGGCTGATTTACAATCAGCCGCTAATCTGAACCTTCCCTTCACTTACCAGATAGTGAAGGAATCCTTCGCACCCTTCCAGGATATCATCATATGTCCTGTCAAAGTTACCTGTATACCACGGATCCGCAATATCCCTTGGATTATCGCAGAAATCCAGAAGCATATGCACCTTATGCTCCGGATCGGAACCGATAATCCGGTCTATACTGCGGATATTCCGATACTCCATGCCCAGGATGTAGTCATATTCCTTATAATCCTTCTTCTTCATCTGAACGGCATATTTCCCCCTTGTACTGATGCCGTATGCTTTCAGCTTATTCGTCGTCCCGTGGTGGACCGGATTGCCTGCTTCCTCGGCGCTGGTGGCGGCAGACGCTATATGGAACTGGTCCGCAAGCCCCCTCTTCTGAACCATGTCGCGGAATACAAATTCTGCCATAGGGGAGCGGCAAATGTTGCCCAGACAGACGAAAAGTATCCTAATCATAATAAAAATCCCTCCTACTCCTTGATTTCCAATTTCCCTGTGCCATACTATCCGCCTCACTTTCTTATAGGGATTATATATAATTTAGATTACCATAATAAAGAGGCAAATATTCTACTTCCTCCACACTGCAGCCAACTTCTTCTGCAATCCTCTCATTTGTAAGGTCAGGACATTCGCTTACTACCCGGAAAATCTTTCCAGATAATATCAATCCTTCTTCTCTTCCTTCACGTCTTCCTTCACATTTTCCTTCACGAACAGAGAACACAGACTCATCCTGGATAAGAATATCAAACTGTTTTCCGGACATTGCTACAGGCTCTACTTCCGGAATGCTGTAAAATTAGATTCTGATGATATTGACTATTCTTCTATGGATTTACTTGGATATGAGGAACTGCCTGAATGACAGGAAAGAAAGGCAGTATATGCCATCAACCAAATTGCCTGTATATACTGCCTTTCTCAAATGTGTTTATTCTATAATTTTGTAATATACTTTCCCCTGTCGGCTTCTGGAATTTTCAT